>PLYK01000047.1 GCA_003151775.1 Geobacter sp. | reverse complement strand
GTAGGCCCCGGAGCCCGATCCGCCGCAGAAGATGCATCCCTCCCCATCCAGCGTTCCATCCCGGTTAGGGCAGGTAAAGCCGGCATCCACGGAGATGCGCTGCACCTTGCAGCCGAAGACGCGCTTCAATTCGTCGGAAAAGGTGTTGTAGCGTTTGGGTTGGGACATCTGTTTTCACTCACGCAACGATGTCTGTGGCAAGGCATCTGAACAGTGCAAACCAGGCTTCAGTGTTTCTTCTCCGCCCGCTCCACCCAGCATTGCTCCACGGAGAGGGACCGGAGGAACTCCCCGGCGAAGAGGAACCTGGTCAGGGGGACCGGCACGCTGATAAAATCCTTGCCGCGCCCGACCGTGAGCGCGTAGCCGCTCTTGCCGCCCCGCTCCCATTTTTCCACGGAAAGGGTCGTCACCGTCTCCGCCGCCTGATCGTTGCCCGAAAACTTATGCGGAGCGAGCTTTTCCTTGCACGGAGCCGAGGAGGCGGCCACCTGGCCGATCATCAGCGCCAGGCTGTAGGCCTCGTCCGGTTCGCAGATGAAGCGGATCTGGGTCACCTCGTCCGGCTTGGTTTTCGGGGTCAGCTTGAAGAAACGCAGTTGCACCCTGCCGGAGCGCTCCGTCACCTGCCCCCCCTCCTCGTGGGCCTTGAACGCCTCGCGGATCTCGACCCCGGTGGACTGGGAAAAGATCTCGTAGCAGCGGTATTGTTTCAGGTCGTTGGTCTGCGGCATGTCACCCTCCTTTGGGGTTGGCATCTCATGGCAGTGAGGGGGCGGCTTCGCGTCTCGAACCATAACTCTTCATGAACACTCAGTTCCAGGTTTTATCCGCGTTAATCCGCGTTCATCCGCGTCCATTTGCGGTTACAGGGTTATTCCAAGGCATAATCCGGCTCGGCCAGCAGCAGCCGGTTCTTGGGGGTGATATCCACCGGGATCTGCTGGGTGACCACCCGGTACCCCTGGGAGCGCAGCCGGGCTACCCGGGCCGCGTCCATTGCCAGCGGGCCGTCCAGCCACCCCTCCAGGCCGCCCAGATCGGCTACCTTGAGGTCGTGGCAACAGGGCAATACCGCCACCCTGGCCCCGGCCTCCATTGCCCGGCCCAGGATCAGGTCGGTCAGCCCGCCGCAGGCGTGGGCCGAAACCACCAGATCGCCGCAAAGCAGTTCCACCCCCTCCAGGTCGGCCTCCACGAACTGGATGCGCCCCTGCAGGCGCGGCCAGGCTGCGTTCATGGCAGCCGCCAGGGTTGCGGCGCTCTTGGGGACCCGGCGGTCAACGGCCAGGGCCAGGGGAGAGGTGTCGTCGAGCAGCAGCAGGATCTGGGCCAGCAGCCCGTGACCGCAGGCCAGATCGACGATCCGCCCCCCTCTGAAGCGGCGGCGCACCCGGCGGGCAACCTCCCATGCCTCGTACAGCTCCTTGCGCGGCAGGCAGCCGGCACTGCAGACCACCCGGCCGACGGCGTCGAACAGGGTCTCCCCGCCAAATTGGGGGAGGAGTTTTTCCGTAAGCCGGTTGCGCGAGGAGCGGTCCATGGTGTCAATGGTGTTTGGTGCCGGGTTGTGTGGCGTAATGGGGCATGGGGGGCTGTCCTGTCCCATGGGGAGGCCCGACAGTGTGAAAGTGATCCGAAAGCCGTAGATGGCGCAGCCTGATCAAAGCAAAAAAGGCTGAGGCTTCAAGACCAGACCCTTATTCTCCCAAACGAGGCATCGCTTACTTGGCACTGTGGTGCGCCTCCTCCAGTTTTTCGTTCAACCAAACCTTGATGAGCGACTGATAGGGCACATCCTGCCGGTTGGCGGTGGTCTTGATGGAATCCAGCATCCAGAGCGGCAGCCGCAGGGAGATGGATTGAGTCGTCGGTTTCAGATTCGGGAAGGTGACTCTTTTGGCTTTCGACCAGTCAAAGTAATCAGTCGTGTCGTGGATCAGCCAGAACTCCCGCTCTTCATCCTCGTTGGCAAATTTTGGTATCTCTTTAAGCTTCTTGTTCATAAATAGTTCGCTCCGTTCGGTGCATGTCCCGGGCAGAAATAATTCGGACCTTATCCCATTCAAAGCCGGTTATCTTTTCCAATGGCCCCATTACTGCTCCCTGTATATGACTAAGATATACATCATAACGCAATCATTGGCAAGCAGCCACCAACAACCCGCAGCTTCGGCCGCTCCCCTTCGCTCACGGAATCCCGGCCCGGAACGCGACGATCACCCCTTCCTCCGCCTGATAGATGATCTCGATGGGGTTGCAGCAGACCTCGCAATCCTCGATGTAGCGCTGAAAGCCGGCCGACAGGTCCAGCACCATGGAGATGCGTTCGCCGCAGTGGGGGCAGGTGAATCCCTGCGTGCGGGTCGCGAGTGGTTCTTCTCTCGGTGGGTGATGTTTTGGCATCGTTCTCTCGTTCAGACCCGGCTGGCCTCATTCTTATGGTAGACGCTGAAGAAGATGACGCTGTTGTCTTGCACCTCATGGCAGAACCCGCACTTCTCTTCCAGGGTCTTGGCCTGCTTGCGACAGGCTTCGCACCAGTTGTAGATGAGGCGGTAGTCGCTCCTGCCCACGTACTTCTTGAGACGGCCACGGTGGTCGCCGTGCATCCAGCCGTCGGCGTCGCCGGGGTTGCTGAGTATCCGGCCGATCACGTCCAGGATGCGGGTATGCCCCGGCGGGTCGCGTTTCTCGATCTTTGCCAATTTGGAAGCAAAATCGGGGGTCGGGAAATAGCTGTAGTTCGGCATGGTTCACTCCTTGCCGGCACGGACCGGCGTGAAGGTAAAATTGGTGTGGTGAAAGGCAAAGACCCGTTCGTTCTCGAAGTAAACCGGCACGTCCGGAAGGCGTTTCAGGATCTTGTCGCAAAAGAAATCACAGGTGGGTGAGGTCATTTGTAGCTATAACAACCAGACAATGACACTTCAATTATCACTGGTACTGGAAACCGTCTCCAGTTTTTTGAGCTTTCGCAGTTCCCTGAAAATTTCTTCAGCCCACCAGTGCTTGTTCAGACCCGGATATGTCTTGTAGAACTCTCCATCATGCTTTCTGAACAACAGTACCGGGTCTTCGCCGTCAAAAGAGTTGTCATGGACGTACAATCGGTCTGCAATAAGACCTACCGAGACGCACAGACGCATGGACCTGAAATATCTGGCGAGGATCTTGTTAATGGGTACTTCGTGGCCGCCTTCGATCATCCGGCGGGTAACCCTGGCGGCGTTAATCTCAGGCGTATCCGTGCCAATAAAAAAGACGCGCACAAAAAAACCGCTTTCTTGTGCACGCCGCAAAAAATCGACCTTATCTTCCTTCGAAAGAACGGTTTCCACCACCATGCTTGTTCTAGTGCGCAGACATTCCTCACGCATTTCAGCGGCACGGTCTGCAGCTTTCAGAATCGCCGTTTGGTCGTTCCATCCTCCGAATTCCTGCTCGGCGATGACGTCGGGATTGATGAACACGCAATCGCCCGACCAGTGATGCCCGAGCAACTGCTTGGTAAAGGTGGTTTTCCCGGAACCGTTCGGCCCGGCGATTACCAGAAGCTTAGGCTTTTCCGGCGGACTTTCGGCCGACAATGGTTCTGGCATCCGTCTTGGCATGGGACATTTCCTTGCGAAAACTGGCTATCAGCGACTTTTTGACCAACTTGGCCTCGGCGCGTACCGACTGACCGACCTTTTTCGAAAGAGCAGAGAGGGTCTTTTCCGTAGAATCCTTTTTCATTTGCCTTCTCCTGTCCGGAATGAAGTGGTGGGGGAATGGCTCCGTAGCCCTGAATTCACTATATAACCAGTTTTCCGGACTACCAAGACATAAATTTTCGAAAAGAAGGGTTTCACTCACAATCCCCACGTTCAGCGATTCTCAAGCATTCGGCCGGCCTTGTCAATAGGGACGCAACTGGGTGCCGCAGCCGATGTGCCAGTGGAGGTGCTTGGAGGACTGGTACTCACCCAGGTTGGTGTACACCCGGCAGGCCCCGAAGCGGTCCATGAAGTCGCGGGCGATCATTTTGGCCGTGCGCATCAGTTCCAGGAGCAGGTCGTTGTCGGCCTCTTCCATGGTGATAAGGGATTCGATGTGTCGTTTGGGGAGCAGGACCACGTGGTTTTCCCAGAGGGGGTTGGTGTGGTGAAAGGCAAAGACCCGTTCGTTCTCGAAGTACACCGGCACGTCCGGAAGGCGTTTCTGTATCCTGTCGCAATAGAAATCACAGGTTGGTGAGGTCATGTTGGCTCGCTACGTGGGCTTAAAGTTCCCTCCCCCAGCGGGGGAGAGTCAGGGAGGGGGAAAAAGGGACAGAGGGTCGCATTCCGCGCTGCACGCTCCAAAAGCACCTCATAAATCTTCTGCAATACTGCTTCTAAATCGGTTAGGACCTCATTGTTCCAGAATCTCAGTACCTCTATGTCACAAGCCGACAAAAAATCCGTGCGCTCCTTATCGCGAACCACTGCGTCCGGCTCGTTATGCTGTCCGCCATCGATTTCTATCGCAAGCCTTACTTCGCTGCAATAGAAATCCAGAACAAACCGCTCAATAGGATGCTGTCTGCGAAAACGGAAACCGTCAAGCTGTTTGCGTCGCAGACAATACCATACCAGTTGTTCTGCATCGGTCATTGTGCCACGCAAGGCACGAGCGGCTTGAAGCAACTGCGATGGTACCGGTGTTGGAATGAAGAGCTTGGCGGGTGTCTCCATTGGTCACCTATTCTGCACATATCCCCACCGGGAGAATCTTCCCCCTCCCTGCCCCTCCCCCGCTGGGGGAGGGAACGTAGGTCTTAGGTTGAGATAATGGGACTGATAGCTTTTGCCATCAGCGGCAGTTGTCAAGTATTCCTTCACAACTGAATGTGGTGAAAGGCAAAGACCCGTTCGTTCTCAAAGAACACCGGCACGTCCGGAAGGCCTTTCAGGATCCTGTCGCAATAGAAATCACAGGTGGTTTCGGTCATGTTGGCTCGATTCGTGGTTTCAAAGTTCCCTCCCCCAGCGGGGGAGGGCTAGGGAGGGGGCGGTTGTAGGGTTTGCTTTCATGTCCGCTCGACCACCGCAATCTCCTCTTCGGTCAGACCGTAGAGTTCGTAAACAAGCCGGTCGATCTCGGCTTCAAGTTTTGGGACTTCCGAGCTGTCGGGGGCGGCAAGGATTTTCTGCACACGCTCGATTACGGGGGCTTGCTGAGTATCGTTGGCGGCTGCGATAGGAATATTTTCCATGTACTGGCGTTTCCAACGAAAGAACCCGCCACTGATTTCTGAACTTGTTATTGATAACAAGTATGTAAATAGTTTGGAATTAAGGACAGCAAGTAACCATTCTGAATCGCTGGTCATTATAAAAGTTGTTGTGTCTGAGAGATGGCCCTCGTATTCCAAAATAAATCTGCCTACTGTTGAGATTTCTGCATACATTATTTTGGGTCGATCAAACTCGTTGTAATATACACATGAACGTAACTCCCACCAGAATCGGCCCTGATCATCGCGTTTTTTGAGTTTGTCTTCAAATATTGCCAAATGTTTGTAAATTGTTGGGTACGCTTGTTCGAACAGCGGTCGGGCTGTACTCTCTGACTTCTCCTGCGACCACGGCCAATCCTTGTTGGCACTACTAGAAATGGCGATGATATATAATCTCGCCCACTCTGGCCTCCACTTCTGTATGTCTCTTCCGCGCAGCCACGGCTTGATAATCTCAGCACTTTTCGGATCTTCAGCTATCAGCCGAGCCTTTGTCTCTTCATCGATAACGAACGCCTCGTTCAGGCCGGTCTTGATGCCATAGTAAATCTTCCCATCCACATACTCACCCAGCGGCTTCCCGGCCTTGCGTAGTTTGTCCATCAATGCTAGCACATCGGGTCGCTCCAGGTTCCATCCTTCACTCTTCAGGGCCGCAACCGGTATGGCAAAGCCAATAGTGGAGAGGGTTTCGTCAAAGCGTGTTAACTGCTCGAAATCGGTGAAAGTGGCGGCGAAGAAATTTTCCCCCTCCCCGACCCTTCCCCGCTGGGGGAGGGAGTTCTTTTTACTCCTCCCCCCAGCGGGGGGAGGCTGGGAGGGGGGTCGCTTTTCCACCATCACAATCGATGGATAGGTTGTAGCCTCGTCAAATATCGGCAGATCGCCAAAGTCCAGTACTATCAGCGGCTTGGCCTGGGTGGTCAGCAGATCGCGGGTGTTCTTCCCGTAACCGGCGCGCATGAATTTATTTGGGGCGATGTAGCAGAGGGTGGAACCAGTCTTGAGCAGGTTGAGACCGGTTTTATAAAAGTACGTGTAGATATCGGCTGTGCCGCAGTAGAACGAGCCGAACATCTCCATAAAGGCCGGTTTCTGCTCCTTGATGGCCTCCTGCCGAATGTACGGCGGATTGCCTATGATGGCGTCAAAACCAACGAACTCCCCGTTAATGTCCAGCACCTCGGGGAATTCAAAACGCCATTCAAAGGCGTTGTTGTAGACCAGTCGCTCTTTCTCGGCGAAGCGTTCTCGCAGCACTTCCGCTTCGGCCAAGAGCTTCTTCCGCACTTCCACTCCCTTTTTATCAAAGGCAAAGCCGAGTTGGGCAACTTCGTTTTCTTTCTTGCGCAACGCAATCAAATCCTTGTCATTGGGCAGGCCGAAGTTCTCCAGGTCGTGTTTGATGCTGTCAATCACCTTACGTAACTGCGCCTTGTTGGCAGGCGAGAGTTTGTACTCGAAGACATGACGGCGATATTTTTCAGTCAACTCCTTCAACTTGTTCCGACTAGCTGCGGGCAAATTCGCGTTACTACCCAAGACAAAGCGGCTTATCAGAGAGTTGCCGCACTTGATGTTGATGTCGATGTTGGGGAGAGTTTCCAGCTCCTCGCTGCCGCTACGGTAATAGGAATTCTTCAACAGCTCGATCCAGAGACGCAGACGACAGATCATGACCGACTTGGGGTTGATATCCACACCGAACAGGCAGTTTTCGATGATGGTCTCTTTTTCGTGGAAGAGCGTCTCCTGCAACCGCTGAGATTCGGCGTCCTTGTAGTTGTATTCGAAAATCTGGTCATCTACGGTGACGATCAACTCGTCGTTTTCGGTGATGACGTCACACCGCAACAACTTCCCGCCACTGTCGGCTAGTATTTTCAACTCGCTCTTGATTGCTATGATCTCGTTCAACGCGGATACCAGGAAATGGCCCGAGCCAACCGCCGGGTCGCATATTTTGAGGCTGTTGATCAGTACGTTTGCCTCTTTCAACGGAATGCGTTGGCGATAGAGGTCGTTATACAGCTCAGTGATATTTGCGCAGTTCCATCTGTATGTTTCATTGAATTTGCGCACAACAGCTCGGCGGATGGTCTCGCGGCAGATGTACATGGTGATGAAACCGGGGGTGAAGAAAGAGCCGTCCTTGTAGCCATTGATTTTTTCGAAGATCAGCCCCAGCACTGAAGCATTGATGATACTCTTGTTCTGCTCCTGAATATCGGCACTTCCCTCAGCACCGAAGTCGTAGGCGTCAAGAAATTCGAACAGATAAACAAGAGTGTTTTTTCTGCCGGAAAGGCGCTTGCCGTTGGCAGCCTTCAACACGGTTGCACCGTTTAGCGGCAGATCACTCCGGTTTTTCAACTCGTTGATCCGCATGGTAGCCCGTTCCAAGTCGCTCTCCTCGAAAAGAGAGCTGTTCAGGTAGGGAATATTGCCGAACTTGGAGCGTACCGAAGCACTACGATCTTTCATGTCTACAGCCAGAACTTCGAAGAACAGCTCGTTCAACTCGCCAAAGCCCTCGATCCGGCTGCTATTGAGGAAGGCGAAGTTGCGATCGCCCTTGTGGTAGGCGATCAACTGCCCCTCCAACAATTTCAGAAACAAAAGACGGTTAAGCCAGGTGATGCACAGCTCCAAGGCAACGCTGAAACATTGCTCTTCCGCATTGGTACCGTACTGTTGTGGGTTGGTGAGAATGGAGAGCCGCCCGCGAGCCTTGAGGAGATTAAAAGTATTCTCCAGCAACGAACCTTCGTTGCGGCTACCTTCCGGCTTGCGGCGGATCAGCTTCTTACCCTTGTCCTTAACCTCTTCCAGTCCGAGGATATGTAGAAGTTCGCTGTAGAACTCTTTATTGAGCGAGTTGCTGTCGTTGGCGAATGGCTGTTTGAGCAGGTGGGGCGGGGAGAGCACCTTGTAGAGGGCGATGAGCTTGCTGTCTTCCTGCTTGGCGGGGTTGCGGATGATCCTCACATAATCCTTGAGATTGAAATAGACGCAGGGAAGCTCTATAAGTTCCTTCTCTATGAGAGGTTTGAGAATCTCCTGATACAGCCAGTCGGTACCCATGCCAGGCAACGTACCGTCCTTCCAATCCTTATAGCTTTTTATCAGTTTCTGATTATGGAAAAAGAACCCCTCAAAATCGGCGGCATCGAAGATGTACCACTCATGGATGTTGCATACGATGAGGTGCCTGATCTCCTTGTTGTCCTTGATGTAGCGCTCTTGCATGTAATAGTGTAGAAGCTCATGCAGTGCTTTGGCGTTGGGTCGCTCGGGCGAGATCATCTCATTTTTGTTGCCGGGGTGTTTGACCTCAATCAGCACACCTACCGAAGCGTCTGAGGTCGTTCCGTTGTAAATCACCAGATCGGTGCGGCCGCTGGTGTTGATCTCGTTGGTCTGTTTGTACCAGGTATCCTTGAGGAAGTCGGAGACAATGTTCTTGAGGTGTTCTTCGTGCTCGTCAGTTCGGATTCGTTGGAATAGATGGGCAAGTTTGGTCTTGAACAGCTCAACCTGTTCGCGCTTGAGGCTTTGTTTGAGGTAGGCCTTATTGAGAGCCTTTGCGGGGGATATCGGAATTAGCTTCATGTAAAAACCTCATTGATTTGAGGAACGTTGTTTTCTTATCCCATTGTGTTGAAACAAAAAAACCGCACAACCGTCATCCTCCCCGGTTCAGCGGCCTCTATAAATCACCCAACTCTCCCATCCCTACCATCCCCACTCCAAAGCATAAAAAAAGCATCCCACCTTACCCCGTCAACCCCCGCCTGTCAACGGAGCAGGTTACGCATATGAGAGCATGACTTCAGGATGCCGAAGTACGAACTACTCATCGACCTTTCCGGTCAGTCCCTTGGCATCTTTTTCGTCCAGCTCCATCAAGGGCGGGGTGTTCTTGATCCGCTTCTCCACCACACTGATGTGCTCGGCGGCCGGGATGTTCTCGGGCATGGAGCCACCAATACGTTTGATGGCCTCACGGACTTCTCGACCGACCGCCTCATGGGTATGAATAGCCTGTTGCTGGCTGCTAACCCGCTCGCGAGCCAGTTTGTCCCGTGTCTGGGTCATGCGGAACTGGTTGGCGGCCAGTTCAGTGGTATCCATCCGGTCCATCAGGTTCTCTTTCTTCGGTATGCCCTTGCGCTGCTTGATCGCCTCCTTGCCGAGTCCGTTATACAGCCCCTTGTAACCGGCATCGTGAAAGACGCCGAACATACGATCCTGCACGCCCGAATCGCGGGCAGCGCCGGAAAGGGCCTTGAATTCTTCGGAAGACTGTTTGCGGATTTCCAGGCGCTCCTGATCTGCTGCAAGGGCTTCGGATACCTCTTGACGTCTGGCTTGAACGGCAAAGTACTTCTGCGCGTTGGCTATCTCCGGTTTTCGCGGGTCACCGTTCTGGGCGATCAGATAGCATGCGAAGCGCGAGAGATGGTAGTCATCAACAACCTGTACAGCACCCTTGCCGCCTGTAATCGGTTTGCCGGCGCCGGCAAAGTGATAATTCGGATTATTTCCGGACTGTTGGCACGAAATGATGGCGCGCTTTATCGCATCCTCGAAGCGTCGCCACTGGCTGTAACCAAGGAGCGGTTGCAGTTCTCGTGCGCTCCAGTATTCTGCATCGTGGTCATTGATCCTTTTCAAGTCCTCAAAGGATATGTCGCCGCGCACAGGAAGTGTTTTTGTTGTCATGATGGCCCCACTCCAAATAAGGGGCATTAGAGAACAAGTCTTGAAAAGCTATACTCATTTAAAAACAAAAAACCGCCCAACCGTCATCTTTCCCGGTTCAGCGGCCCCTATAATCGCCTCACAAACAACTCGGGTCCGCAAAAATCACCACTTCACCCTCTCAGCGCCCGCATCACCGCTTCCGGTTCACGGTCGATCACCTGCAGCAGTATCCGCGCCGGACCTTCGGGTTGGCGGACACCCTGCTCCCAGTTGCGCACCGTTCTGGCGCTCAAGCCGAACAGGGCGGCAAACCTGTCCTGGGACAGGCCGAGCTTTTCCCGCAGATGGGTTATATCCACATCCGCGACCTTCACCTCATGCGCCGTACCCCGCGAACTATCGCCATCCGCATACGCCAAGGCATCTTCCAGGCCAGCCATGATCTTTTCGAATGCTATCCGTGCCATGTTCCTATTCTCCGTATTTGCGGGCCAGCATTTTGGCCGCATTCCCCAGCATGTTCGTTTCAGCCCGTGTCAGATTCCCCCGGTCATTCTTGGCGAATACAGCCAGCAGGAATGTCGGAACCCGTTCGTTGTGGTAATAGTAGATAATCCGCACGCCGCTGCTTTTTCCTTTGCCGCCTATGGCAAACCGGACCTTGCGGATGCCACCGCCGCCCGGAACAAGATCACCACATTCAGGGTTGGCGGCAATCATATCAATAGCCTCGGTTCGCTCCTCTTCCCTCATGCAGGCCTTTGCATCAACTACGAACGAAGCGGTTTCCACAACGGTGATCAACAGTGGCTTCATGGTACATTATACCTCAATGGAGCATATTGACAACAAAAATAAAACCGCGTCATGCGTACCAACCGAGTACAATAACCACCTCACCTTACCCTGCCAGCCCGCACCTGTCAACGGAGCAGACCACGTATGCGAATCGCAAGAGATGGTAGTCGTCAACAACCTGTACCGCACCCTTGCCGCCTTTGATCGGTTTGCCGGCGCCGGCAAAGTGATAATCAGGATTATTCCTGGACATTACCCCCCATCCCCCGCCTGTCAACCAGGCTGATGCGCACATGGGTGAAGAAGAACCGCTGTCGGTAGAAGGTGCTCTTGCCGCTGGCCGGTATGCCGATGAGGATGATCGCGGTCATGGTGCAGGTTTGTTCCTTCCCTGGGAAAGGAAAAGCCCACCAAATAATCGGTGGGCTTCTGGAATTTTTTAGATCCTTGTTCCTCTTGCGAGGATGTGTCCGATCTGTCATGCATCGGAATATGGTTACTGCCTATACTACGCTAAAGAGCCAGGCGGAGTGTCTTCCATAAAAAGTAAAACCTCCTTTGTATGGTTTGTACGTCTTTCCAACTGATTCAACTATACCACCGTAAAATGAAATAAACAGGCTGTTAAAAAAAATATCTTCCGTGTATACTCGTCAATTGTGGACAAACATTAATCTCCGCCATGCCGCTCCAGTGGCCTTTCCCCTGCCCATCTGTCCAACCCGTTTTACCACATCCCGTTGCACCTGTAAGAAATAACCAGAGCCTGCCGCCAGGGTGTTATGGTGCCTCGGTATCATGTCCCCAGCTCCCGCAGCAGCGCCTCCTCCATGCCCTGGTAGCGGGGTGAGAAGTGAAAGGGGATCACCCTGGCGACCCCTGCCTTTCGGGCAAGCAGCCCGGCTTGGCGGGCGGTCAGGTGATGCCGCTCACTGGCCTGGGCCTGCTCCGCATCGAGAAAAGCCGCCTCGATGAAGAGAAAGTCGGCCCCACGGGCGAGTTCAACGATCTTTGCCGCGTTTGCCGGGGTATTGGCGGCATCGGTGACATAGGCGATCCTCTGGCCGGGAACGATGTTGAGGATCGTTGACTTCAACTCCCCCAGGGTGAATCGGCGCTCTTCCGTCCCCGCCTCACCGTGCCACCAGACCCGGAACGGCTTGTCGTCATCCTCCCCCCGCATGATGGCGCGTTTCAGGTCCGCGAGCCAGGGGCCGGTGGGCAGCCCCAACTCCAGCAGCCGGTTCTTCATAATGTTCACGTGGTCCTTCTCCTCCAGGGCAAAGGCCAGTGAGACGGTCTTGTGGTCCAGGAAGGCGGCGCGGATGCGGAAGCCATCCTCGTCCAGTATGATGCCGCCGGCCACCTGCCCCGTCTGCTCCTGCTCCCGCCTGAACCCGCTTTGGCAGTGGAATTCGGCGGAGTTGCCCGTGCCGTCCGGATGGAGTTCGACGGCAACCACGGTGAAGTCTGTGGGATAGCTTTCCACCAGGTTCCAGGTAAAGGAGGCAAGGCTGTGCTCCACCCGGGCAATGAAACCGGGCGGGCCGAAGAGGTGGAGGCTTTTTTCGCGCCCCAGGCAGAGTCGTATCACCTGGCTGAAGCCGATGAAATGATCGATGTGGGTATGGGAGATGAAGATGTGGGTGATCCGCAGGATCTTCCGGGGAGAGAGGGCCCGGATGTCCCCAAGGTCGAACAGGAGCGCCCTGCGCTCATAGAGGAAATCCACGTAGACCGCCGGGTCGTCAAAGGGGTCATTAACCAGGCTGGGATGGAACTGGGGCGTCATGCGTCGCTATCCTTTATCTGTTTTAGTCAAGTTGCATGTCGGCATTCATACAGTATAGTTGGTTTAAGCCGGAACGGAACCCATTGGTCTGCTTCATTGCCCCATGACAGGGAAAACCTTTATCGAGGAGGAAAATGCACATGCCGACTTACGATTATCAATGCGATAACTGTGCGAAGACGTTTTCGCTCACGTTGAGCATGTCGGAACATGACAAGGGAAACATCGCCTGTCCAGGTTGCAAGGCAGACAAGGTGGTCAAGCTGTACTCCGCCTTCTATGCGAAGACGAGCAAAAAAAGCTGATTCGTGCCGGTGGCAGGCGGAGTATTGAGATGGCCGACCTGTTCATAGGGTGCAGCGGCTTCGCCTACCCCCACTGGTGCGGGCGCTTCTATCCGGAAAAGCTCCCGCAAAAGCGCTGGTTCGGACACTATTCCTCGGCCTTCGCCAGCATTGAGCTGAACGTCACCTTCTATCGCCTGCTGAAGCCGGCGACGTTTGTCCGCTGGCAGTTGGAATCACCCGCCGGCTTTATCTTCAGTGTCAAGGGGAGCCGGTTCATTACCCATGTCAAGAGGCTTGCCGATCCAGAGGAGCCGCTTTCGCGCTTTTTTGAAGGGGTTTTGCTGCTCGGCCCGAAGCTCGGGGTGATCCTCTGGCAGTTTCCCCCAGGTTTTGCTTGCGCTGCGAGCCGTCTGGAACGGTTCCTTGACCTGCTGTCCCGATACCCCGTCCGCAATGCCCTGGAATTCAGGCACGAAAGCTGGTGTTGCCAGGAGGTTGTCTCCCTTTGCCAGGGGGCGCGCGTTGCCCTGTGCATGGCCGACTGGCCCGAATTTATCACTGAGCTGCCGTTTACGGCCAATTTCGTCTACCTCAGACGGCACGGTCATGGCGGGAATTACTCCAGTCGTTACTCCCGTGACGAATTGCTGGCTGATGCAGCGAGAATCCGGCAGTACCTGGATGCAGGCAGGGACGTGTACATCTACTTCAACAACGACGCCGAGGCATTTGCCCCGGAAAACGCCCTGGAACTCACGCACCTGCTCCGCACCGTTCCATCGGGGGTCTTGCCGTGAATTGTCTCTTACCGGCAACGGTTGTCACTTTATTTATACGATCAGGGTATGCAGGCTTTGAGGCCAGCAGGGGAGGCAAGGGACAGCGGACCGGTCTTCATGTTTCAGGGGGGTTGGCATATTGTATCAGGCGGCCGGCGCGTCGATCCTCCCCACCAGGCGGGTGAAAAGATCAGGGATGCCGGTTTCGAAGAAGAGCCTTCTGCCGTTGACCGGATGGGTGAACGAGATCGAGCGGGCATGGAGCGCCAGGGCAGGATAGCCGTCGTTCTTGCCGTATTTCCTGTCCCCAGCCACCGGGTGGCCCCGCTCCGACAGGTGCACCCGTATCTGGTGCTTGCGGCCGGTAAGCAGGCGGATCTCCAGCAGGCTGAGCCCTTTGGCCTCTTTCAGGACCGTATACTCGGTCAGGGACAGCTTCCCCAGCGCCGGGTCCTGGGTGGAATAGACCGTCAGGGCGCTGTTCTCGGCCAGGTAGCTGTTGATCGTCCCGCTCTTGGGTTCAAGGGCGCCGTGGACGACCGTGAGGTAGCGCTTGTCGGTCTCCTGCCAGTGCCCCTGCAGAAAGATCTTGGCCGCCTCGCTCTTGGCGAGGACCAGGATTCCTGAGGTCTCCCGGTCCAGGCGGTGGACGATGTAGACCCGGTTCCGGGAGCGGGGATCTCCCTTGCGGACGTATTCGTTGAGAATGCTGTGGACCGTCCGCGACTTGTCCCGGTCCGTCCCGATGGTCAAAAGGCCGCACGGTTTCTCCACCACGATGATTGCACGGTCCTCGTACAGGACTGTGAGCCCTTTGGGCTGGTATTTCGCAGGGGGGCGTTTGATAGCAGTCATGGCTTCTCGAAAAGCGACTCAGTTTCACACAACGACACGATTACCCAACGTTTGATAACCAGGAAACGACGCAACGACGCGACGTTTTAGAATCAAGAGACTTAAAATCTCTCGTCTCTAGTTGAAGCCGTAAAAACACAAAGAGCGACATTGCTGCCGCTCTTTGTGAATAAACGTATGATTGCGAATAACCTACCTGCGAAACGCCTTGCCCGCTACCTGTACGCGGATCATGGCGCGTTCCAGGGCTGCCTCGTAGACCTTGAACTGCTTGTCTTCCTCGGTGAGATGCTTGAGCTTCTCCTCGGCCCGGCCCAGGGCGGCTTTGGCCCGCTCCACGTCGATCTCTTCGGCGGCCTCGGCGGTCTCCACCAGGACGATGATCTTGTCGTCCCTGATCTCGAAATAGCCCCAGTTGAGGGCCATGTGTTCAACCTTGCCGTCATACTTGTAGGCAAGTTCGCCGATCCTGAGGGAGGTCAGAAACGGGGCGTGGCCCGGCAGGACGCCGAATTCGCCCAGCTTGCCGGTGGCGGTGACCTCTTCGACTTCCATATCAACCACCTTCTTGTAGGGGGTGACGATCTCCAGCTTCATCTTTTCAGCCATATATCAGTCCTTGAAAGGGGTTAATTTATACCGCAGCCAGTTTGGCGGCCTTTTCAATGGCCTCTTCAATGGAGCCGACCATGTAGAAGGCCTGCTCGGGCAGGGAGTCGTGCTTGCCGGCCACGATCTCCTGGAAACCCTTGATGGTGTCCTTCAGTTCGACGTACTTGCCGGGGGAACCGGTGAAGGCCTCGGCAACGTGGAACGGCTGGGACAGGAAGCGCTGGATCTTGCGGGCGCGGGCCACGACCAGTTTGTCCTCTTCGGAGAGCTCGTCCATACCGAGGATGGCGATGATGTCCTGGAGCTCCTTGTACCGCTGCAGGATCGACTGCACCTGGCGGGCGACGGCGTAGTGCTCTTCGCCGACGATGCGCGGGTCGAGCATGCGCGATGTCGAATCGAGCGGATCGACGGCGGGATAGATGCCCTTCTCCGCGATCGAGCGCGACAGCACGGTGG
>PLYK01000005.1 GCA_003151775.1 Geobacter sp. | reverse complement strand
CCGGTAATCACCCAGGGGATTGCCGCATTTTTCATGCTGTTCTTTCCCGTGTTGGAGGTCATTGCAGGGTTCCTTTCCCAAGGGGCTGTCCGCGCTCCGTCTGAGGCAATCCCGGCTCACGTCCGGCGCTGTTGCTGCTCCGCGCCGGGCGTCTGCCGGCGATCAGCCCGGTCCCTGTTTACAGTATAGAGCTTTTATGCGTGGAAGCCATGCCGCAGCTTACAAAACATCTTTGAAACGGTGCTTGAGTCGGGAAAATCAATTCGCTAATTCCTTAGACCGCTTTCGGCGGGTAAAGGTTACGCCGAATCTTGCAGGGGAAGAGAATCCATGGGGAGGAACGGGGTGCGCAGGCGCCCCTTTGAAAATTTATGTTTTTTTTGCGGATTAAATCGTCAATTGATGGTCGCATTCCGCAAAAATGTGATAAATATGAAGCATTCTCCCGGCGCCGGTTCTGTCCACGCCGGGGAGCCAATCATGATTCGAGGTAACAGATAATGGCCATGCTTGGCGAGATACTTCTATCGGAAAAAGTCCTTACGGCGCGGGAATTGGACATGGCCCTGGAAAATCACGTGCTGCACGGGGTCAAACTCGGGACATGCCTTGTGGAGATGGGGTTTGTCACCGATGATGATCTGGCACGNNGCCTTTGGAGCCCTGAACCTTTCGGCCATCTCCCCATCCGCCATAAAGAAACACCGGCTCATCCCCGTAGGGATCAATGGAGCAGCGCTTCGTATTGCAACCGATCAGGATCTTTCTCCTAAGAAACTGGCGGAAATCGAGCGGTTTCTCGGTAGGAAGATAGAACCGGTGGCTGTTTCAGGCTATGCCATCGATATCTTTTTCGAGCAGATGTTCGGTATACAACGCCCCGGCAGGTTCCTCCCGAAATATTCAGGCGCGAAATCCCAAGGGGAAACACCCGCCGTCGTAGCGAAGGTCAGCGGGAAAGCTGCGCCGATCATTATCGACGGGATAGAATGGAAGAGCCTCGGGGATGTGACCCAGGACGATGGGTCTGCCTGGGCATATGATGATTTTTTCGACGCGGCGCTGCATCGCGACGATATACCGCTGTCATTGTCGGATGTCGCCGGGGATCTCAGCCATGCCACGTCACGAGACGACGTGGCAAAGACGGTCCTGGACTTTATGTCCAACTCATCCGGAACCGTTGCCCTCGTGATCATCAAGGATGGGGTTGCCCGTGGCTGGAAAGCCTGCTCGAATCGCAAGAAGCTTCGTGACTTCGAGGCGTTCTCTTCGCCCATGGAATCATTACCGGAGTTGCAGCAATGCGTCATAACAGGGAAACCCTATCTGGGAAGCCCCCTGTCTGCGGAGACAAAACTGCTCCTGCAAAAGCTCAACAGCGCCGGAGGGCGTTCGGCATTCTTCCCCATCTTCCTCCAGCAGAGGGTAATCGCCGTTCTCTTGTGTGACGTGTCGGAGCGACTGAATCCGGACGAAACGGCCGAGCTGTGCCGCAAGGCCTCGTATGCGTTGGAAATCCTGATCTTGCGCTCAAAACTTCTGAGTTGACGGCGCCGTAATTCCGGTTTCAAATCAAAGATGACATCAAGGCGGCGAGGATTGAGGCNNCGTTGAGGAGCAAAAAGACGAGCCAACGAAGATGCCGCTTTGATTTGGAATTGGAATAACGCCTGTTCCTCCGAGATGCCCGAAGGAGCTTGAACATGGAGAGTAACGAAGCCATCTCAGGAACCGGTTCACAAAAATTATCAGCCATTCAGGTGTTCTCAACATTTTTACGGCTTGGCCTGACCTCATTCGGCGGTCCGGTTGCCCATCTCGGCTATTTCCGCGAGGAGTTCGTCAATCGCCGCAAATGCCTGAGTGAAGATTCCTATGCCGATATGGTAGCGTTGTGCCAATTCCTCCCCGGCCCGGCCAGCAGCCAGGTGGGTATGGGGATAGGGATTTCTCAGGCCGGCATCCGTGGTGCGGTGGCGGCATGGACCGGCTTCACGTTGCCGTCGGCGTCGGCTCTCATCCTGTTCGCCTACGGCGTTACGGCCTTGCAAGGCAGGGCGGCCCAGGTTGGCTGGCTTCACGGGCTGAAGGTCGTGGCGGTGGCGGTCGTGGCCCAAGCGATATGGGGGATGGCAAAATCATTATGCCCCGACCGGCTTCGTGGCTCTGTTGCCATTCTGGCCGCCGCTCTCATGCTGGCATGGCCAGGCTCATGGGGGCAGATTGTTGCGATACTCTTGGGCGGGTTGTTCGGGGTAATCTTCTTGAAAGCGGAGACGCCCCCCGAACATGCATCCTTGCCCATCCCCCTCGGGCATGCCGTCGCACTCTCCTGCCTCAGCCTGTTCGCTCTCTTGCTCATCGGCTTGCCCATCCTCGCCGGCCTGGTCCCCAATCATGCCGTGGCGCTGTTCAACAGCTTCTACAGAACCGGCTCCCTGGTTTTTGGCGGAGGCCATGTCGTTCTTCCGCTGCTGCAAGCTGCGGTCGTTCCCCCCGGCTGGGTCAGCAAAGACCTGTTTTTGGCCGGATACGGAGCTGCCCAGGCGGTCCCCGGCCCGCTCTTCACCGTTTCCGCCTATCTTGGCGCCGTGATGCAACCAGGGCCGACCGGCTGGGCCGGCGGCATACTCTGCCTGTTCGCCATCTTCCTGCCGTCCTTTCTGCTCCTCCTCGGTATTCTTCCTTACTGGGAGAAGCTGCGCAGGATACATACCGTGCGATGTGCGTTGATGGGGGTTAATGCTGCGGTTGTCGGGTTATTGTTGGCCGCCTTCTACAACCCGGTCCTGACCGGCGGCATCCTCTCCCCGAAGGATTTCATCCTCGGCCTCATCGCCTTTGGGCTCCTTGCCCTCTGGAAAATCCCGCCGTGGCTGGTTGTTGCGGTTACCGCCCTCGGCGGTGTTGTCATGGCCGCGGGTTAACGTCACATTTGTATCGACGCTGTCAATTCATGGAGGAAGAGATGCAACGAAGAGACGATAACACCGATTTCAAATCAAGGATGAAAT
>PLYK01000124.1 GCA_003151775.1 Geobacter sp. | reverse complement strand
CTGCATGCAAGCAATGACATCATCATCGATGCCTCCATGCCGGTTGTTGTTCGCGACTCCGGCGGGATGTGGGGTACGGACGGAAAACTGCACGATGTAAAATGCGTGATCCCGGATACATGCTATTCAGAGTGGTATCAGGAATGCATAGATTTCTGCAAGAAAAACGGCCAGTTCGATCCGACAACCATGGGCTGTGTCTCCAATGTGGGGCTCATGGCGCAAAAGGCGGAAGAGTACGGCTCTCACGACAAGACCTTCAAGGTTCCGGCAAACGGCACGGTGCGCGTTGTCGATGAATCAGGAGAGGTGTTGATTCAGCACACCGTGGAAGAAGGGGATATCTGGCGCGGCTGCCAGGCAAAAGACCTGCCGATCCAGGATTGGGTCAAGCTTGCGGTGAGAAGAGCACGGGCAACCGGAGCACCGGCTGTGTTCTGGCTGGACAAAAATAGGGCTCATGATGCCCAGATGATTGAAAAGGTCAATAAATATCTGAAAGACCATGACACCAAAGGCCTCGAAATCAAAATCATGCTTCCTGTGGAAGCGATGCGCTTCGCGCTATCAAGGGCAAAAGCAGGTCTCGATACCATCACCGTCACAGGAAACGCCTTTAGGGATTATCTGACCGACCTGTTCCCGATCCTTGAACTGGGCACAAGCTCAAAAATGCTCTCGATCGTCCCGCTTCTGGCCGGTGGCGGCCTCTTCGAGACAGGGGCCGGCGGCTCTGCGCCCAAGCATGTCCAGCAGTTTTTACAGGAAGGGTACTTGCGCTGGGATTCACTCGGCGAGTTCCTGGCGCTGGCGGTATCGCTGGAACACCTGGCCAGCACCTTCAAGAATGAGAAAGCCCAGCTCCTGGCTGATACGCTTGATCAGGCAAATACCAAGTTCCTTGACAACAACAAGAACCCGGCCCGCAAGGTCGGCCAGATCGACAACAGGGGCAGCCATTTCTACCTGGCAATGTACTGGGCCGAAGCATTGGCAGAGCAGACCAAAGACAAGGAACTCGCGGCACGTTTTGCAAAAGTGGCGCAGCAGCTTAAGGAAAATGAGGCAAAGATCAACGAGGAGTTGATCGGCGCCCAGAGAAAACCCCAGGACATCGGCGGCTATTATCTACCGGATCCGGCAAAGACGGAAAAAGCAATGCGTCCCAGCCCGACCTTAAATGCAATAGTGGACGCTATTGCCTAGAGGGATATGAAACAAAATAAAATCCATTAAAGGAGGAAACAGTATGGCACGGAAAAAGATTGCTCTTATCGGTGGCGGACAGATCGGTGGCGTTCTTGCTCAACTCGCAGCTTTGCGTGAGCTGGGCGATGTGGTCCTGTTTGATATCGTCGAAGGGCTGCCCCAGGGCAAGTGCCTTGATATCGCCGAGGCTGCGCCGATTGACGGTTTCGATGTCGGGCTGAAGGGAACCAACGACTACAAGGATATCGCAGGATCAGACGTGGTCATCGTGACCGCCGGCCTCCCCCGCAAACCGGGCATGAGCCGTGACGACCTGATCGAGGTCAACTCCAAGATCATCGCAAGCGTTGCCGAAGGGATCAAGCAGTACGCCCCCAAAGCCTTCGTGATCGTCATCTCCAACCCGCTGGACGCCATGGTAACCCTGTTGCAGCGCATCACCGGCTTCCCCTACAAGCGCGTCATCGGCCAGGCCGGCGTGCTCGACTCCGCCCGTTTCGAAGCCTTCATCGCCTGGGAACTGGGCGTGTCCGTGAAGGACGTCACCGCCATGACCCTGGGCGGCCACGGCGACGACATGGTGCCGCTGGTCCGTTATGCCAACGTCAAGGGCATCCCGGTCCTGGAACTCCTTGAGCGCAAGTACAAGGACAAGGCCAAGGCCAAGGAGGTCATGGAGGCCATGGTCAAGCGCACCCGCGGCGCAGGCGGCGAAGTCGTGGCCCTGCTCAAGACCGGCTCGGCCTTCTACTCCCCGGCCTCCGCGGCCATTGCCATGGCCGAATCGTTCCTCAAGGATACAAAACGCGTGCTGCCCACCTGCTGCTTCCTGCAGGGCGAGTACGGCGTTAAGGGCTACTACGTCGGCGTCCCGGCGGTCCTTGGCTCCGATGGCGTGGAGAATATCCTGGAGTTCGCCCTTGATGCCGAAGAACAGGCAATGATGGACAAGTCTGTCGCAGCGGTCAAAGGACTGGTTGACAGCCTCAAATAGCACTCGTAACCGAGTCAGGCTCTTGTTTGGAAAAGCAAAAGAAGGGCAACAGCCCTTCTTTTGCTACATATGGCCTGAAATTTCACACCGTTTAATACGGGATAAAGGAGTCTTTTCAGATGGAAAAAACACTGCCGAAAATCGAGATTATCGAAAAGTACTGCAAGGGGTGCCACATCTGCGTGGAGTTCTGCCCCACAAAGGTTCTTGAGATGCAGGGCTTTGTCGCCGCCGTCAAGAACCTGGAGGCCTGCATCAAGTGCATGCAGTGCGAACTGAGGTGCCCTGACTTCGCAATCAAAGTCATAACCGACTAATTCAACGGGAGGAATGAACAGTGTCAAAAAAAGTAGCGTTTCTTCAGGGTAACGAAGCTGCCGCCCACGGCGCCATCTATGCCGGCTGCAACTTTTTCGCCGGATACCCGATCACACCCTCGACAGAGGTAGCGGAGGTCTGCTCCATCGAGCTTCCCAAGCTGGGCGGCAAATTCATTCAGATGGAAGACGAGATCG
>PLYK01000120.1 GCA_003151775.1 Geobacter sp. | reverse complement strand
TGTAGGGGCGCTGCTTGCCGCGCCCCGATTGGGCGGAGCAAGCGCCGCCCCTACCATTGATATGTTTAATTGCCTCCGTAATAATTTGGTGCACCTTCAGTAGGATGGGTCTTGGACAGGTAGTACTCGTAAGTCCCGTCGTAGGCAAGCATCCGCCCGTGGTCGATCTCGAACACCCGGTTCACCAGCAGGCGCAGGAAATGGCGGTCGTGGGAAACGATCAGGACGGTGCCGGAGAATTCCTTCAGGGCGTCCAGCAGGATCTCGCGGGAACGGATGTCCAGATGATTGGTCGGCTCGTCCAGCACCAAAAGGTTCACCGGCCGGGCAAGGATGGTGGCCAGCACTACGCGGCTCTTCTCGCCGCCGGAGAGACTTTCGATCCGTTTTTCCACGCTGTCGCCCGAGAAGAGAAAGGCCCCCAGCAGGTTGCGGATCACGCCGATGTTGGCCAGCGGCATCACATCCTGGATGGTCTCAAAGACGGTCTTCCTCGGATCGAGCACCTCCAAAGCATGCTGGCTGAAGTAGCCCACCTCCACATTGGCCCCAAGATTGTAGCTACCGGTCGTCGGCTCGGTCCGGCCGGCAAGGATCTTGAGCAGGGTTGACTTTCCGGCCCCGTTGACGCCCACCACGGCGATCTTGTTCCGGCGGCGGACCACGCCGGAGACCCCGCTGAAAACCGGATGTTCACGTCCATCAGGGGTTTCCCAGACCTTGCCCAGATTCTCCATCACCAACACGTCATCGCCGCTGCGCGGCGGTTCGGAAAACTTGAACCTCACGGCCCGCTCTTCGGCGGGAATCTCGATCCGCTCGATCTTGTCGATCTTCTTCACCCGCGACTGCACCTGGGCAGCGTGGGAGGCCCGGGCGGCAAAGCGTGCTATGAAGTCCTCCTCCTTGGCCAGCATCTCCTGCTGACGCTTGTGGGATGCAAGCAGTTGCTCCAGCCGAATGTCCCGCTCCTTTTCGTAGTAGTCGTAGTTGCCGCCGTAGCTGGTGATGGTGCAGTTTGCCACCTCGACGATGCGTGACACGACGCGGTTCATGAAGTCCCGGTCGTGACTGGTCATCAACAGCGCCCCGTCGAAGTCATTGGCCAGCCACTCCTCCAGCCAGATGATCGACTCCACATCCAGATGGTTGGTGGGCTCGTCCAAAAGCAGCACGTCCGGATTGAGGGTCAGGATCTTGGCCAGTGCGATGCGCATCTTCCAGCCGCCGCTGAAGGATTCCACCGGATGGTTGTAGCGGTCCGGGCCGATACCCAGGCCGGTCAGTACGGCCTGGGCTCGGGTATCCAGATCGTAGCCTCCGCGATGCTCGTATTCCTCCTGGGCAATGCCGTAGCGCTCCAGCAGGGCCGCCATGGCATCATCATCCATGGGGTCGCACATGGCGGATTCCATCCTCTGCAGTTCTTCCGCCAGTTGCATGGTGGCGGCCGAGCCGGCCATGACTTCATCCAGGGCCGAACGCCCGGACATGTCGCCCACATCCTGGGAAAAATAGCCGATGGTGGTCCGCTTGGCACAGGTAATCTCGCCACCGTCGGGTTCCTCCTCCCCGGTTATGATGCGGAAGATGGTGGTCTTCCCCGCGCCGTTGGGACCGACGAGCCCGGTCCTGGAGCCGGGGAGGATCTGGAAGGCGGCATCGCGGAAGAGGACTTGACTGCCATGCTGGCGGATGATGTTGGACAGGTGGATCATGCCTTGGAGACTCCTTCAACCCAGATTTTCCATTAGGGCACGTGATGCTGCCGAGGCATATTCCGAGCAGCTTGTTGTCCGGTTGACGAGGCAATAGCGGGCTATTGGTGAGGAAACCGGGCGGCAAGATGCCGGAATATGTCCGGCAGGGCTCGTGCAGGAGCTTTGCTCCGCCTAATGGAATATCTGGGTTCAATAAAAAACCACAGGGGGAAGGTCCCTATGGTCGTTGCTGCATTGAGTTATACCATCTCCGGCAAGTGAAACGCAAGCCGTGCGTCTCTTATGAACTTGCGCCCTTATTGCTGCCAAGGATGTTGTTGAAAAACTGCTTTAGCCTCCACCTGATTTGTGCTATATTGCATCAAAAGCACCGGAAAGGGCACCGTTATGAATGCTATTGCAGCCAATGAATTGAAACGTCACGGCATAACCGCCATTGAAAAACTTTTTGCCAAGGGACCGGTGCACGTCATCAAACGCAACCGGCCGGTCTGTGTGGTGCTCACCGAGGCTGAGTACGAACGTTTGACCCGTGCCCAGGCCGAGACGTCTTCCCAACAGATCTCGGTGATTGACTGGTTCTCCCTTCCTCCCTTAGGTGCAGCACAAAAGAGCGAACTGGACGACCGCCTATCCCGCGAGCGTGACGGATGGGAAGCACAGTGATCATTTTTCTCGACGCCAATATAATCATCTATCAGGTAGAGGCAAATCCCGCGTTCCGTGACAAGGTGCGATTTGTAGTCACCGAAATCTTTGACGCTCACCCCGGTAGCCGCTTTGCGGCGTCGAGGCTCAGTTTACTGGAATGTCTTGTCAAACCGGTACGGGAGCGGAATATTCCTCTCATCGAGCGATATCGTTCTTTTTTCTCCGCCAACGATCTGGTTATCGTAGAGATTTCTCCTCAGGTGATCGAACGGGCACTGTTGATTCGGTCAGATACAGGTTTGAGAACGCCGGACGCCATCCAGGCCGCATCGGCCCTGATCCTCTCCGATCGAACCATCTTCGTCACCGGGGACGCCTGTTTCGCCAAGGTTTCCGGCCTTTTCTCCCGAATTATCCCGTGAAAATGGGGCCATTACCACCATAGATTCCGAATTCGGCTGCTTCAATATAAGGAGTGCGGTATGAAACTGAAAATGTATGCTACAGTGAGACGCTATGAAGGAGTGAAGGGCCCTGAAGCCGCTGCAAAAAAAGTAGATGAGGTATTTGTGCCGCTCATATCCGCTCTGCCGGGATTCGTCGAATATTTTTGGATCGATCTGGGAGATGGCGCAATGATTTCCATTACTGTTTTTAAATCTCTTTCTGAAGCGATAAATGCAAACGAAAAAACAAGAATTTGGGTGAAGGATTGCCTGGGTTCGGTCCTTGCGCCCTCAGTCAGGATTGAGGCGGGGGCAATAGTCGCATATAAGGGAAAGTTAGACGGTTCCTTACGGAGCGGCCGGGCCTGAAAGAATAAAATAATTTTGCTTCAGATAATTTTTAAGTTTGACATTGTGGATAAAATGCTGATACGGTGACAAAACGTCTATGGTTCGTCCAGACACATCAAACGAGCAGCATCAGGAGAAGGTAACGTCATGGTAAATGGAACAGTGAAATGGTTTAACGACAGCAAGGGGTTTGGTTTTCTTGAGCAGGAAGGTGGCGAGGATGTTTTCGTTCATTTTTCCGCGATTGTTGGCGACGGCTTCAAATCCCTCGCTGAAGGCGACAAGGTTAGTTTTGAAATAACCCGGGGTCCGAAAGGGCTGCAGGCCGCAAACGTTACCAGGGTTTAATCACATTATCCTATAGCGTGATTGATAAAGCCCCGGAGAAATCCGGGGCTTTATTTTTGTCCGCACGACAAATTGTATGGATGGATTATGACAAACCTGATTTCCCCGGAAGGATTGAAGAAACTGGAAGATGAGTTCCATTACCTCTGGCGGGTGGAGCGTCCCAAGGTCGTTCAAGGGGTGTCTGACGCGGCGGCGGAAGGGGACCGCTCCGAAAATGCGGAATACATCTACGGCAAAAAACGCCTGCGGGAGATCGATCGCAAGCTGAAACACCTTAGCAGCCGGCTCAAGCTGCTCAAGCCGGCTACGGCGCCGGCCAACCCCCACATGGTTTCATTTGGCTGTTGGGTAAGCTATGAAGACGAGGATGGCAACGAGCGTTGTTATCAACTGGTCGGACCGGATGAATTCGACGTGAGCAAGGGGCGGATCAGCATCGATTCTCCGGTCGGCCAAGCCCTGCTGCACAAAAAACTCGATGACGAGGGCCTCATCCGGCGGCCCAACGGCGACCTGACGGTCTACATTACCGACATCAGCGCCACGCGCCCGGCCGGGGCGCCCGAGTAAGGACTACAAAGGAAACCTCAATGCGCGCAAGATTTCCGGCGGCAATCGTCGTTGTCCTGGCCATGACGGCCGGCTGCGGGGGTAATGTGAAGGGCGCCATAGACGCCCCGACCCCGCAGCCGGTCGCCATGGCCGGTCAGCCCAACGTGGCGTTCCCGAATCCGCCGCTCTTCATCACCCCGCCGGGCCTCGGCTTCTACGTGGGGGTGGGGGTCCCCTATGACATTGCGTTTGCCTATGACAACTTCTACCTCTACTACGGCAACTCCTGGTACCGGGCGCCCAGTTATAAAGGCCCCTGGACCATCGTGCAGTACGACGGCCTGCCGCCGATCATCCGCAAGCAGAGGATCGAGAGCATCCGCAAGTACCGGGACATGGAATACCGCATCTTTCGGCGGGATCAGGCCCACTACCGCGGCCGCACCTTCCGTCCCGACAGGTGATAGGCTACGACAAGGGCACCAGCCACACATAGGGCACCATGCCGTAATTCCAGGCCAGACAGAGCCTCCGGTAGCCGGAGAACAGCAGGGCCTCTTCCCGGCAGCAGAGGATGATGGGCGCCTTCAGGGTCAGGCTGCCGGCGCGTTGCAACGACTCCTCCATGGCGCTGTAACTCTTCCGGTAGCCGCGTTTTGCCTTGGCCAGGTATCTGGCATAGTCGTCATACTGGTGGTAGGCGCCGCTGACCGCTATCCCCCTGATCCGATCGGAGCGGGGGTACGGCTCCAGGCTGCCCCGATCGAAGGCCGACGACAGTTGTTCCCATTCGATGCCGTGGCGCCGGTAGAAACCCTGCTTATCGGGGTGGTTGTAAAATTCCCACTCTTCTTCGCCTATGTCGGGCTTGAGCCATTGGATGGTATGACCGGATGCGGAAAGCATTGTATCCCCTTCCCTCATTCAAGCGTCGTGCGCAGCCGCTTGCGCTGCGACACGATCTTCTTCTCGCTCAGGCGCTCTTCCCGTGCCTTCCTGGGCACACGGGTGGCGATCCGTTTCTTGACCTTGCGCTCACGCTTTTCCAACGCAATCCGCAGCCGTTCCATGGCAACCTCACGATTCTGGAACTGTGAGCGGCTCTCCGAGGCTTGGGCTACGATGCCGGTCGGCAGGTGGCGGATGCGCACCGCCGAGTCGGTCACGTTCCTGTGCTGGCCGCCCGGTCCGGATGCGCGGTAGAATTCGATCTTTATGTCGGAGTCACGTATCTCAACCGCCATGTCATCCCCATCATATCAGGTATTTCGCCCGTTCACCTTACTGCAATGTATCCGTAACCCGGTTTCTGTGCCCATTGTACCATCCTTTGCCGCCGGGTGACAGTCTCCCGTCCTGTTCATGACCCCTTCACGCAGAGGGCGTACTTGAGGTAGCGCCCTTCGGGAAACGTGACCGGGTAGGGAAAATCCTCCGGTTGCCCGGCCAGGGTGATTACCCTCAGCTCATTACCGGCCTGGAGCGCGCCGCGGCGCAACTCCTTGAGGTAATCGGCCGCATCCACCTTCTGGTGGTTGGAGGAGGCGATCAGCAGGCCGTTGTCGCTCAAGAGCGGCAGGGCGGCGGCCACCAGGCCGGAGGTGCCGCCGCGGGTCGTAAAACGGTTTTTGGCAGTGGTTGAGAAGGAAGGGGGGTCCATCAGCACCACATCGTAACGGCTCCCGCGGCGGTCCAGGTCGGTCAGTGCCTGCCGGCACTCCCCCACGATGAACTCATGCCGCTTGGGATTGAGCCGGTTGCAGCCGAAATTTGCCCCGGCCCACTCGGTATAGCCGGGGGATGCGTCCACGCTCGTAACCTTCTCGGCCCCCGCCGAGGCGGCGGCTACCGAGAAGGCGCCGGTGTAGGCGAACAGGTTGAGCACCCGTTTGCCGGCCGACCGGCACATCAGATCGCAACGGTTTTTGCGCTGGTCGAGGAACAGCCCGGTATTCAGCCCCTGTTCCAGGCTGACCAGGAAATTGAGGCCGTTTTCCCGCACCTCCAGGCGCGGCGGCGCCGGCGTGCCGGCAAGCAGCCGGCCGTAACTCTTGGTGTCGCTTACAGCTTCCAGCTCCCGGGTCTTCCGGGGGCGGGTCTTCTCGTAAATCCCCTGGGGCGAGAGCAGGTCGTTCAAGGCCTGGGTCAAGAGCTTCAAGTGCGGCCGCCAGCCGGTGCAGTAGATCTGCACCATCAGGTAGTTGCCGTAACGGTCCACGGTCAGGCCGGGAAGCCCGTCCCCCTCGGCGTTGACCAGCCGGTAGGCATCGGTGTCCGCCAGGTCTGCATGGCTGCGGCGCAGCTCAAAGGCCGCCTGAAGACGCTTCGTCAGCCAGGCGCGCTCCAGGCGAACCCGCTCCCGCGACAGCACCCGCGCCACAATGCGGTCCTGCGGGTCGAGCAGGGCCGTGGCCAGAAAATTGCCTTGGCCGTCGGCCAGCTCGATCACCTGGCCGGCCTGGCCGACCGGCCAGCGCCGGGTATAACCGTCGGCAATGATCCAGGGATGCCCCAACTCCAGCATCCGCACCGACTCCGGCCCTATCTTCCATTCGGACGCGTGCATTGTTCAGCCCCTCTTTCACGTTATCAATCGCTTTTGCCATACCGTTTACCTGAACCCGAGATGCCTGAATGGCGGAATGAGCGTCATGCCGAGTATATTTCCAGAGTTTTGCCCCTTTGAAAAGGTTTTATTGCTGCTAAAACGACCAAAACCCTCACAGTGCGGGACTGTGGTGCATCTGAATCCCTGAAACGCGTCAATTTTTTGCAAGGTCAAGGAAGGCGAACGTGGACGCGGAGGCGTAGCAGCGCTACGCCGCACAAGGAGACGTGAAGCCTGACGCCGAGATTGCGAAAAAGTGGCGCGTTTCTCGTTTCTATTCGACCCGGTCGTCGTCCGCTTCTACCGGCGCAAACCCCCTGCGCATGGTGTTTTCCGTTACCACCCGCGGGTCCATGAAGTGCAGCAGGTAGTCGGGACCGCCCGCCTTGGCGCCGACGCCCGACATGCGCGACCCGCCGAAGGGCTGGCGCTCCACCTGGGCGCCGGTGTTGTTGCGGTTTAAGTACAGGTTGCCGACCCGGAAATCGCGGCGGGCCCGCGCCAGATGCTCGGGGCTGCGGCTGAAGATGCCGCCGGTCAGGGCAAAGCGTGTCGAGTTGGCCCATTCGATGGCCTGGTCGAAGTCCTTGGCGCGCATGATCGCCAGCACCGGTCCGAAGACCTCCTCCTGGGCCAGACGGTGCTGCGGGGTGATGCCGCCGAAGATGGTCAGGGCTACCCAGTACCCCTCTCCCTGGGGGATCGGGCTTTCGTAGAGCAGCTTGCCTTCCTGCTTGCCCAGGGCGGCATACTCAAGGATGTTCTTCCGGGCGGCGGCATCGGCCACGGCCCCCATGGTGTTGGCCGGGTCCTCGGAAGGGCCGATCCGATAAGCCTTGGCCGCCTTGACCAGGCGGTCCGTGAACTTGTCGTAGACCGCGTCCAGGACGATGACCCGCGAACAGGCCGAGCACTTCTGCCCCTGGAAACCGAAGGCCGAGCAGAGCACGTGCGGCACGGCCTCGTCCAGGTCGGCGTCGTCGTCGATGATGATCGCGTTCTTGCCCCCCATCTCGGAGATGATCTTTTTGACGTTGCGTTGGCCGGGATGGACCTTTGCGGCCCGCTCGATGATCCGCAGGCCGACCTCCATGGAACCGGTGAAGGCGATCAGGCTGATGTCCGGGTGATCCACCAGGAAATCCCCCATCACGCTCCCCCGGCCTGGGACGTAGTTGAACACGCCGGGCGGCAGCCCTGCCTCCCTGAAGATCTCCACCAGGTGATGGCCGATGATGCCGGTGATGTTGGAAGGCTTGTAGATCACCGGATTGCCGGTCACGATGGCGGCGGAGGCCATGCCCGTGCTGATGGCCAGCGGGAAGTTCCACGGGGCGATGACCGCCGCCGGCCCTTTGGGCTCGTAGAAATAGTGGTTCAGTTCGCCTGGGGCGTTGCCGAGCCGCTGGGGCGCACCCAGACGGATCATCTCCCGTGCGTAGTATTCCAGGAAGTCGATGGCCTCGCCCACGTCGGCATGGGCCTGATCCCACTGCTTTCCGATCTCCAGCACCTGCCAGGCCGACAGCTCGAAGGCGCGCCGGCGGGCGATCCCGGCGGCCTTGAGCAGGTACTGGGCCCGCTCATGGGGTTCTATGTCCCGCCAAGCCGGGAATGCGGCCTTGGCGGCTGCGATGGCCTTGGTCACCTCGGGGATGCCGGCCTGGCAGATCCGGCCCAGCACCTCCGACGGCGCGGCAGGGTTGACGGTCAAAATCAGGTCGGTGGTGGTCACCTCCTGGCCGCCGATAAAGAGCGGATAGGTTTTGCCCAGGCTGGTGCGCAACTGGGCGATGGCGGCCGGAAAGGCGGCGCGGTGGTCGGCGCGGGTGAAATCCACCATCGGTTCGTTGGCGAAACGGGGCAGGCCGCCGGGGGCGGCAACAGGTTTCTTCGGCTTTGCGGCCCGTTCGCTCCGCTCCCGTTCCGCGGTCATCTCCGGGTCCTCCAGCAGGCGCTCGATCCGGGCATCCTCGGCGAAACTTTGGCGCAGGAAGGATTCATTGGCGGTATTTTCCAAGAGGCGCCGCACCAGGTACCCCATGCCCGGCACCATGTCGCCGTAGGGGCAGTAGAGGCGGATGCGTCCCGCGACCTTGAGGATGCCCTTGCGGACCGGCTCGGCCATGCCGTACAGCACCTGGAATTCGTACCGCGGCTCGGGCACGCGCAGTTCGTCGGCCGTCTCCATGACGGCCGAGATTGTGCGGATGTTGTGGGAGGCGCAGCCGAAATGGCAGACCTGGTGGTTTTCCAGGATCATGCGCGCTTGGCGCTCATAGGCGGCATCGGTTTCGGCCTTGATGGTCCAGACCGGGATCTGCCACCCCATCTGTTTGGCCTTGACCGTCTCGTAGTCCCAGTAGGCCCCCTTGACCAGACGGATCGATATCAGGATATGCCGGGCCTTGGCCCAGGCCAAAAGGTCGGCCAGGTCCTTGTCGGTCTCCTTCAGGTAGGCCTGGAGCGCGACGCCTATGTGGGGGTAATCCTTGTATTCCATCTTCAGGCGGCGGAAGACCTCCAGGGTGATGTCCTTGAAGCGGTGGGACTCCATGTCGATGCACAGGAACCCCCCCATCTCCACCACCTTGGCGCAGATACGGCGCATCCGGCGCAGGATGGCCTCGACCGAGCCCTCGAAATCCTGGGGGTTGGCCAGACAGTACAGGGCCGTCGGCTTGACCGATATATTGACCTTGGGCGCGTGACCCCAGTCCAGGCTCGGATCGCCCCCCTGGCCGGCCAGCCCCTTCCATCCCTTCTGCTCATCCTTGAGGGCGTCCAGCAACTCCAGGTAGGTCCCCACGTAGAACTCGGCCTCTTCCTCCGAAAGCGTCGCCTCGCCGAGCACGTCCAATGTGGCGGCAAAACCGTCCTTGCGCAGCTTCTCCATGTTCTTTACGGCTTCCCCGGTATTTTCGCCCACTATGAACTGGCGGGCCATCTCCTGGATATTGGCGGAGATGACCTTGTTGAGCACGGCCCCCCCCAGCGAGCCGAGTATGCCGGCCATCCTGGCGCCGGTGGAGAGTACCGGCGGCATGTCCTTATCCTCGCCAAAGTACTCGCGTATATGGTCGTTCAGGAGCTTGGAGTTCGTCAGGGACGGAAAGGCATCCACAAAACGGAACATCCGGATCTTGAACTGTTCGTTCTGCATGCTCCAGTCCATGACCTTGCCCATCCAGGCCCCCTTGTTGAAGAGAGACGGCTTCTCCCCCGAGATGATGGAGAAAAAATCCTTGCCGCGCGCTACGATCTTTGCGTCGAGTTCCGGATTCCGCATAGAGACTCTCCTGGTGTTGGGTGATACCAATTCCAAATCATGGCGCTATCTGCGTTGGCTCGTCTTCGGCTCCTCAAAGTACTACCTGTACGTCTTCGTCGCCTCAATCCTCGCCGCCTTGATTTCATCCTTGATTTGAAATCGGTATGAGTCATTAAAAGAAACATGAAAGAAGGCCGGAGAGGTAATTTTCCCGTATCTGCTGGCCATAATATTCCTTGCCCCAAAACACATAGGAGAAGGTTGCCTGGAACCGCTGCGTCCAGAGGGAAGCGCCGACCTCCGCCGCCGGCAGGAAAGGGCGTTTATTCACGTTTCGGCTATGTGCAAATGTGTTGCCGTCGAGTACGAGGTTCCTGGCGACCAGGCTTGCGCCCCCACCGGCAAAAGCATAGATTCCCCATTCATGACGAGCCTTTTCTGCCTGTGGAAACGGTAAATAACCACTCCCGCGCAGTACCGTTGTCCCGAAGTCGTTAGGGAGGTAACCCATGCGGAACTGCGCATCGGTCTCGGCCTGAATAAGATAGTTGCCCAGAAATGCCCCGCCCATCGGGATCAAATCAACATCAATCTCGGAATCATGAGTGGTGAGTGCATACTTGCGGCGGTATTCGTAGAACAGATTGACGACCGGCTCATTCTTGATCTGATGAGCCCAGCCTTGGGGGTCGTCATAACCCTCTATTCTATGGACGAACTTCTGAACCTCTCCCGCGAACGCGTCGGGGCCGGCAAGACCGGCAATGAGTTTCAGGCTGTGCAGGCTCTTCTCCGACTGCAGATGTGTCGTAATGCCGAGGTAGAGCAGGCCCGCGTAGGGATGGTCGGTCGGGCCCGGGTTACTCAGTCTGAAGTCGGGGGAAAACATGAGCTGGGTCAGTTCGTACGTGGCAAACCGCTCCCCATCGCTTTTTCCCACCAGGTCCCACACCCCGCCGAGGGGTCCTTTCCCCTTCCGGGTCAGCGCAATGGATATCCCGTTCGTGTAGTTCTCATCATGCCCGCCGAGCGCGCTGTTCTCATCGCGGACCGAGAAGGCATTCTGAGGCGGCAACGGTTCTTCTGCAAACGACGCAGACGCTGAAAAGCATATAAACACGATCAGGATCGGCAGTATCGTCTGAGGCTCTTGCAAAAGTCTAAAAAGTCCCCTCCCCCCTTGCGGGGGAGGGTTAGGGTGAGGGGGAAGTTTGCCGTTAAATTTGCATGTTGCAGCTTCACCCACCCCCCAGCCCCCTCCCGTCAAGGGAGGGGGAGTCAGTTTACAAGAGTTTTGCAAGAGCCTCGTCTGTTTGAGCATATGATTGACCCCGAATCATCCTGCTGAAGTTTAACCCTTCTCTCAGTCTCGACGAGCTTGGCAGAAGACCTGAATCCGTGACACCTTCACGTATTCAGGAAAGATTATACGTTCCGGAACTCCCCTTTTCAAGGCGCCTGAATATATACCTCATGATCAGGTTTATCTCAAGGGCTCTACCCTCTCAATCGGGCTTGCCGGCCGGTGTGACCGTTTGCGCCGTCGAGGCGAGGCCGGAGCCGTTCCACCAGCCGCCGCCAAGCGCCATAAATAAAGCCGCGGTGTCGGCAGTGCCCTGTTTTTACTCGGCCTGTTATTTAATGTGCAGGCTTATAAAAAAATAATTGACAAAAAATAGAGGGGAGAGTAACTATCAAAAAAGTTACGTTCCTCGTTAGCATGAGGCGTTTGCACAAACACAGGCTACTGCCCGGAAACGTCGAAAGACGCCAATGGGTAGACCAGGTATTGCCGGATTAAGGCTTTACTTAAGGTAGCTGGTTCCTGAACCTACGTTGTGCACTGCCGAAAACCTACGAGTGGGGAATCAGAGTCTACTATTTATTAGGCCATGGTTCTCCCATGGCCTTTTTTGTTGCGCATTATTCGAAGATGAAAGGTGGTGGTTTCACCCATTGGACAGTCATAGTTGCGAATATCCATTATCCATCCCGTTCCCCCAGCGGAAATTACGTTAAAGCCCTCCTCATTTCCTTCCCTGCTTTGACTGCTCCGTTTCGTGTGGAGCGGGGACAAGACTAAAGCAGGGAATCCCTCGTAGGATTTCTCTTTTCCTGACATTACAGTTGCAGACTTACGTTTATTCACCTGCGGCGCATGCCGAATTCAGTTTGGTGCGCCTTGAACCTGGCATGAGTGAGCACGTATGCAAATCAGCAATATAGCTCGGATATGCATTACAAAAGGAAGGAGATTCGGGAATGTTTAGCTTATCAAATATGTATTACGAATTTCGCCGTATCTGGAAGGCGATCAAGCTCTTCTTCCTCATCTCCGGACCGGGGATTGTCGTCATGGTGGCCGATAACGATGCGGGCGGCATCACGACCTATGCCGCCACCGGCGCAAAATTCGGCTACTACTTTATCTGGTTCCTGGTCATCCTGGTGCCGGTCGCCTACTACGTCCAGGAGATGACCGTCCGTCTGGGGGCCGTCACCAAAAGGGGCCACGGCGAGGCCATATTCGCCGGTTTCGGCGCCTTCTGGGGCTGGTTTTCGCTGATTGACCTGATGATCGTCAACTGGCTGACCCTGGTCACCGAGTTCATCGGCATGACCTCGGCCCTCAGGATCTTCGGCATCCCTCCCTGGCTGACGGTTATCGGTGTCTGCGTCCTGATGGGGATCATGGTCCTCAACGGCCGCTACTGGACCTGGGAGAAGATCGCGCTCGTCTTCTGCGCGATAAACCTGATCTATATCCCCGGCGCCTTCATGATCCACCCGTCTGTGCATGACATCATTCACAAAGGGGTTATTCCCCATATGCCGCCGGGAGGCTTCACCAACGACCTGTTCTTCTTCATTATGGCCAACATCGGCACTACCATTGCCCCCTGGATGCTCTTCTTCCAGCAGAGCGCCGTGGTGGACAAGGGGACAAAGGAGAAGGACATACCCTGGGGAAAACTGGACACCCTGGTTGGTGCAATCCTGACCGTGGTAGTGGCGGTCTTCATCATTGTTGTCACCGGCACCATCCTGCCGGGCGTCGACATCGACGATGCGGCCCAGGCTTCAATATTGTTGATGAAAACCCAGAAGTACGCAGGCACCTTCATGGCTATCGGCCTGTTCGATGCCGGCCTGCTGGGGGCGATCTGCATCTCGCTGGCCAGTTCCTGGGCCTTTGGCGAGGTCTTCGGCTGGGCGCACTCACTCAACAACAAGATCCGCGAGGCCCCTTGGTTCTATGCCAACTATTTCTTTACGCTCATCACCGCTGGCCTGGTGGTCCTGATCCCCAAGGCGCCGCTGGTTCTGATCACCCTCTTTGTTCAGGTAGTGGCGGTGACCCTGCTGCCGGCGGCGCTGGTCTTTCTGATCCTGCTCCTGAACAACAAGAAGACCATGGGCGAGTACACCAACAGCCTGTGGCAGAATATCGTCACGTGCTCCATCGTGGTGTTGATTGTTATTCTCTCAACCCTCTACGCGGTCAGTACGCTGTTCCCGAACTTGTTCAAATAGGAGGAATGAACCATGCTCAGAGATTTCTTTTCACATAATTTTTCAAAGATTCGAGAGATCAATCAAAAGTATGCCAAGCCGAATGTGGAGATGTCCAAGTGGGTGAAAGGCTCCCTGCTGTTCCTTCGCCTGTACCTGGTCCTGCTGGTCGGACTGCTGTTGTACAAGTTCATTACTCTCCTGTGATGCGAGGCGCGCCATGAATACCTTTATCAACAAAGCTAAGGAATCAAGCTATTTCCTGAGCGACCTGATCGGAGCAAAGGTCATGGTCCAGGGAAAGAAGGTCGGCAAGCTGGATGATCTGCTCATCAGGGAACAGGAAAAAATCCCCGAGGTGACCCACATCATCGTCACCCGGCCCTTTGGCCACAAATCGCTCCTGGTACCTTTCGAGAAGGTTGAGACTCTTGCAAATGACGAGGTCGTTCTTAATATTCCTGACATCGCTTCCTTCGAGGGAGAACCGGAAGAGACCCAGGTCCTTCTCAAGGATCATATCCTGGACAAGAAGGTCATCGACCTGGACGAAAACGAGATCGATATCGTGTATGACGTCAAGCTGGTGCTGCGCAATAAGAAACTCTACGCCACCGACGTGGACTTCAGCAGGTATGGGCTCCTGAAACGCCTGGGGCTGCGCTACGTTGTCAAATTCGTCTACCACCTGGCCGAGATGTTCAAGAAAGAGACCATCTCCTGGGCCTATGTCCAGCCGCTGCCCGAAAGGATGGGGAGCTTCAAGGGGAACGTGAAACTGAAAATCCTCAAGGAGACGCTTCCCGAGATCCACCCCGTTGACTTGGCCGACATCCTGGAGGAACTCTCCGAGGAACAACGGCTGGCCATCTTCAACGAACTGGACACCGACCAGGCTTCCGACACCCTGGAAGAGATCGAGCCGCGGGTGCAGCGCAGCCTGATCTCGTCGATGGACAAGGAACGCGTCGCCGACCTGATCGATGAGATGACGCCGGGCCAGGCGGCCGACGTGCTTTCGGCCCTGCCGGCCGAAGATGCGGAAGAGATCATGAACCTGATGGAGCACACCGAGACGGAAAAGATCGAATCGCTCCTTGAAGAGCAGGATGATTCCATCATCAACCTGACCACCAAACACTTCATCAGGATGCTGCCGGGTATGACAACCGACCTGGCCATAGGTGCGTTCCGCAAATTCGGTGAAGAGGCGGATGTGCTGGACTACATATACGTCGTCGATCACGAAGAAAAGCTCGAAGGCGTCGTAAGCCTCCCCGACCTTCTCATGGCAAAACCGGAATCGCACCTTCAGGATATCATGGTTACCCAGGTCATCAGTCTTGAGGAGACCGACACCATTGCCGACGCCAAGGAGAAATTCGAACGGTACCGCTTCCACGCCCTGCCGGTTACAACTGCGGACGATGTTATCAGGGGTGTCGTGACCTACAGGGATATCATGGGACTTGAACATTAGTTTGCCTTAAATACCGTTGGGGCAGAGAAGGCAAGGCACGAAGGTGTCAGCATCAAGGCAATATTCGCTGTTGGAGTCGCTATTCATTACAATTCGGAACAGACCGGCGACAAACGAATTTGGTGTCTCTTTATAAGGATAGGGTACTTCCCAAATAGATAGTGGTTCTAAACGTTTTATCAAACCGCTCTGGATCCATTCCGTCCAGGCGTATTCGAAATCACCGAGGGACACATGAAAGCCGGCAAAATTCTTTTAGTAACTGGCACCTTGACGGCCTTGATGTATGGTTCGGCAATAGCCTCACCCAGCGCACAGATCAACATTCCATCGACCTACGCCAAGGGACTCAGGGAGGTCGCTATCACGATCAACAACTATACGCATTTTTCCAATAAGGATGATGCCGGAAACAATTCGTATTCCGTTGGTTTTGAAACCGGCCTGCTGCCGTATGAGGCGGTTAAACTCGAAGTTGGCCTGGACTACGCGACAACGGGAAAGAATAGTCCGGCCGATGCCCATCCGTTCTACCTGAACGCCAAGCTTGCCACTGCCGAGGACATTGGTATCAAAGGTATGCCGGCGTTTGCGGTCGGCATTTTCAACATGGGCACCTACGACAACCCGGAGATTGGCGTTTCCACCCGGCAGAACATCGCCTACGGGATGGTTGCCAAAACCTTGCCGGTAGTGGGACGGATATCGGTCGGCGGATATGCCGCCGCAGAGCGCGCCCTGCGCACCAGAGGCAATCCTCAGAACAACAACAGCGGCTTGATGGCCTCCTTGGATCGCACCATAGGTGAGATATCCGACAAACTCTGGATGGGCGCAGATTATATGAGCGGCAACAACGCAAATGGCGAGGTCAGCGTCGGCGCCTCCTGGTCGTTCTCCAAACAGGTCAACCTTCTGGCCGGAGTGGTCTGGTACAACCCGCTCTACAAGCTTTCGGCCTCGGATAATGGTACTATTCCGGGCGGCAAACCGGCATTCACGACGCAATTGACCCTCAACCTCCCATAATTCCGGTTTCAAATCAAAGATGACATCAAGGCGGCGAGGATCGAGGCGACGAAGGCGTACAGTTAGTACGTTGAGGAGCCGAAGACGAGCCAACGAAGATGCCGCTTTGATTTGGAATTGGAATAACGTGGCGGCAGGACTCGCAACTGGAAAGATCATGGGGCTCATGAGTCTAGAACCGAACGTAACAGCGGCAATCTGTAAATACGTTCAGCAGCACCTGGATGAATAGGCGGGGAAGTGATATACCTCCGCCGATAAAAAACCGGCGCGTTTGCGTTCGCGGAGGCGCCCAACGAAACGGTTGAAACGAAATACTAGTCCGTCTTGACCGGGATCTTGGCCTTCAGGATGTACTTGCCCCCTTTGACTTCCAAAAGGCAGAGCGGTGACTTGATCGGCTCGCGGTTGTTGCGGATGGTGATGGCGCCGGAAACGCCTTCGAAGTCCTTGGTCTTGGCGATGGCATCCTTGAATACCTTCGGATCGGTGCTCCTGGAGGTGGTCATGGCAAAGGCGATAAGCTTGACCGCGTCATACCCCTGGGCGTCGTACAGGCCCGGCAGGGCGCCGTTGTTCTTGGCCTTGAAGGCCTCGATGTACTTGGCGGTCACCGGTGACGCCTGCTCGGGGGAGAAACCGACATAGGACATGGAGCCCTCGACCGCTTCTCCGCCCAGCTTGATGAATTCAGGCGAGAACAGGCCGTCGCCGCCGAACATGTTGACCTTGATGCCCTGTTTGCGGGCCTCCTTCATCAGCAGCGCGCCTTCGGTGTAGTAACCTGAGCAGAAGAGGATGTCCGGTTTTTTTGCCTTGATATTGGTCATCTGGGCGGAGAAGTCTTTGTCGCCGTCCTTGATCTTCTCGTCAGCCACGATCTCGATGCCGGCGCCCTTGGCGGAATCGCGGAAGAGCTGCGACATGCCGACGCTGTAATCGTTGTTGTCAGAGGTGATCATGGCCACCTTCCTGAACTTGAGGTTCTTGGCATAGTAATCCAGCAGGGCCGGAATCGCCACGCTGTCCAGCAGTGTGTCGCGGTAGATGTAATCGCCGGTCTCGACCACGCCCGTACCGGTTGCGCCGGCGGAGAGCAACACGACCTGGGCCTTCTGGGCGATGGGGGCGGCAACCTTGGTGATGCCGGTAGTCGGGTCGCCGACGATGGCCACAACGTTGTCGCGGCTGATCAGCTTCTGGGTGACCAAGGCCCCCTCCTGCTTATCGCCGCGGTCATCGGCCTCAACGATCTCGATCTTCTTGCCGTTGACGCCGCCGGCNNGCCGCCGGCGGCATTGATCTCCTCAGCCGCCATCTGCATGCTGGCCAGGGTCGGCGCACCAAACATGGCAACGTCACCGGTCAGGGCTCCCAGGAAACCTATTTTGACGGTATCGCCGGCCGAGGCCTTGGGCGCTTCTTCGGTCTTGGCCTCTTCTTTCTTCTTGCAACCGGCGGCGAGCGACAGGGCCAGAGAACCGGCCAGCAGCAATGCTGCAATCTTCTTGAGGTTCATTTGTTCCTCCTTAGTTAGTTTCCGATCCGGAAAGGAGNNAATCAAGGGATTGCGCGGAGGCGTACATCAGTACGCCACACAAGCAAGCCCGAAGATTGACGCCGCATGGGCGGAAAAGAACCCTTTCCGGACGGAAACTAGGTAGAGCCTGCTACATATTGACGCGCCACTCCTCAAGGCTCTCCAGGGCGCGTTCCGCCAGTTTCAGGCGTTTTTCCTTCTTCTTCACCCGTCCCGGCAGTTCGGGGAACAGGCCATAATTGACGTTCATGGGCTGAAAATGACGCACGTCGGCGTTGGTGATGTGATGCATCAGCGCCCCGAGAGCCGTTTCCACCGGAGGCACGGCCAAGGGGCGGCCCAGTTGGAGGAATGCGGCGTTCATGCCTGCCAGAAAACCGCTGGCCGCCGACTCCACATACCCCTCCACCCCGGTGATCTGCCCGGCAAAGATGATGCGCGGATCGCTTTTGAGTTGCTGGGTCACCAGCAGCAGGGCCGGGGCGTTGATGAATGTGTTGCGGTGCAGGGAACCGAGCCGGACGAACTCGGCCTCTTCCAGCCCCGGAATCATGCGGAAGATGCGGCGCTGCTCCGGCCAGGTCAGCTTGGTCTGGAAGCCCACCAGGTTGAACATGGTCCGATCAAGGTTCTCGGCCCGCAATTGTATCACGGCATGCGGTTGTGCGCCCGTACGGGGGTCGATCAGCCCCACCGGCTTCATCGGGCCGAAACGGAGCGTCTCCACGCCCCGTTCCGCCATCTCCTCAACCGGCATACACCCCTCGAAGTGGACGAGCTTCTCGAAATCCCGTGCCGGGACCTTTTCCCCCCTGACCAGCTCATCCACAAACCGCAGATATTCCGCCTCGTTCAAAGGGCAGTTGAGATAGTCGTCACCATCCCCTTTGCCGTAGCGCGAGGCGGCGAAGATCGTGGTCGTGTCGAGTGAGGAGGCAGTGACGATGGGCGCAATGGCGTCGTAGAAGTAAAGCCGGTCGCCGGTCAGCCGGGCCAGCGGCCCAGCCAGGGCATCGCTGGTCAACGGGCCGGAGGCGATGACGACGGTGCCGTCAGCGGGTATGTCGGCAACCTCGCCCCGTTCCAAGAGGACCAGGGGATGCGCAGTGATCTTATCGGTGATATAGTCGGAGAAGAGCTGCCTGTCCACGGCCAGCGCGCCACCGGCCGGGACACGGGTGGCTTCGGCCGCCTCCATGGTCAGGGAACCGCAACGGCGCAACTCCTCCTTCAGAAGCCCCACGGCATTTTCCAGGGAGTCGCCCCGCAAGGAATTGGAGCAAACCAGTTCCGCCAGGCCGGGCAGATGGTGGGCCGGGGAGAAACGTAGCGGCTTCATTTCATGGAGGGTGACGGAAACGCCGCGCTGGGCCGCCTGCCAAGCCGCTTCGCAGCCAGCCAGGCCTGCGCCGATGATGGTGATTGATTCCAATTATTTCCGTTCCTTGCCGCCCTCTTTGAAGTCGCACCCCTCTTTGGGGCACTTGAGGTACTCGCCCTCGCGCTTGCTGATCTTCTTCACCAGCAGCGGGAAGCCGCACTTGGGACATTTCCGCTCCACCGGCAGGTCCCACAGGGCAAACTTGCACTGGGGATAGCGGTTGCAGGAGTAGAACATCTTGCCGTAGCGGGATTTCTTTTCGGCCAGTTCCCCTTCCTTGCATTCAGGGCAGACCACGCCGGTGCCCCGGGGCTTGACCAGCGGCTGGATATTCTTGCAGGCCGGATACCCGGAACAGGCCAGGTACTTGCCGTAGCGGCCGTCCTTGATCAGCATCGGCTGACCGCACTTCTCGCATTTTTCCTCGGACAGGACCGGCTCCGCCGACTCGCCGTTTTTCTCAGACTCGATATTGCGGGTGTATTTGCACCCCTCCTGGAAACCGGAGCAGGCGATGAACTTGCCCCGCTTGCCCAGCTTGACCACCAACGGCTTGCCGCACTCGGGGCAGGCCTCATCCGTGGACTCGGTGGTCAGGTCGGACTTGCTGACCTCTCCCTCCTTCTGCTTGAGCAGGGTGGAGAACGGCTCCCAGAATTCTTTCAGAAGCGGCTTCCACTGTTTCTCGCCGCGGGAGACCTGGTCCAACTCCTCTTCCAGACCTGCGGTGAAGTTGTAGTCCACATAGCGCGCAAAATGGGACGTAAGCAGGTCGTTCACCACCATGCCCACGTCCTCGGGAAAGAAACGTTTCTTGTCCAGGCGGGCATATTTGCGCTCCACCAGGGTATTCATGATCGAGGCATAGGTGGAAGGGCGGCCGATGCCGTATTCTTCCAGGGTTTTGACCAGGGTGGCCTCGGTATAGCGCGGCGGCGGCTGGGTGAAGTGCTGCTCAGGGATAATCTCGTGCAGCTTAAGGGATGCCCCCTCGCCCATGGCGGGCAACAGTCCTTCCTTTTCCTCGTCCTGATCGTCCACCCCTTCGATGTAGAGCTTCATGAAACCGGGAAAACGGATGACCGTGCCGCTGGCGCGCAGGCCTGCCTGTCTGGCCCCGCTGAAAGGGCCGGCGGCGGGAGGCGCGGCCAGATCCGCGGCAATGTCGACCGAGGTCTGGTCCAGGAGCGCCTCGGCCATCTGGCAGGCCACGGTGCGCTTCCAGATCAGCTCGTACAGCTTGTGCAGGTCCGGGGTCAGGAACTTCTTCAATTCGACCGGGGTCTTGGAGATGTAGGTCGGCCGGATGGCCTCGTGGGCNNTCGTGGGCCTCCTGGGCGTTCTTGGTCTTGGTGCGGTAGAGACGCGGCTGGGCCAGGGCGTATTCCGGCCCGTAGGCGGCGGAGATGACGTCATGGGCCTCTTTGAGGGCCTGGTTCGAGAGGTTGACGCTGTCGGTACGCATGTAGGTGATCAGACCGACCGTACCACCTTCGCCGATATCGATCCCCTCGTACAGCTTCTGGGCCGTGGACATGGTCTTCTTGGCCGAAAAACCCAGCTTGCGGGAGGCCTCCTGCTGGAGGGTCGAGGTGGTGAAGGGCGGCGCAGGGGTGCGCTTTTTCTCGGTCCTGGTGATCTTGGCGACTCGGTAGCCGCCCGACTGGAGCGCCGTTTTCAGACTGGTCGCCGCCTCAACGCCTGGGATGTCGAACTTGCCCAGCTTCTTGCCGCCCACCGCCACCAGGCCGGCCCTGAACTCCTGTCCCGGCGCAACGCCGAGGCGTGCGGCAATGGTCCAGTATTCCTGTTCGGTAAAGGCCTGGATCTCCTTTTCCCGTTCGCAGACCAGACGCAGCGCCACCGATTGCACCCTGCCGGCCGAAAGGCCATAACGGATTTTCTTCCACAGAAAGGGGGAAAGGTTGAAACCGACCAGATAATCCAGCACCGCCCGTGCCTGCTGGGCGTCCACCAACTCTGCCGCTATGGCGCGTGGATGCTCGACTGCGTGGATGATGGCGTCCTTGGTGATCTCGTGGAACACGACGCGCTGGATTGCGATGCCCGGATTCTTCTTTTTGTCCAGACCCAGGGCCGCCAGCAGGTGCCAGGAGATGGCCTCTCCTTCCCGGTCGGGGTCGGTTGCCAGGAGCAGCCGGTCAGATTCCTTGAGGGCCTTCTTGATGGCGTCGATGTGCTTCTTGCTCTCGGGCAGCACGTGATACTTGGGCTCGAAATCATGTGCTATATCCACCGAGCCCTGCTTGCTGGGCAGCGCGCGCACATGGCCGAAGGAGGCCAGCACCTTGTAATCCTTGCCCAGGAACTTCTCTATGGTCTTCGCCTTGGCGGGCGATTCTACGATAACAAGATTCTGCGGCATGTTTTTAGTACTTCCTTGTAATATGATTAACTTATTTTAACGCAGTATGGAGATGGCGGCCAACACTTTAAGCGGCAACGGCGAAATGTTTGCCCGGCAGCGGTGTTACCGCCCCCTTGAGCTCAAGGTGCAGTAACATAGAGGAAACCTCGCCGGCTGTCAATTCAGTTTGGACGATGATGTCGTCTATGTGCAAAGACGAACGGGCCAAGAGCTCATACACTGCGGCTTCTTTGGGCGTAAGGCTGAAGGTGTGCGCGGCGGTCTGCTCCAGGGCGCACCCCCGGTTGCCGGCGAAGGAACCCGGCAACTCCTCCAGGATGTCCTCCACGCAGTCAACGAGTTTGGCGCCCTGCTTGATCAGGTTGTTGCTGCCGCGGCAGGCGCTAAAGGAGATGTTGCCGGGGACGGCGAAGACGTCTCGTCCGTGATCCAGGGCATACTGGGCGGTGATCAGCGAGCCGCTCTTTTCGGAAGCCTCCACCACCAGCACGCCGCGGGACAACCCGCTGATGATCCGGTTGCGACGGGGAAAGTTCTCCGCCAGAGGCAGCGTCCCCAAGGGAAACTCGGATACCAGGCATCCTGTTTCGGACACCGCATCGAAGAGCTTGCGGTTTTCGGGCGGATACACCTTGTCGATGCCGCACCCCAGGACGCCTATGGTTCTGCCGCCGGCCCGGATCGCCCCCTTGTGGGCCTCGGTATCCACCCCCCGGGCCATGCCCGATATCACGGCCACGCCATGCCCGGCCAGCGCCCCGGCGAGACGCCCCGTGGTCAACAGGCCGTAGGAGGTAGCCCGCCGTGAGCCGACGACCGCCACGGCCAGTTCGTTGCTGCGCAGTTCGCCCCGCACGTACAGAAGGGGTGGCGGGTCGGGGATCTCAAACAGGGTCTTTGGGTAATCGGCCGAGGTGAACGTGACCAGCCGGGCGCCGCTGCCCGCCAGCCGCCGGCACTCCTCATCGGCAAAGCGCTTCCATACCCCCTCCCTGATCGCCTCTACCACGGCCGGGGTCACCCCCCTGACACCCCCCAATTCCTTGGGCGATGCGGCAAGCGCCGCCCCGGGCGCGTCGAAACGCTCCAGCAGGCGCCGGAAGGTGACATTACCGACACCTGGCACCGCCTTGAGGCCAAACCAGTAGAATTCTTCCATATCCACGCCTTCTAATCTTCATCCCCTATTTTGTCAGACTGACGATCTTATCGCTCTTATAAATTGTATCGATGCTTTTGACGACCAATGCGGTTGCCGTTTTTTTGCCGGTCTCCAGGATGACCAGTGCCCCCAGCAACTCCTGGGGCAAGCGGTCGATACGTCCCTCGACGTAGTGCTGATCTGGGGTCACGTCGCGGACGACATAGAGCATATTGCCAGCTTCGGCTCCCTGGGCGCTTCCCATGTCTATGTAGACGATGTCGCCGCTAGCGATGATCGAGGCCCCGCTGTAGCTTTCGATGATATACCCTTTCAGCTCCCTGGCCGGCATCTTGAGGTCAACCTCGCGGCGCTTGTCGTCGCGGTACGGCATAAGATAGGAACCGGGGGAGATCTCCTGATAGGCCTTGGTAATGATGGCCCGCGAGGCATTTTGCTCCAGGTCGGTCAGTTGCAGCGTTCCCAGCGGAACCACCTTGGCACCCATGATCTCGTTAGTGAGTGGATGGCTGACAGTCCCCTCCTTCCGGTAGACCGAAAACTTCTCCCCGCCCTTTACTCCCTGCGCCCTTCCAATATCGGTGTAGACGATATCGTCATCCCCGGCCACGATACGGTCATGGAGGACGGAGACGATAAAGCCGGCAGGCTTGAAGTCGGTCTCCATCAGGAAGCCCTCATTGCCCCGCACGCTATACGTCCGCTCGGCGGCCACCTCGACAATGGATTCCGCTTGGACAGTCGCAGCAGCCTGCTTGGTGGTTGTCGATGAACTTACCCCCTGTTCTCCGGGCTCGAATTCGAGGCGATCGGGGAACACCCGCACCTTTTGCCCAGGATAGATCAGGTGAGGATTAGTGATCTGGCTGTTTTTTGACCACATGTTAGGCCAGTAGAGGGGGTCTTTGATAAAGCGTTCTGACAACCCCCAGAGGGTATCGCCCTTCTTTATGACGTAGATACAGGTGGGTTCCTCATCCGCTGCCAGGGCCAGGGCGGGCACGAACAGCGCTAAAATAAACAGCAGCATGGCAAATCTGATTTTCATACGCACCTCGGTCATTACAAAAGGGTGAACAGCGAGATTAATTGGCGGTCAGCCGCTCCCGTGCCTTGGCCGCAGCCGGGCTGCCGGGATAGGCCTTGATCAGGCGTTCATAGGTAGCAATAGCCTTATCCTTCTCGTTCATGGCTGCCAGAGTATACCCCAGCTTCAAGAGCGCATCCGGAACCTTGGCGCTTTTTGCATAATCGCTCACTACTTTCTGGAAGGCGTCACGCGCCTTGTCAAACTCGGACAGGCTGTAGCGGCACTCGCCGATCCAATAGACGGCGTTGGCGGCATAGCTGCTTTTAGGGTCATTCTTGAGGAATGCTTCGAATGCCTCGATGGCGGCCGGGAAACTGTTGGCGCTGTAAAGGCCGAATGCCTTGACATAGTCGGACGGAGGGCCGTAATCCTTACCCTTGGGAGCGGGCTCCGGGTTGATGACCTCGATCTTGGGTGCAGCCTGCAGCGAGATTCGGGCCTTGAGTTCATCCTGAGCGGTCCGCAATTCCCTGATGGCGTCCTGAAGCTGCTTGAGTTGGGCGCTGACAGCCTTGGTCTCATCTTCCTGCGAAAGGGCCTGACCGGACAGCTCATTTACGTGCTGTTCGAGCTTCTTGCCGGACTGGATAAGATGTTCGACCTTCGCCTCAGTCTCGGTCTGGCGCTTGACCACGAGGTCGCTCGACGCGCAACCGGCCAGCACGAAAGAAGCGGCAACACATGCGGCCCAGCGGATGCCGGATGGCATAATTCCTCCAAATGTCAGGATTTTTTCATAAATTAAAGCCATAAACTTGCGTTTGTCAAGCGAAAGCTGGCTTTCCGAACCGGATCGCCGGACTGCCGTCTTCTTTTCATTCGACACGGAAATATTAACGGCAGTTTATATCGCTAGTTTCTCATCCGGAGTTTCCGGATGGAAACTAGCTAATTTGAGGCTCTTGCAAAAGTCCAAAAAATCCCCTCCCCTCTTGCGGGGGAGGGTTAGGGTGGGGGGGAGTTTGCCGTGAAATCTGCTCAGTTGCAGCTTCACCCACCCCCAGCCCCCTCCCATAAAGGGAGGGGGACTGGAGTTTGGACATTTTCAAAGGTTCTAAAAAGTCCCCCCGCCCCTTGCGGGAGGGGGCTAGGGGGTGGGGGAAGGCGCCATGAAACCACGTCATTGCCTTAAGGCAATATGCAATAGAACTGAGAAATACCACAACTGATGTTGAGCGCATACTCTGACGTCATTTGCGAAACAGTCAGCTTCAGGGTGTCAAATTCCGCAGACAGCAGCCGATTGAAACATACATCGAGACAACTCTTTGCGAGCCAACGGATTTACCGTATTACGATTTTGGAACAACGATGTAATGGAAAATGTTGAGGGAGTCCTGCAAGNNCTCCCGCAAGGGGCGGGGGAGCAAATGTCCAAACTCCAGGCCCTCCTCCCATAAAGGGTGGGGGAGTCAATTTGCAAGAGTTTTGCAAGAGGCTAATGTTATTGTTCTTTCGTTTTGAAGAGCTTCTGGCGAACCACTGACAATTGCTTTTCTTGGTTTAATTAACCGGCAGAATATGTTAGCATTTTTACTCGTACCTAGTGTCCCGTGCGGTTAGTCACGGGACACTAACCACCACATAACGACGGGAACCATCCGTGAACACCCCCGAACTTCTGGCCCCGGCCGGCAACATGGAAAAACTCAAGATCGCCGTTCATTACGGCGCCGATGCCGTCTACCTGGGAGGGCACGCATTCGGTCTGCGCAATCTGTCGGACAACTTCAGCATCGAGGAGATGCCGGCAGCCCTCGACTACTGTCACAGCCGCGGGGCGAGGGCCTACCTGACGGTCAACAGTTATCCCCATAACGATGCGCTGCCCCGTCTCGAAGAGTTTCTCCGCCGGACGGCGACGTTCCCCTTCGATGCCTACATTGTGGCTGATCCGGGTGTCATCGCCATGGTGCGCGACATCTCCCCCCAACGTGAATTGCACCTCTCCACCCAGGCCAACACCATCAACTGGCGCAGCGCCCGGTTCTGGGGCCGGCAAGGGATCCGGCGGATCAATCTGGCGCGGGAGATGAGCCTGGATGCTATTCGCGAGACCGTGGCACAGGCCCCGGAGGTGGAATTCGAGGCATTTGTCCATGGCGCCCTGTGCATCTCGTATTCGGGCCGTTGCCTGATTTCCAGCGCGCTGGCCGGGCGCGATGCCAACCAGGGGGAATGCGCCCACCCCTGCCGCTGGAGCTACCACCTGGTGGAGGAAACCCGCCCCGGTGAATACCTCCCGGTAGTGGAAGACGAAAACGGCACCTTTATCTTCAACTCCCGCGATCTCTGCCTGCTGGAACACCTGCCGGCATTGGTGCAAGGCGGGGTGTCCGCGCTCAAGATCGAGGGGCGCATGAAAGGGATCAATTACGTGGCCTCGGTGCTGCGGGTCTACCGCCAGGCGCTGGACGAGTATCGTTTTGACCCATCCGGCTGGCGCTGCCGGCCGGAATGGCTGGAGGAATTGGCCAAGCTGAGCCACCGGGGGTATACCACCGGCTTTCTCTTCGGGGCTCCCCGCGACGTGGGGCAGGAGTATCACTCGGCCTACATCCGCAGCCACGAGTTCGTCGGACTGGTGGAGTCCTCACGCACCGGCGGCGAGGTTGTAGTCGGTGTGCGCAACCGCATCCGTTCGGGCGATGAACTGGAATTCATCGGCCCCGCCATGCGGGCGGAGCGGCTGACGGTAAAAGGCTTGAAAATCCTCACGCCGGAGGGGGATTCGGTCGAGGCCGACGCCGCCAACCCCAACCAGCGCATAGTCCTAGCGCCGCCTTTTACGGCCGAACCCTTTGACCTCGTGCGCCGGGAAAAGGGGGGGTCGCCGTGAGAGACCTCAAGGGCTACGCCTCCGGCAGGGAGAGCGGCTGGTTGCGGGACATGGTAATCCTTGCCGTTGTCCTGGGCTTCCCTTTTCTCCAGTTTCTGGGCGGATTGCCGCTTATCGATCCCGATGAAGGGCGTTACGCCGAGATCCCCCGGGAGATGCTGGAGCAGGGGGATTTCATAACCCCAACCCTCAATTACGTCAAATATTTCGAAAAACCCCCGCTTCTGTACTGGCTGAACGCCGCTTCGCTCAAACTGTCCGGCCTCACCGAGCAGGCCGCCCGCCTCCCTTCGGCGCTGTGCGGCCTTATGACCATACTGGCAACCTATATCATAGCCCGGCGTCTCTACGGGCGGCGCACGGCCCTGATTGCCGCGCTGATCCTGGGTACATCGGCCGGCTTTGTGCTCCAGTCGCGCATCATCCTGACCGATATGCTGCTGACCTTCTGCCTCACGGCCGCGCTGGGCGCCTTTATCATAGCCGGCCAGCGCGAGGGGCGCCGCAGCACCCCGCTCCCCTGGTACGCCTTCTATCTGTTCTGTGCCCTGACGGTGCTGGCCAAAGGGTTGATAGGCATCGTTTTCCCGGCCGGCATCATCTTCTTTTACCTGTTGTTGGGGGGACGCTGGAAGCTGCTCAAGGAGATGCATGTCGCCAGGGGACTGCTGCTGTTCCTGGCCGTAGCCGCTCCCTGGTTTGTGGCCGTCTCCCTGAGAAATCCCGGATTTGCCCGTTTTTTCTTCATCCACGAACACTTTGAGCGCTTCACCAGCACGGTGCACGGCCGCTACCAGCCGTTCTGGTTCTTTGTGCCGGTCCTGGCGGCAACCATGCTGCCCTGGTCGTTCTTCATCCCCGGCGCCCTGAGACGGGCCTGGCGCGACCGTCATCATGACGACAACAAGGCCGGGCTCTATCTGCTGGTCTGGACGGTTCTGATTTTTCTGTTCTTCTCCAAGTCCAACTCCAAGCTGGTTCCATACATCCTGCCGATCTTTCCGCCCCTGGCCATACTGATCGCCAGCCGTATAGACGGGGTGCTGGATGGCCACGGCCGCGAACTCAAGCTGGCCTCCATCCTGTTGGGAATAACCCTGACAATTGTGGGCATCGCCGGCTTGGCCTATACTCGCCTGCCCGAGTTGGCGAACCTGCTGGCAGGCTCAATGCCCCGCCTGAGCGACCCGCTGCACCAGTTCATCAACAACGCTCCGCCCATCTCCGCCGCCGCAGGCACGGTCGTTGCCGTCCTGTTCCTGATACAGGGGATAGCGGCCATGGCGTCCGCAGGGTATAACCCGCTCCGCATGGTGGTTGCACTCTGTCTTTGCTCTTTTCTGCTTGAAATTTTCATCCCGCGGCTGATAATGGCGACCATAGCCCAGGCCGAATCGCCTCGCAGCCTGGCGCTCCAAGCCCGCTCGCTGGCCGGGCCGCAGACGCGCATCGTTACCTTCGGTCCCCAGCAGGCGGTTTCCTGGTACACAAAACGGCGGATCATGGTCACCGGCAAGCCGGACGAACTGGAGTTCGGCAGCAAGCAGGGGGATCAATCCGCCTGGTTTCCGGACCAGCAGGCCTTGTTGCGTATGTGGGCGAGCGACACCCCTGTGCTGGTCATCCTCAAAAAGGGTGAACTCGACCGCCTGCTCCCGCTGCTCCACCCCGCCCCGCGGATTGCGGGAGAATCGGGCAGGCGGCGGCTGATATCGAACCGGTAATTCCAAGTTGCATTCAAGTTGA
>PLYK01000136.1 GCA_003151775.1 Geobacter sp. | reverse complement strand
TAACAAGCAGCGTCCCCCTTGATGTTCCTCAGATTCGGAGACGAGTGCAAAGCCCTGATCAGGTCTCTGGTTGTCGGATGCTTATACAGCAACTTGGCTACAAAAGAGCGGGCCAGCGCCTCTCGTTCTTCAAGTTTCCGACCAAGCCACTGACTAAAGGCGCTCTTTGGTACATACTTCTCAACCTGGAGAATCTCAAGGATTGAAATGAGATGCTTCTCCTGATCTGTCAGGGGAACTTCGAGACATTCGTCAAGATGGGGAAACAAACTTCGCTGTACGCTCCCCATCAACCATGATATTCTTTCCCTGAGCTTCATTGGCATCCTCCTGGTACTGGTTTCTTCGCAACAGAACAATACCATAAAATGCCATTAAGCTCAATTATTTCAGGATGTTATACTAAAATAATAAATATTAATGTTCTTGCATGTACTTTTGCAAGTAGCTCAAGTTAATTCGTTTTTCAGGCTGTGAAAAATTTTAGCAAAAAAATGATAGAAGGTCCATGTGAACGATAAAATAGGGTATTTTTTTTTATTATCGCTAATTATAACAATTCTCGCGGTTCATTTTGCCTTTGACCTGAAATTCAAAACAGAACTGATCCAGACTGGCAACTATGATCAGCCAGTCTACCAGAAGCCGTTTTATGGCTACATGGGAGTGCCAGGCACCGCTCATGAGAGTGACACTAGCCAGACATCCAGCAGCGAGGGGTTCCCGAACAAAGCCAAGATTTTGAGTTTTTTTAAGGTGACCCCAACCAAGCATTCCGGGACTGAGAAATCGCTGGGTGCAGATTTTAGTCAGGTATATTATTCCGCTATGGCACTTCGTCATGGCGATTCACAATACAACCCCAAAAACAGGGTATATGCTGACCCTTTCGAGCGAAGGTCCAATTATCCCCCGTTGACTAACTGGCTTTATACCCCCCTGACATTCTTTGATTATCATGTAGCATTAACAATCCACAATTATACATCTCTAGTGATATTTCTCATCCTATCTCTGGTAATTCTGAAAAAATATAAATTGCAGAAATTCTCTTTAATGTATCTGGTTCTGACTTTGCTTCTTTACTTCTATACCCCCTTGGGCTTTGCCCATTTCGAGAGAGGGCAGTTTGACTTATGGAGCGCCTCAGCATTCCTATTAATCTTCGCCTGCTTTTATCTTGAAAAGCGCGCCGTAACAGCTTCTATTGCTGCGGGTTTTTTCAGCACTCTCAAGTGGAGTTCTGCACCGTTCCTCGGGACAATCTGTCTACTTGGCTGTTGCTGCAGCGTTCGAAAAAAGAGATGGGTTTTTTTGATTCCTCTTGCAATTCTGTTCTTTAGCGCTTTACTGTTCTACCGGCAAGTTGTGGAATACTTGCCTAGCCTTCAAATGTATGAATTCCAGGCTAGGCCAAGCGGGATCAGCTTCATGTATTTGCTCCCCAAGGCGCTGGCCAAAAATGTGCAAATTAGTTCCTGCCTTCTGGTCATTATGCTATCCGTTGGGCTTTTCCGCACAACTGAGCAACGGAGCAACCTACTGCAATATATAAGCTTTCCTTTTGCCCTCACAATGTTCATTCAAGGGATGTGTTACGGTACGATCTCGTATGAATATCGCATTGTCAGCATTATCGGTCTGGTGCCAGGGTTTCTTATCTGGCTCGTTCATGTTCCCGACCTCTCGGGATCATTAAAAGTTGGAACAGCCGTGTTTTTTGCCACTTTTATTCTTATCGCTTTCAGGGTTTTTTACTTTTTTTTCTGGGATTTGCCTACCGTTGCCGCTCCGCTAATGTCCATTTTTTACTTTGTCTGTTCGTTTGTGTCATTGACGTTCACCTGCTATTTGATTTTTTACAGGAGAAGACATATTCTGAGCAATAAAGTGTAAAGATGTAATGCAGGGGTTAAGAAAGTTGCTTCGTGAGACCTATCCCCTTAGGTGGCCAGATTTGTCCGCGCTGGGGAGCCAGTGAATACTTGAATTGACAAGTTAGCTGCCCCCACATTGACCCCTAAAGGGCAGATTTAAACAAAATAGACTGGACTGATCTGGACTGACTACCGGCAATAAAGCAAGCTAACTATCTGAATTGTATCATTTATAGTGATGTTCTTTAAATTGCTTTGAAATTTCGAATCCCGTTTTCCGCTCCTATAAAAACAATAGGTTAGGCAATTAAGCCTAGCCTATTTTGTTTTCTGGGTAACTCATGGGTAACAGAATATGAAATTCTTGCCTGCTTATTCGGCCTCGATCAACTCCACCGGAACACAGAAGTTTTCTTTTCTGTAGACCGGCTTCTGACTTTGACCCACCATCGGCGTGAAGCGTAACCCACTTCAGTTTGTAACAGGCTTATTTTGCGATGAAAATAAAATCGAGGTGGGTCACTATGGACGCCGATGGTGGATCAACTTTGGAATCTGATTCACACTTCCAGATCAAAATGCCAGACCGGGCCTTGCCACTGCGCTGCCAGTTGACGAGCAAGCGTCGTCTTGCCGACCTGACGAGGACCAAGAAGGGCCACGACCGGAAAATCAGTCAGCTTGTCAGCTAGTTGCGTGAGATGAGCGCGTCGAAGTATCATATACCTAAATTACCATGAAAATTCGAAATATTAAATCGAATTTTCATGGTAATTTATCCTATAGGGTGACTTCAAAAAGTGGCAGATTACAGTTTAAATTGGCCAACAAGGTGTTGAAGCTCCCCTGACTGGTTGGAAAGAATGGCTGCTGATGAAGCTGTATCCGAAGCACCCCGCGCTGTTTGTTGGATTACGTTGGTGATCTGCTGTATGTTGTTGCTAATCTCTCCTGTGGTCGCAGTTTGCTGGTTGGCAGCGGTTGCTATCTGATTAATTTGCATTGTAACATTTTTAATTTGAACAAGAATCTGCTCAAGCGCCTGACCTGATCTGACAGAGAATTCGCTACCACGCGCCACTTCTGCCACCCCTTCTTCAATCGAGACAATCGCTCCTTTTGTCTTGCTTTGAATGTCCTTGATCATCTCACCAATCTCACGTGTGGCACGGGTTGTTCGCTCGGCCAAAGCTCGAACCTCATCGGCCACAACTGCAAATCCACGACCCTGCTCGCCGGCTCGGGCGGCCTCAATCGCGGCGTTGAGCGCCAGAAGGTTTGTCTGGTCGGCAATGTCTTCAATCGTGCCGATAATCTGGCCAATCTGTTCTGAGCGTAATCCCAGCTCCTCTACTGTTGTTGCCGTATCCTGGACACGGCCGGCAATGCATTCCATTCCTTCGGTTGACTGCCGGACCACTTCGCAACCTGCTTGCGCGGTTTCACTTGCGCGGTTGGAATTTTCTGCCGCACTAAGACAATTGTGGGCAATTTCGTTGGAGGTGGCGGCCAATTCTTCACTGGCCACCGCAACCGTGTTGGCTTGGGAAGCAACATTTTCTGTCCCGTCGGCTATCTGGCCTGCATTGGTACTAAGCGTTTTAGAAGCCATGGATACCTGTTCGGATGTTTGAGATATCTGGGTAATGATACCGCGCATTGTCGTCTGGAGGCTGTTTATGGTGCGAATTATGATGCTGATCTCATTGTTGCGTTTGGCGATGATTGGCTGAGTCAGATCCCCATCGGTAATTGTTGTGAGATAGTTAATGATGCGTTTGAGGGCATCGTTGACAGACCAGAAAAGCAGTGAACTGAAAAATATCCCGAGCAGCACAAATACCGCAGTCGAAACCCATGCCAATAATGTCGAAAAAGAGCGCCCGGCAACGACAGCTATAATAATGCAGAAGCTATAGCAGACACAGAGAAAGATAATCCGTGTACGAATTCTAAGGTGCATGTAGAGGTTTAATAGAATGTTCATTTTGTTATCCTCCTAATTTATTTCCGGCATGGGATGGAGACGTATACGTAGCATTAATATAGCGATTACTAGCCGTAAAACAATAAAATTCTTGCTACAGCGGTACACGATCTATGAAGAGTGACCCAATTCGAGGGCTGGAGCTATGGACAATGCATTATAACGTTAGTACGTTTTGTGATGATCCCCTCGGCGGCCCTGATCCCGCTGGCCCAGGCGCCGGTTATGCCGCGGGAGGTGCCGGCGCCGTCCCCGATCATGTAGAGATGGGCGCTGACCCGGAAATGGGCATCGATGAACGAGGGCTTGTTGGCGTACATCTTGATCTCGGGATAGTACATGATCGTGCTGGGGTGCAGGACACCGGGGACGATGGTGTCGAGCTTCTTCAGTGCCGCCCAGATGTGGCGCATGATCTTGGCCGGGACCGCCAGCCCCAGGTCTCCGGCGGTCACCGGGCAGGTGGGGCGGAAGGAGTAGAGGTCGTCGTTGAAGGTCTCGGCCGAGGAGCGCTTCCCCATCCTGAAATCCCCCACCCGCTGCATGATCGGCCGGCCGCCGCCGATCTCGTGGGCCAGCCGGCCGAGAAACAGGGCCATCTGGTGGCCGCTGCGGACCGGGTCTTTCAGCCCGATGGTCTTGAGGAGCGCGAAATTGGCCAGGCCGTTGCCGCTCCTCTGTTCGGACAGGGCATGGCCGTTGACGATGCTGAAATCCTCGTAACGCTCCAACACCACCCGGGCGTGCCCCGAATTGGTGCAGAAGGTCCGCACCCGCTCGGGAAAGTAGAACTTGGGGTCGTAATAGTCCCTGACGATGGGATAGTTGTCCAGCCGGGTCTCGACGCGGATGCCCACATCCACAATGTTGTCGATATAGGGGATGCCGAGTTGCTCCATGATGCGCTGCAGGAAGCCGAAACCCCTTCTGCCCGGCGCCACGATCACCGTGTCCGCCCGGAGGCTTTCCGTCCCGTCTACGGTTATCTCCGCCCCGCCGTCCCCCTCCCGCACGCCGGTCACCTCGCGCTCCAGCAGGATGCTGACCCCGCGGCTGGCAAGCTCGTCCATCAGGCGCCGGATCAGAAGCCTGCTCCGGTCGGTCCCCACATGGGCCTGGCGCACGTCGTAGAGGACCGCCCCGACCCGTTCGGCGCGCCTGCGGTAGGTTTCCAGGTTCTTCTGCCCCTTGAAGGCCGGTTGGAGCTTCTCCTCCACGAGCGGCAGCAGCCGTTCGGCCTCCTCTCTGGTCCAGTACTCTTCAGCAAAGCCGATGGGATAGGTGTAGTTCTGCTTGCAGTCGTTCAAAAGGCCGCCGGAGCAGATCGCCGCCTTGTCGATCATCAGGATGGAGAGGGAGGGTAGTTTGCCGGTGAGATGGAATGCGGCCCCGAGGGCCGCCGGTCCGGTGCCGATGATGATGACGTCATAATGGTCGGATGCCATGGGTGGACCTCGGAGTTCCCCTGCCGGGGAACGTCATTCGCCGAAACGGTTGCGGAAGTATTCCTCGCCGCGGCGACGGCGGACGGCCAGGTGGTAGAGTTTGTCGTACTTGAGCGCCGCCGCCTCCCAGGTGAAACGCTTTTTCATGCCGTTTTTCCTGAGGGCCGCCATCCCCTTGGGGTTGTTGAAGAAGGTCCAGGCTGCCCAGCCGATGGTGTCGAACAGGGCGTCGGCGGTATGGTGGCGGAACTTGAAGCCGTCGCCGGTCAGGGCCTTTTCGTCGAAGTTCTCCACGCTGTCCTCCAAGCCGCCGGTGGCGCGCACAATGGGCGGCGTGCCGTAGGCCAGGGAGTACATCTGGTTCAGGCCGCACGGCTCGAATAACGAGGGCATGACAAAGAAGTCGGCGCCGGCCTCGACCTTGTGGGCCAGCTCTTCGTTGTAGCCGATGTGACAGGCGAATTTGTCGGGATGGGCGGAGGCCACGTCACCGAAGAAGAAGTGCGCCCAAGGCTCGCCGTTTCCGGCCATCACGAACTGCACGTCCATCCCGAGGATACGGTGGATGGCCTCGGCGATCAGGTCGGTCCCCTTCTGTTTGACCAAGCGTGATACCACGCCGAACAGCGGCACGTCTGCACGCTGCGGAAGCCCCATCCGTTGTTGCAGATCCCGCTTGCAGGCGGCCTTGCCTTTTTTCACCGTCCGGGCCGTGTAGGGTGCGGCGATGCAGTGGTCGGCGGCCGGGTCCCACTCCTCGTAATCCACGCCGTTCAAGATGCCGTACAGGTCGGCCGCCCTGTCCCGCACCACCCCTTCCAGCCCACAGCCGTATTCCGCCGTCCGGATCTCCCGGGCATACCCTTCGCTGACCGTGGAGAGCAGGGTGGCGTGGTAGATCCCCCCCTTGAGCAGGTTGACCTGGTCGTCCTTTTCCAGCTCCAGGTAATTGAAGTGTTTCCAGCCGGTGCCGAGCACCTCCATCAGGCCGGGATAGAAGTTGCCCTGGTGCTGCATGTTGTGGATGGTGAGGAGCGAGGCGGCGTTGCCCACATAGCGGTCATGCAGGTAGGAGGTGTCGAGCAGGAGCGGAATGACGCCGGTGTGCCAGTCGTGGGCATGGATCACGTCCGGCTGCCACTCCAGCATCTTGCAGAGCTCCAGGGAGGCCTTGGAGAGAAAGACGAAGCGGTTGTCGTTGTCCATGTACCCCCGGCCGTCCTGCTGGTAGACCCCGGCGCGGCCGTAGAACTGCTTATGCTCCAGGAAATAGATCGGGACATCGCTCCCCGGCAGCCTCCCTTCGTAGACCCCGCAGTACATGCGGCCGATGATGCCCATGGGCACCACCAGTGTGCCCGGCAGGAGCTTGAGGCCGTATTTTTCCCGATTGACGGCATGGTAGCGCGGGATGACCACGCGGACATCGTGCCCCAGGCGGGCCAGGTATTTGGGCAGGGCGCCGACCACATCCCCCAGCCCCCCCTCCTTGGCAAAGGGTGCGGCCTCGGAGGCGGAGAAGAGGATGGAAAGATTTTGAGGGGAAGGCTTCACGGGGACTCCGGGATAATATCATGCCGGCAATCTGCCACAGTGCCACGGAGACACAAAAGAAAAACCGTTTTCCAAACCATATTCCCGGTTCACTTTGTGTCTTAGCCACTATGGGCCTCTTTTTACTCTGGCACGCTTTCCCAGTCGTCCAGGAATTTCTTGATGCCGGCGTCGGTCAGGGGGTGTTTGGCAAGCTGCATGATGACCGAATAGGGGATCGTGGCGATGTCGGCGCCGATCAGGGCCGAGTTGAGGACGTGGACCGGATTGCGTACGCTGGCCACGATGATCTCGGCGGTAATGCCGTAGTTGTCGAAGATGGTGCGGATCTCTTCGATGATCCCCATGCCGTCCTGGGAGATGTCGTCCAGCCGGCCGACAAAGGGGGAGACGTAGCTGGCGCCGGCCTTGGCGGCCAGGAGCGCCTGCAAGGGGGTGAAGATCAGGGTCACATTGATCTTGACCCCCTTTTCCGACAGGGCCTTGGTGGCCTTGAGCCCTTCCGGCGTCATGGGCACCTTGACCACGATGTTCTTGTGGATCTTGACCAGTTCCCTGGCTTCCTTGATCATACCGGGGGCGTCCAGGGAGATGACCTCGGCCGAGATCGGGCCGTCCACGATGGAGACGATCTCCTTGATGACATCCTTGAACTTGCGTCCCGATTTGGCTATCAGCGAAGGGTTGGTGGTGACGCCGTCCACAAGCCCCAGGTCGTGGGCCGCGCGGATCTCTTTGACGTCCGCGGTGTCGATGAAAAACTTCATGTGTTCCTCCGTTTATGATGATTTATGGTCAAGCTGTTCGCGGAACTTTTCCAGGCAGTCCATGGAGCAGAAATAGTGGCGCTCGCCCTCGAGCCGGCCCACCACGGCGTCTTCCTCGGAAACATAGACGCCGCAAACCGGATCGCGATACGCCGCCGCGGCTTCCCGTTGTTCCGATTGCTTGATTTCCGGTTTTTTCCCGCTTGCCAGCGCCATGACGACGCGGTAGCCGATATAGATCAGAAGTCCCCAGATTAATAGCCTGATCACGTTACTCTCCCAGGGTATACTTTTACCACACTCTCATCGGATCGCAGCGTTTTCAGCAACCCCGCAACGGTTTGCCCCAGGACCGGATGCACCACGCCGGGGGCCAGATCGCAGAGCGGCTGCAACACGAAACGCCGCTCTGCCATGCGCGGGTGCGGAACGATCAGCCCCTCCTCCTCGACGATCATTGAGCCGTAGAGCAACAGGTCGAGATCGATGGGCCGCGGCCCCCATTGAACGGTCCGTATCCGGCCAAAGAACTCCCTTTCGATGTGCAGCAGCCGTTCCAGCAGTTCGCGGGGGGGGAGTTCGGTAGCAAGCCTGAGAACACCATTGTAGAAAGAAGGCTGGTCAATGACCCCGACGGGGGACGTTTCGTAGAACGCAGACACGCCGGTCACCCGGCAGCCGTGCGTCTTGCCGATCTCAGCCACCGCCCGCAGCAGGTTGAGCTCCCGGTCTCCCCTGTTTGAGCCAAGGGCGATATAGGCGTCTGTTTCCACATGACGATTAAAGCATAACCGGCCGGCGGCGTCAACCTAAGCGAGAGGAGCCGTGAAGGTGTCTCGGATTCAGGTATCATCCCAGATAGGCGGCGACCATCCGCGCATCTTGCTGAAGAACAGCCGGTTTACCTTCCATGACAACCCTGCCCCGTTCCATTACGTAGGCATAGTCTGCCACCTCAAAAGCTCTACTGGCGGATTGCTCCACCAACAACAGTGTTATCCCCGATTCCTTCAATCTGCTGATAATGGAAAACACTTCGTCGACAACGACAGGCGCGAGCCCCATCGATGGTTCATCAAGGAGCATTATCTTCGGCTGTGCCATCAAAGCCCTGCCGATGGCAAGCATCTGCTGTTCACCGCCGGAAAGGGTACCGGCTGACTGCCGACGTCTCTCCATCAAGCGAGGAAACAGGTCGTAGACTCTCTCCAATTCAGCGGCAGCGCGAGAACGGAAACCGAAGAATCGGGGCAGTCGATGGTACGCTCCTAGGAGCAGGTTGTCTTCTACTGACAGTGGGCCGAATACACGCCGCCCCTCCGGGGAATGCGCCAGGCCCAACCGGGCAATCCTTGAGGCATCCAGCCCCTGAACCGGCTTGCTATCGAGCATCACGGTTCCCTTTGTAGGCTTCAACTCCCCTGAGATGGCCCGCATCGTCGTGGTCTTCCCGGCGCCATTAGGTCCGATCAGACCAACAACGGTTCCCTGTTTCACCGTCAGTGAGGTCCCAACCAGCACCTCGCTTTTGCCGTACCCTGCATAAAGATTGTCAACTACCAGCATATTCTCGCCTTCTCCCGGTCATACAGGCATCAACTCCGGGGCTGCTGCAACGGGTTCTCCGGCGCTCTGCACATGGCGGGCGCCAAGATAGGCTTCGATCACCTTCGGATGCCTTTTGATCTCTTCGGGGCGACCTTCAGCAATGATCCGTCCGCCATCGAGAACCGTCACTATGTCACAGAGATCGCTAACGACCTCCATATGGTGTTCGATCAGAAGAATGGTAATGCCGCACTGACGAATTCGCCGAATGATCCCCAGCAACTTGATCACATCAGGATGGGCCAGGCCCGCGGCAGGTTCGTCAAGTATCAATAGTTGGGGACGGCGGGCCAGCGCACGGGCTATCTCCAGGAAACGCTGAGCTCCGTGAGGCAGATCCTTGGCCGGAATGCGAGACTGATCAGCCAACCCAACCAGCTCAAGAAGCGCCAGTCCGTCAGCCTGAACGCGCCGCTCACTTTTTCCGGTCAATCCGAGTAAAACCAATGGCAACGGAGAACGGATAATCCCTTTCATCGCAACCATGACATTGTCCAGTGTGGACAGTTCCGTAAAAATCTGCAGGTTCTGAAATGTTCGAGCAATGCCTCGACGGGCAACCTGGAACAGGCTCCCCCGCGGCAGAGGCACTCCATGCAACAGCATCTCCCCGCTGTTTGGCGCATAGAGTCCGGATATCACATTGACCAGGGTACTCTTGCCGGAGCCGTTTGGCCCTATAAGCCCATGAACGGAGCCGGAACGAACGGACAGCGAAATGCCATCCACCGCCCGCACGCCGCCAAAATGGCGCGTCAGCTCGCGAACACTCAAAATCGGTTCGGAGGTTGGCTGCCGGCAGACCAGCACCGACTCAAGATCTGATGCAGCAGGGAACGGAGCGGGAATAATTCTGAACAGCCTGGTCAGAAGGCGGGCGGCAAACCCCATCAGGCCGTCGGGCAGACCGACAACCACAGAAAAGAGCATCAAGGCGAAGATCGCTTTTCGCCAGTCCTCGGTATTATCGACAAACATTCCGCCAAATACCAAAAGCCCCATTGCTACAACCGGCGCCAAAGCCTGAAAAGGCCTGGTGCTTTTGGCTAGAAGTCCGCGGGCTCCGGCAATTAAGGCGAACACAAATCCTGTTCCAGAAAAGATTTGAAACAGCAGCCGGTTGGAAAGCAGATTGGGAAGCAGAACAACAATCGCCGCCCCGACAAAAGCGCCCCAGAGACTTTTTCTGCCGCCGAGCACCACGCCGAGCAACAGAATGACCATCAGATCGTAGATGAATATCTGCGGTTGCAGAAACTGGAAATTGAACGCATAAAGCCCGCCGGCAAGTCCTCCAATGCCGGAACCGAGGATGAAGGCAGCTGCCTTGTGCCGATGGGTGCCGATCCCCATGGCATCTGTTGCAATCGGGCTGTCCCTGAGCGCCTCAAAGGCCCGGCCCCATTGGGAAGAGAGCAGATTGCGCATGGCCACCCAGACAAGTCCCAACAGTATCAGGCAGAGCCAGTAGAATCCTTTGGCATTAAGCATCAAGCCGAAGATGGGCGGGCGGGGAACGCTCATCCCCTGTGCTCCGCCGGTAAGCGATTCCCACTCATTCAGCGTTGTGGCCGTAAGCGCCATGAAGCTGAGGGTTGACAGGGCAAACTGGGGCCCTTCCAGCCGCAGGGCCGGGAAGGCCAGCACTCCACCGAATAGACATCCAACTGCGGTAGCGATCATAAGGGCAGGCAGCATGCCGCACCCGAAAGTGGTGACGCCAAGAGCTGCGCTGTAGGCGCCCAGGCCTAGAAATGCTGCCTGGGCGAGATTGATCTGTCCAAGGTAGCCGACGGTGATGCCAAGACCGATCAGCAATATTGCGTAGATAGTCAGCAGGGTCAAAAGCCCCAGAACAAAGGTGTTGTTGACCGCCATCGGGATGGATGCCATGAGCAGCGCCAGCAGGGCCTCAGCGCCGCATATCAGAAACAGACGCTTGATCATGTGTGATTTTGTTTCAAAAGATTGAAACGAAAGAGAGCTGTCATCCGTTCAGACCTTTTTGATGGGGATCTTGCCGAAAACACCGGTGGGCCGTACTGCCAGTGCAAGAATCAAAAGGATCAGACCTGGCGCTTCGCGCCATCCGCTGCCAACATAATAACTGGTCAGGCTTTCAAGAGAACCGAGAAACAGCCCGATCAGAACAACCCCGAACCCGGAATCGAGGCCTGCCACAACTGCAACGGAAAAAGCCTTCAGCACAAGCGCCGAGGCCATAGTGGGGCCGACCGTGGTTATGGGTGATACCAGCAACCCTGCAACTGCTGCCACCACCCCGGACAGGCTGTAAGACAGCATTATGGTTTTTGTCGCCGAAATTCCCATCAGCTCCGCAGCGTCGCGGTCTGCGGCAACCGCTTCGAATGCCTTGCCCAGCAATGTTTTGCGCTTGAACAGTTCAATAATTCCCATGATCGCAAAGACGCCGAGGGCAACCGACAGTTCCAGCGGTGTTATGCGTATGCCCGCCACCTGAAGAGCTTCCGACGAAATTGGCGTAGGAAAGGGGCGATCATCTCGCCCCCAGATGTTTTCCGCTGCGGAGAAAAAGAACAGGCCGATAATGATGGTCAGAAGAATCCATCCCTCGTTCTTCTGCTCCAAAGCAAGCCTCACTCCGGCCCGTTCCACAAACAACCCCAAAAGAGCCCCGCACATAAGCCCGAGCGGAACCATGAACCAGTACGAAATACCGAGGTTTGTCATCGTGAGACAGATGAACGCCGAAACCATCACGAGTTCACCCTGGCCGAAGTTGATGCTCTTGCTGGTGGCATACGTCAACTGGAAACCATAGGCGATCAAAGCATACACCAAGCCCATCAGGGAACCGCTGACCACCAACTGGGCGATGACAGACCCGTTCATTGTGCGGCAACTCCCGGGATAAACCTGTACGCTATCACTTTTTACTTTTTCCCTTTTACCGTAGTGGCATTTTGGATAAACCGCTTGCGATCCGCTTCGTTTGCAAAGACAACGTGGCCGTCCTTCACCATGCCCATGACCACCTGATCTCGACGGAATGCCTCATGGCTGTCCTCATTGGCGGGGTTCCATTTGGTAAACGGTTTTTGCCAGATTGCTATAACGCCTTTCACCGGTTCCTTCAGATCCTCAAGAGCTTCCTTGATATTTTTCGTATTGGTGCTTTGCGCCTGTTTTACGGCTGCGGCAAAAATATAGACCGCATCATACCCCTGGGCAGCAGAAACAGGCGACGGAATACGGCTGACCTTATAAGCCTTGCGGTACCCTTCGATGAAGCTCTTTGCCTTCAGGGTAATCGGTTCTTCGATGAAGGTCTGCGGCATCAGGGTGCCGTTGCCGTTCTTGCCGGCATTGTCAATGAAATTGGACATGGAAAGTGTCCACCCACCAATAAGCGGCGCTTTCATACCGATCTTGGCCATTCCGTTCGCAACGGCGGCAAGTTCCGGGCCAATCCCCCAGATCAGTACCGCTTGAGCACCTGCATTTTTGCCCCTCAGCAGTTGAGCAGTCATATCTTTGTCACCGATATTGAATTTTTCGGTGGCCACCACAAAAAGCTTGTTCCCCTGTTTCTTGATCTGATACAGCAGGTCATCACGTCCCGATACACCATAATTGGTTGAGTCGTGAAGCAGGAGAACCTTGGTGTATTTGCGGTTGATCGCTTCTTCGACAACCATTGCCGATTGAATGCCGTCATGTGCTGCGAAACGGAAGATGGAGAGATCTTTGACCCCTGCTTTGCTCCACTGGGTCATGGAAGCGGAACCGGCTGCGGGGGTGATGATCTTGGTGATTCCTTTCTCCTGGAAGTGCTTGTCTCCGGCTAGAACCACACCGGTATTTACCGACCCGATTACGCCGGAAAGATCCGGCATGGAGGCAAGCTCCTGGGCGATTAGAGCGCCTCGCTCGTTTTTTGCCTCATCGTCGCGCTCGATAATCTCGATTTTCATCATCCTGGCGCCAACCTTGATGCCACCGGACGCGTTAATTTCGGCTATCGCCAGCTTGGCGCCATCACGCATGGAAGCGCCCATAGGGGCAGAGCCGCCGGAGAACGGCCCGGTAACAGCAATCTTGACAACATCCGCGCCAAAGACAGGCGAAACAATCAATAGCAACAGTAGCGGCATAATCAGCGATGTTCTCATTGTGAAGGTCCTCCTCATGATTTGATAAGTCCTCTGTGTATTATGGGGACAGTGATTATTTATCTTTAGCAAATAATACCATATTTGTCCTGTTTTTTTAAGCACAACGCATGGGTCGAGATGACTTAAGGGACTCGGAACTTACCGATANNATGGCCTGAAGATGAGATGTAAAACGGTATATTGGTAAATTCCGAGTCCCTAATGGGAGGGACACGGCGGAAGCGAAAGGGGGTCAGGTGGGGGCGCTGCCCGTCTTCGATCAGAGAATCCGCTTGCCGAAAAGCGATGCGGCCAGTTCGACCGCTATCCCGGCGGTCTGGTTGCGCTGGTCGAGGATCGGGTTGATCTCCACGATATCCAGGGCGCGCACCCGATCCGAGTCGGCAAGGATCTCCATCAGCAACTGGGCCTCGCGGTAGCTGAGGCCGCCCGGCGAGGCGGTGCCGACGCCGGGGCCGACCTGGGGGTCCAGGCAGTCCATATCGAGGCTGACATGCAGCCGCTCCCGGTGTTCAAGGCGCTCCAGGGCTTCGCGGGTAACAGCGCCCATCCCCCGTTCGTCGATGTCGCGCATCGTATAGACCTTGATGCCGCTCTCCCCCAGGCGCGTCCGCTCCTCCGGGTCCAGGTCGCGGATGCCGATCATGACTACGTCGCCCGGCTCCAGCTTTGGGCCGGGGCGCCCAACATCGACCAGTTCCGGAAACCCCTCGCCCAGCAGCACGGCCAGGGTCATGCCGTGGATATTTCCGGTCGGGGTTGTGGCGGGGGTGTTGAAATCAGCATGCGCATCGATCCAGATCAGCCCTGCCGGCGCGTTATGTGTGACGCCGCCGATGGAACCGATGGCGAGCGAATGGTCGCCGCCGATGAACAGCGGTACAGCCTCCTCTTCCACAGCCCTGCGCCCTGCTTCATAGACGGCTTGGCAGGTGTGGCGGATTGCGGGCAGAAAGTGCTGTTGCCGCTCCTCGGACAGGGTTTCCCGAATCGGGACGGCGATATTGCCGGTGTCGCGGATGTGGTGCCCCAGCGACGCCAGGCGGGAGGCCAGCCCCGCATAGCGCATGGCGCCCGGCCCCATGTCAACCCCGCGATGGGTCTGGCCCAGGTCGATCGGGACACCTATGATCTGAATGGTCGTGCTCATTAAGTCTTATCCCCTGCCGTTGTCATCCAACATCACCTCAGGTTGTGCCACAGGTTGACCATGAAATCCTGGGCATTTGTCAGGATGGCTGTCGCCTGCATCGACCCGCGGTTGGCCAGCTTGTCGGTGCTGAACTCCGTCATGTCAACCACATAGAAGAAGACCGGTCGCACCGATCCCTCTTTTGTGACGTGATAACCGGGGGTCATGTTGCCGAAGGCGATGGTATGGAGCTGTGTCGCCAGGGCGATCACCGTGGTTGCCCGGCGGGCGTGGACGCGCATGGCATCCTGGGCAAGGCAGGCATCGGAGATGACGCCGGGCAGCGGTCCGTCATCGCGGATGGAGCCGGCCAGCACATAGGGGACCCCCTGCCGCTCGCACGCGGTGATGATGCCGTCGGACAGCCCCATCTCCCGGATGGCCCGGGGGATCGAACCGCGCAGGCGCACCTCGTTGATGATGTCCAGATGATTGTAGTGGCCGTGGGGTTGCAATACCTGGGTATAGATGTCCTGGCCCAGGCCGGTGCGGAAACGGGCCGCCTCCAGGTCGTGGGTGGCCAGGGCGTTGCCCGCCAGCAGGGCATGGCAGTAGCCGTGCTCGATCACAAACTGCATCGCATCGCGGCTGTCCTTGTCAAAGGTGATCGCCGGACCCAGCACCCACACGATGTGCCCCTGCTCACGGTCATGCCGCAGCACCGCGTAGAGTTCGTCGTAGGAGCGGGAAAAGGGTGTCTCCCTGGTGCCGCGGGTTCGGAAAGCGAACTTGCCGGCAGCGGCCGCGGGCGATGGAAAGCCTGCGGAATGCACGTAAATCCCCTCTTCGCCGTCATCGCTCCTGCCGATCACCACCGGATCGCCCCGCTTCACCAGCCGGGGCTCGATGACCTCCACCTCCCTGCCACGCAGAACCATGACGGCATCCATGCGGCTTTCCCGGGCGAGCTGCCAATCACCGCCCCCCAGATGTAGGTACTCGGGAAGGTTGGAGGTGGCGTGGAAACCCCTGGGAAGCACCCCGTCGGCCGGAGCGGGCTCAACGCGCACCGCCGGCGCAGAGGCCAGACCGGGCCGCCTGAAATCCGGCGGGGTATAGACGGGTATGACGGACATTGCGGCCTCCTCCTTCCGGCGCCCCTATCCGTTATGCAGTGTCCCGGATAACGACTGGCGCCCTATGATAAGTAAACAATATTGCTAGATGATACCAAAAGTTATCTGTTGCGCAACGGGGCGACCCATTGGGGGAGTATATTTTTTTGCCTATGGCGCTCATTTCACCTCCACGCTCCTGATCCCGGTCGGCCGCCAGGCCGGGGTGATGACGTGCGTGCCGGAAGTCAAGTTTGCCTGATTGTAAAAAATCTCTCGTCGGGCTTGCGATAAGTGGGGCATATAGTGTATGTTTCTGAAAGATTACCCTATGAGAGGTAAATATGACCAAAGCAGACATCGTGGAGAATGTATCCAGAACGTGCGGATTTGCCAAAAAAGAGTCCTACGATCTGGTTGAATCGGTTTTCAGTATCGTCAAGGCCACACTGGAAACCGGCCAGAAGGTAAAGATCTCGGGCTTCGGCAAGTTCGAGGTCAAACAGAAGAATGCCCGCCGCGGCCGGAACCCGCAGACCGGGGAATCGATCATACTCGATCCCAGGAGGGTGCTCACCTTCAAGCCGAGCAACCTGCTGAGGGCGGCAATCAACGGCGATGCGGAGCAGGAATCGGCGTGAAGCGGGTTCAACTCGGCTCTACCGGCATCGGCATCTTTCCGCTCATCTACGGCACCCTCCCCCTTGGCCCCCTCCAGGCCGGTATTGCTCCCCGCGAGGGGGGCAGGCTCATCCGCCATGCCCTTGAGCGGGGAATCACCATGCTCGACACGGCGGCCCTCTACGGGACCTATCCCCATGTCCGGGAAGGGCTGAAGGGGTGGCGGGGTGAGGTGACCATCGCGACAAAGACCCATGCCGCGGACGCAGCCGGCGCCCGTGAGCATGTGGAGCTGGCCCTGCGGGAACTGGGCCGGGAGCGGCTCGATATCGTGCATATCCACGGCGCGCGGGTAACCGACCCTTTTACGGAACGGGCCGAGGTGCTGGAAACGCTCCTCATGATGAAACAGGAAGGTAAGGTCGCCCATGTGGGGCTCTCCTCCCATTACATCGAGGCTTTCCGCAAAACCGCTTCCCACCCTGAAATCGAGGTGGTCCATCCGCTGATCAACAAAAACGGCATGGGCATACTGGACGGCACTGCAAATGAGATGGCCGGGGCCATCGCTGCCTGCGCCGGTTCCGGCCAGGGGGTCTATGCCATGAAGGCCCTGGCGGGCGGCAACCTGATATCCGAGGCGCGCAGGAGCCTGGCCTTCGTGGCCGGGCTCCCCGGCATCCACGGGGTTGCCGTCGGCATGCTCTCCGAACAGGAGATCGACGCCAATATCGCCTTCTTCGAGCACGGGGTGATGGATGAGGCGGTCTGGAAAGGGCTGGAAAACCGGCGTCGCCGGCTGATGATCATGGAACGGTTCTGCAAGGGATGCGGCAAATGCATCGAGATCTGCGGCAGCGGGGCGCTGTCGCTGGTGGGAGGGAAAGCGGTCGTGGACGAGGCGGCATGCGTGCTGTGCGGCTACTGCGGTTCCGGGTGCCCCGAGTTCTTCATCCGGGTGGTTTAAGCCAATACCGCTCTCATCAAGCAATAACGGCCCGGCCAGTCTCTGAACTGGCCGGGCCGTTTTCGTATCTTACTGTCTTTGGTTAATCCCCGAGAGCTGCCACGGATTGTTGCCCACCGGCCGGGTAAACGTCCAGAACTCCTCGAACTTTACCGGATCGGTCTTGCTCCCCTCGACCACCTGGCCGTTCGTGTCGTCGGTCGTGTAGTCCAGCAGATTGGCGTAGATCAGGGTTGTGACATAGTCCTGGCCCGATTCCTGCCACGCCTCGCTGACCTCCACCTTGCGCACGGCGATATTCTCCAGCCGGTTCACCCTGTGTTCACGCAGCAGCCGGTCGATATCCCCCTGGAAGATGCGCCGCATCTCCGTGGTCAGGAGCGAGTTCACACCGCCAAGGTCCCTGTTCATCCAGGCGCCCTGGATCTTGAAAAAGATATCCATGACCACGTCCGGAAAGCGTTGTTCGTCAAAGCCCGGGTCCATCTGCCTGATATGGGAGAGGCCCGCTGCAAGGTCGCCGGCTGTGTCGGCGTAGGCGGGCGTTATGGGCCGCGGCGCCTCCGGCTCGGAGTACCCCCCCATGGCGGTGGGATTCTGGTAGGTGGCGCCTTCATCGCGCCTTCCCTTTATCATCCGGTAGACCATATAGATAAGGCCGCCGATCAGGATGATCTCGAACAGCCCGATCCCGCCGCCAAAGCCTCCTCCCATCCCGCCAAATCCGAGACTGCGGAACAGCATGCCGCCCAGCATGCCGCCGACAAGTCCGCCGGCCATGTTGCGCAGGAAACCGCCGCCGGACTGGGGAGCCTGGTAAGGCGACGGCGAGAGTGGCTGGGGCGCAGCCTGCTGATTCCGACTAGGCTGCGAATAGGGTGATACCGGCTGGGAATAGCTGCGCGACCCGCGGCTGCCGAACGATCCGCCGCTGCCGGCGCGGGCCTCCGCGTTGACGGCAACGAGCGTTGTGCCCGCCAAAAGAGCCATCAGGCTGAAAATCACCACCAACAGAGTTCTATTTCTCATCATGACTCCTTTTGAACCAAGTTTTTCTTTGAACAGATGGTAATCACTGCTGTGCCGTATGTCAATGCAGGACAACGCGCGTCCCGGTATACCTTAGTGTCCCGTGCGGTTAGTTCGTACTCGTAATCCCGGCTCTTTTGGCCGTTGCCGACGTTGCGGCTCCTTGATGTAGACCTTGCTACACCTACGTCGCCGCGCNNCTTGGCACCAGCCAAAATATCTCGGTATTACCTCCCACGACTAACCGCATGGGACACCAAGCTGCAAGCCGTCCGGCATTACCCGAAACTGTTGAGTTGTCTGCGCAGCTCGGCATGGTTTGGCACGTAGCGCTCGACAAACCTCCAGAAGCCGGGTCCGTGGTGCCGAAGCTTCATGTGGCAGAGTTCATGGATGATCACGTAGTCGAGGCACGCCGGGGACGCCTTGATGAGGTTCAGATTGAGCGTTATGCGGCCGGATCGGTACGAGTAGCTTCCCCAACGGCTCTTCATGAGACGGATCACGATGGGGGGAAGGGGAAGGCCTTCCGCTCCCATTTTCCGGTGGCACTCGATTTCCCGTTCCCGGAATATGTTCAGCGCCTGGTCGCGGTACCAGCTGTCGATGAGCCGGCGGATATTCAGCGCATCCAAATCGTCCGGGGCGGCAACCACCAGTGAATCCCCACTGAGCACAACCGATTCGGCCGCGCCCCGCTCCAGGGTTAATGCATACCCCCGGCCCTGGAACAAAAAGGTCGCACCGCTGTCGTAGTCCTGGGAAGGAACGGGTAGCCTGCTGTCGAACGCCCGCCACACTTTGGCAATCCATTGCGCCCGCCGGGAAACGAAATCCCGGATATCCCCAAGGGACGCGCGCAAGGGAGCCCTGACGACCACCGACTTGTCCGGCCTGACCGTCATGCCCAGGGTCCTGCGCCGGGAGCGGCAATACTGGAAAGGGATTGCCATGCCATTGCATTCGATGGAATCACGATGTGGCTGAGCCTGATTGCGCCGATGCGGCTCATTGGAAACGGTCACGATTTCCCCTGCCTGATCCAGCCGATCAGGCCGCCCGCGGCGTAGAGGAGCCCCATGGGCACGACCCAGGCAATGCAGAGCCGACCCGACAGCTTCAGGCGTTTCATCGTCAGGGTTTCGATGGCCTGACGATAGTCTCTTTCTATCCTGCCGAAGCCGTCATCCCCCTCCTTGCCGATCCTGTAGGCCTTGCGGATACGGGCGATCCATGGGGCATACCCCCGGCTCCGGGCGGCCTCGAAGATCTTCTCGGGGGAATCCCCCACAAAGGCGAGGCCGTCGTATCTCCGCACCTCTTCCGTAACGGCGAACACCATTGCCTTATCNNACCTGTCTGCGCTCCGGCATGAGGAGCCAACCTGTCGCCACAAGCATGAGCAGGTACGTGACCCCCGCCACCAGGCAAAGACGCTGCCAGCTTTTCAGGCCGTGGCCGCTTTGAGTCCGACTCCAGATGCCGGAACCGTTTTTGTGGAGAATAACGTTCATGGCCGNNATGCAAGATGTTCATGTTATTGTTGCTAGCCTCCTAAGTGACGGTCCTTTCCGAGGGCACCCCGATGAACCGATGGTACGCCAGAGGCGCCTAGCGGTCAAGCGGATGGAGGCCTTAAGCTTGATTATCTATAATTCTTATAGATAATAGCAACCTATTTGCGGCAGACATTACCCCATATCAGGTAGCCCGGTCGATACGTTTAACACCAGGGGCATCCGTAACACGCTGAAAACCATCTGTTTTAATATGTTCAAAACAATTGGCACTATTTGTGCTTTTTATTTTGACAGATTTATCAATCCCCTCGGAGGTAGTTCAAGTGAAAAAAGTTCTCTCCACCATCGTTGCCGCTCTCGTAGCCCTGTCCTTCTCGGCTGTTGTTTTCGCTGCTGATGCCGCCGCTCCGGCTGCCGGCGCCGCTGCTCCGGCTGTTGAAAAGAAGGAAGTGAACAAACCTGTCAAGAAAGCCAAAAAAGCCAAGAAAACAAAGAAAGCCGCTCCGGCTGCTGCCGCTCCGGCTGCTGACCCTGCTGCTCCGGGTGCCAAGTAGTCCCTTCTCCTCCTAAAGGAACGGAAAGATGGCCGCATACACCTTGTATGCGGCCTTTTTATTTTTACCCACGCAGATTGCGCCTGTGCCAATAGTTGCACACCTTCTATTTTCAGTGTATTATCCCTCCAATATCATCCCAGAAAATCCAAGGAACATCCCCATGGAACCGATCATAACCTTCAAGGAGCGCTGCCGGCTCTGCTATTGCTGCGTGCGCAGCTGCCCGGTCAAGGCCATCAAGGTCGATAACGGGTTTGCCCAGATCATGTACGACCGCTGTATCGGCTGCGGCAACTGCCTGAGCTGTCCGCAACAGGCCAAGGCCGTGGTGGACAGAATAGGACAGACCCAGGAACTTTTGACCTCGGGCCAGCCTGTTGTGGCCGTATTGGGGTGTTCTTATCCGGCGTTTTTGCACGCCATAACGCCCGGACAGTTGGTGGCCGCCCTGAAAAATCTCGGTTTTTGCGAGGTGCATGAGGGGGCCTACGGCGCCCGCATGATTGCCGGCAGTTACCAAAACGCGCTGCAGCGGACCGGACAGCCGCTTATCTCTTCCCACTGCCCGGCGGTGGTCAGCCTGATCGAACGCCATTTTCCCAAATTGATCCCGAACCTGGCGGGTGTCGTATCGCCCATGATTGCCATGGGACGCTTTATCAAGGACATTCTCGGCAAAGAAACCAAAGTCATCTATATTAGCACCTGCATTGCCGTCAAATTCGAGGTGCAGGCGGCCGAAGCGTCCAGCGCCATCGACGTGGTTCTCACCTACCAGGAGATCGACAAGTTCTTCAAGAGTCGCTACATCGACCCTGCATCGTTGACGGAAGCGCCGTTCGACGGACTTGACCCGGGCAACGCACGTCTATTCACCCTGACCGGCGGACCGCTCAAGGTTTTCAATATCGAACCGGACTTTCTGGATACCGATATCATCTCCGCCGAGGGAGAAAATCACGCCATTGATATCATTCGCGACTTGGCTACGGGCCGCATCTCCCCCTCCTTTGTGGATTTGCGGCTCTGCGACGGAGGCTGCGTCGATGGCCCTGCCCGCGACCATACGCTCAACCATTTTTACAAACGCAAACTGATCGTCAACTACAACAACAGCACTCTCCCCTATAAAACGGCGCCGCACTACCGCTCGACGGCATCCATGCCTGACCTGGCACGCCCTTTCTCCGACAAGTCACGCAGGCTGCCGGGCCCGGACAAGTACGACATCAAACGCATCCTGCATTCCACGAACAAGTTTACGCAAAGCGATGAACTCAACTGCCGTGCATGCGGCTATAACACCTGCCGCGAACATGCCGTGGCGGTCTTTCAGGGATTGGCGGACCTTGAGATGTGCCTTCCCCACCATCTGCAGCAGGTTGACTTTGCCGACATCTACGAACGGTGCAGCAATGGAGAGGTCAACCGGCGCCAGGCCTCTTTCAAGGCCGAGCGGGAACTGCACGTCAGCCGCACCGAAAAAAATCTGATCCAACGCTATCTCGAAGAAACCGGCGGCAACGTGGCCAAGGCGGCCAGACTGGCCAATATTCCCCGCCGGACCTTGTACCGCCTCCTGGAAAAACATGGCCTGGACATCGCGCAACGGATGCGGACAAAGTCAGCGGGTCAGGATGACCCGGAATAGTGTATACTTTTGACACAGTGTGTGCCAATTTATGCACGTTTTTTCCACACGACAAAGCCGGCCGATTCTTCATTAATCAATAACACCCTGATATTATTTATAAATTTTATGTATACCCGTTTTGGCACGGATATGGCATTAAACCGATGATAACCTTAAGCGTCGTCATATCACACACATAAAACGGAGGAACAAAATATGGGCCGAATGAGAGAAAATCCGCGTTACAACGTAATATCGATGAGAATCAGCGACGAGGAACGTGAGCACCTGGAACACCTGATGAGCAAGACCAAAAAGAGCGTATCCGATATCATGCGTGAGGCCATGGAATACTTCTCGGCCAAATACGAGCTGCAGGCGAACCTGAAGCGGAAGGTAGCCTAAGTCCTTCGCTCCATAAACGCAAACAAAGGCGGGGATAGCCAATCCACCCCGCCTTTGTTTTGCAACGAATGGGCTAGAGCCGGTCAATTAATCAGGATCTCGAACTGTTCCTGGTGAAAACCGGGCTTGGCCCGCACGGTAATGCGCTTCTTGAAGCGTTTCTCCAACTCCTCAAGGCCGCGCCGTTCTTCATCGTAGAGCAGGTCCGCCACCTGGGGGTGGACCGACACCGTTGCCTTGGTCCCCTTGATGTCCAGCATCTCGCGCCGCAACTCCCGGAAAATCTCATGACAAACAGTGATCTTTGATTTGATGTAGCCGCGGCCCTCACAGTAGGGGCACGGCTCGCACATCATCCGGCCGATGCTTTCCCGCACGCGCTTACGCGTCATCTCCACCAGGCCCAGCTCGGAGATTTTGAGGATGTTGCTCTTTGACTTATCCCCTTTGAGGGCCTCCTCCAGCGCGGTGAAAACCTTGTCCCGGTTGACCTCTTTTTCCATATCGATAAAATCGATGATGATGATGCCGCCGATATTGCGCAGCCGGAGCTGATAGGCGATCTCCTTGACCGATTCCAGATTGGTCTTGAGGATGGTGTCCTCAAGATTATGCTTACCCACAAAGCGTCCGGTGTTGACGTCGATGGCGGTCAGCGCTTCGGTCTGCTCGATGATGATGTAGCCGCCGCTCTTCAGCCAGACCTTTCTGCCCAGCGCCCGGCTGATTTCGACCTCCAAGCCGAAATGGTCGAAAATCGGCTCTTCATCGTCGTACAGCTCAATGGAATACCTCATCTTGGGCATGAAGGTGGAGATGAACTGGACGATCCGGTCAAAATCCGGCTTCGAGTCCACAATGATCTTGTCCACATGCTCGGTAACGATGTCGCGCACTACCTTCTGGACGACATCCAGGTCGGAATGGACCAGGGAGGGTGCCGAGGCCTTTTCCTTGCGATTGGCAATCTCGGCCCAGAGCGTCGAAAGGTACTGCATGTCCGACAGCAGATCCTCTTCGCTCTTCCCCTCAGAGACCGTCCTGACTATAAACCCCGAACCGCTCTGCTTGAGGCGGTCAACGATTTCCCGCAGCCTCTCCCGCTCAGCCTCATCCTCGATACGGCGGGAGATGCCCACATGGTCCACCGTCGGCATATACACCAGGTGGCGACCCGGCAGGGAGATATGGGAGGTGATGCGCGCACCCTTGGTGCCTATCGGCTCCTTGGAGATCTGGACCAGCAGTTCCTGACCCTCCTGAAGCAACTCTTCGATGTGGTGCAACGGCCTGAAATCGGGATGTGCTGATTCCGGCTCTTCACCATTGCCGGACTCATGCTCCTTTTTGCCCTCGTCCAGAAGCGACTCGTACTCCTCGATCTCGTCGAAGACATCCGCCACATACAAAAATGCAGCCTTCTCCAGGCCGATATCCACAAAGGCGGCCTGCATGCCGGGCAACACCCTGATGACCCGCCCCTTGTAGATGTTGCCGACAATACCTCTTTCGCGGCTGCGCTCGATGTAGAGTTCGGCAATGGTGCCGTTTTCAATCATTGCGATGCGCGTCTCGTGGGATGCGGCGTTGATAACCAGTTCAGCTCCCATACCATCAGTCTCCGTCTATGTAAAATTGAATTCGAAAATCAGTCGAAAGGCTGTGCCGGGCGGAAGATCACATCCAGCTTTTCCACCCGCAGGTCATCCTGACTTAGCGCCTCGTTGCCGGTTATGGCGCGGGCGTACTCCACCGGCTTGCCCCTGCCGGCAACCAGCTCGATCGATCCGGCCGCGGCAACCAGCGACACGGTCTCAGACCGCAGATCAATGGTCTGGCGCTCGCCCTTTTTAATCCGCTGAATGACGAAACTGCCATGTGCCAGAAATAGCTCACACTTCCCGGAGAGATCCTCACAGAGCGCTTCATTCAACGTTATGCGATAATGTGTGGCCATCATCCGGGTTGAGAGGGATGGTGATTTCAGGTCAATCAGCTCCGCTTCCAGTATCCGCATCCCGTCGGGCAGGACCTTGTTCAGCCTAGCCTGCACCTCATCCGCTCCACATCCGGCCGCCACAAACATATCCATGTATTCGGCCCTGGATTCTATACCAACCGACGTGGCGGTTGCAAAGGAGAATTTGGGATGGGGATGAAAACCTTGCGAGAAAAGGATCGGCACCCCTGCCCGGCTGACGGCGCGCGTGAACACGGTAATCAGTTCGAGATGGCTCAGAAATCGCATGGCATCGGTCTTCGCGAAGCGGAGCCGGACCCGGGCCGGTAACGGCTCGGCCGCCGGCGCATCGGCCAGGGGCTTTACTGTGTCATGGGGGGAGATCCGCGGCGCCACTACACTGAAATCGCAGACACCGCAGGCGTTGCAACGGCCGTTGCGGCAATCCCCGGTCGCGGATTCGCCGAGGGCGCGCTCCCGCTCAGCCAGCAAAAACTCCCGTGTAACGCCACAGTCGAGATGGTCCCACGGCAAGACTTCATCCAGCGTCCGCCGGCGCAGATACCATTCAGGCCGGACGCCGCAGTCGGCAAAGGCCTGGCGCCAGCGTTCCGGGGAAAAATGTTCCCCCCAGCCGTCAAAACGGCATCCCAACTCTACCGCCCGTACCAGCACCGGCGCCAGCCGCCGGTCGCCCCGGGCAAATACCCCCTCCATGAATGAGAGATGGGCATCCTGCCACTTGAAATGCAGCTTGCGCCTTTTCAGTTCACCACGCAGCAGGCCCTGCCGTTCCCTGATCTCGTCCCGGGATATCTGCGGCTCCCACTGGAAGGGCGTATGGGCCTTGGGGACGAAACTGCCGACCGCCACATTCACCTCGCCCGCCACGCCCGATCCCTTGGCCTGGTCCTTCACCCGACACGCCAGCGCGGCAATCTGGAGCACATCATCCAGGGTCTCTCCCGGCAGGCCGATCATGAAGTAGAGCTTGACGAGCCGCCATCCGGCCCGGAAGACATTGGCCGCCCCCTCCAGGAGTTCCGCCTCGGAAATCCCCTTGTTGATCACACTCCGCATGCGTTCGCTGCCCGCCTCCGGGGCCAGCGTGAATCCGGTCTTGCGCACCTTTTTGATCTCGGCGATCAACTCTTCGGTCAGCGTCCCGACCCTGAGCGACGGCAGAGAGACCGCTACCCGGTCGTGGGCATAGCGTGCCATCAGCCCGGTCAAAAGCGGGGCAATACAGGAATAATCCCCCGAAGAAAGCGACAGGAGCGAGATCTCGTCATAGCCGGTGGCCTCCAGGGATTTTTCGACCAGATCCAGAACGGTTGCCGGCGAACGCTCACGCACCGGCCGGTAGATGTAGCCGGCCTGGCAGAAACGGCAGCCCCGGGTGCAACCCCGGGCGATCTCCACCGCCACCCGGTCGTGGACGGTCTTCATGAAGGGGACTACCGGCGCATCGGGATACGGCGCGGCGTCCAGGTCGGCCAGGAAACGGCGGCGCACGCGGGCCGGTCCGGCCTTGAGCGGGGCGATCTCCGCTATGCTTCCGTCCGGGTGGTAGCGGGGCTCGAAAAAGGACGGGACGTACACCCCCTCGATGGCGGCCAGCCGCTCCAAGAGCGCCGCTTTCCCATAGCCTGCGCGTTTTCCCAGGCGCACCGCCTCGGCGATCTCCAACACCGCCTCTTCACCGTCACCCAGCAGGAAGGCGTCGAAGAACGGGGCCAACGGCTCGGGGTTATAAGCGCAGGGACCGCCGCCGATGACCAGCGGGAAGGGTTCGCGGCGCTCGTCAGCCAACATCGGTATGCCGGCCAGGCGCAGCATGTTGAGGATATTGGTATAGGAGAGCTCGTACTGCAGGGTAAAGCCGATGATATGGCAGACCGCCAACGGCGTAGCGCTTTCCAGGGTCGCGAGCGGTGAGCCTGCGGCCTCCATCTGCGACTCCATGTCAGGCCAGGGCGCAAAGACACGTTCCGCCGCAATCCCGTCAACGGCATTGAGGATATGATACAGGATGCGCAGCCCCAAATGACTCATCCCGATTTCGTAGACGTCCGGGAAGGCCAGGGCAAAGCGCAGATCAGCCTCATCCTTGCGAACGGAGCCCATCTCCCCACCCATGTAGCGGGCGGGCTTTTCAACGGCAAGGAGATTCATAAATAGAAGACAATCCTTGAGAATATTTTTGTGGAAGCTTAGGACTGTAACAAATCAGGGGGGATTATGGCAAGGGAAATAGCCATTTTTTTTCTTGCATCGGTTTGATATTAATGGTAAATGAATTATTCTGATTGCCGAAGTGGCGGAATTGGTAGACGCGCCAGATTCAGGTTCTGGTTCTCGCAAGGGAGTGCTGGTTCGATTCCAGTCTTCGGCACCATTTAATAATCCAAAGCAGTATTAAGCAGTACGGGAAGCCCTGAGAAATCAGGGCTTTTTCTTTTCGAATAATGTCGGGATATAGAAACATGGTTGCCGCAACCCACCAGACGTGGTATAAAAGATCATGGCTGAGACAAAGATCGTTGATCAATCAATCATGGTATCGCGCAAGCGGGGGAATGGTACTGTCAGATACGAAGTATGGAAGGATAATGGTGTTGTCACCCGCTACAATCTGGCGTATATCAACCACCTGATATTCAGTGGTGATAATGGCCGGGTTATCGGATATGACAACAAACATGGGCATCATCGGCATTTCAAAGGGGCAATCGAGCCGGTAGATACGACGAGCTTCGAAGAAATTGAAGAGCGTTTCAGGCAGGAATGGATATTGGTGCTGGAGGAATACAATGCACAAAGTAATCGTTAAAACAGGAACAACCGAAGAATACTTCGCACATGTACGCGAGATTGCCAAGCAGATTGATCGCGGCGAGGTTCCAAAGCCAGAGTTCACCCTAACCTTTGAAGACCCTGCGGATATGTTTGCCGTCATGACCCCGGCAAGACTCGAACTGTTCCGAGCAGCAAAGGCTGATCCAGCCTCCATTACCGCCATTGCACATCGTCTGCATCGCGATAGAAGCACGGTCAAGAAGGACGTTGATGTTCTGGTTGCCGCCGGTCTGCTTGATATCAAGGAAGTGCCACTTCCTGGTCATGGGCGGCAGAAATTTGTTAGGGCAACAGCGGACATGATTCAGTTGCAGGCTGTGGTGGCTTGATCTGTACGACAGATTTGAGTTGATATTTTAGGCTGGGGGGATTCGGGGTGGGTTATCAGCTTACCGTGACGCTTTGTCATTTCGACACACGGACTGGCCCACAGAGCCGACCTTAATGCCGTTGCGTGATATGAGCAAAAGGCCTTGGTGATCCTGCTGGACTTGCCTCTTATTTTTTCCTCAGCAGGCGCTTATCCCCGACTCTCATCGTGATTTTGAGTGAATCAAAATATTCAAGAAGCGGAATCATGAATTTACGTGAGAGTCCCGTAAGCTCCCTGAATTCCGGTGGCGTTATCTCTCCTTTGGAGCGGAGATGTTCGACCAGAGCCTGGGATATTACCCGTATAGGTTCGAGAGCATAGAATATGTCACTTTTTATCTTGACGGCACGTCCTTCCCTGGCAAGCAGGTTCAGGTGCTCAAGCACTAATTTTTCAGGCAAAAGGAGCGTATCGCACAGTTCTTTCAACATGGGAGGTTCAGCCCCTCTGTTGGTCAATATCTCCTCCAGTTTATGCTGAATGTCGGCATTACTGTCAATGGCTACTCCCTTTCTACCCGGAAGTTTCACCTGTTCCCGCTCTGCAACGATCCTATGTTCGCTTTCAAGATGTAAAAGACATGGTGTAAAAAAACGTTGGTCACTTCGGGCCGGTAACCGGGTTTTCAACTCCTCTCTGCTGATGCCGTCTTTGAGAGGATTGTTTGACAGATATGTTTCAAGTTCTTTGAGAAGTGTCTCACAGAGGTCGCTGAAACTTTTACGGCTTAAAAATAAACGTGGATCACGCACCATTTGGACCACGTTTCCCGAAGAAAGGGGAAGAGATAGCGCCATATCCAGCCGTTTTGCTGACAATCCGGTGCGTCTGGTCAAGTCGTGGAATGAAATACCCGTGAGAAGCGACGAAGATACAAGACGCTTTACCATTTCCGCTTCATCACCAAGAGACATCGACTCAAGCAATTCGAGCGCCTCGACTGACCTCCTCCGTCTATTTGGTGGAGACGGATCCAGTATAATTCCACCGCCAACCGTAGTAGCTGGAGAAGGGGTGCGCAGCACGAATGGGTCGCCATTTAACAGCAAAACCGGGCAAGCTAGACGCAACTGCACAAAGGCGCTATCCCCTGGGTCGAGGCCTTCACTATTGAAAAGCATGACCGAAGCTGCAACTTCGTACGTTGCAGAGTGCATGCTTAGTCTAGTACGATGCTTGAGTGGCCGTGGCGCGGTCTTCAGGTAGGTAATTTCAACATCCACAACTTTAGTTGCCCTGTAGATCCCACGAGGGGCCACAACATCACCGCGGTTCACCTGGTTGATATCAACACCCTGAAGGTTGAGGGCAAGGCGCTGGCCGGCTGAACCAACATCGACTTTGCTGCCATGGGCTTGAACACCTCTGATTTTAGTGTATATCCCTGAAGGAAATAGCTCTACTTCATCTCCAACCCTTATTTGGCCGGACAAAAGGGTACCGGTGACAACCGTGCCGAACCCGGCAACCGTAAAAGCCCGGTCTACCGGAAGCCGAAAGGGGCCGTCGCTTCTCTTCTGATCAAGACCGATGGACATCATCCTCAGTTCTTCCTTTAGCTGCTCAATTCCTGTGCCGTTGCGGGCTGATACCGGAACTATCGGCGCCCCCTCCAGGAAACTCCCGACTACAAAGTCACGCACCTCCTCGGTAACCAGTCCAAGCCAATCCGAATCAACCATGTCGCACTTCGTAAGGGCGACAAGTCCGTGTTTCACCCCAAGCAGTCGACAGATTTCCAGATGCTCGCGCGTCTGGGGCATGACACCCTCGTCAGCCGCTATTACCAGCATCACGATGTCCATACCGCCAACGCCGGCCACCATGGCCCGAACAAACCGTTCATGCCCCGGGACATCGACGATGCCTAAATGAATATCCCCGGGCAGGAGCATATCGGCGAACCCGAGTTCTATGGTTATTCCACGGGCCTTCTCTTCTGGAAGCCGATCTGTGTCAACACCAGTCAACACCCTGACGAGTGATGTCTTTCCATGGTCAATGTGTCCGGCTGTGCCGAGAATGAGATTCTTCACCATAATCGCTCCAAAATGAACTCAAAGGATAAATAAAAGGATTAGAAACAGAAAAAATAACCCGCTATTTCTAGCGGGTTTCAATACTGCATCGGACTATGCCGGATAATGTCTGGCGGAAGCACATGGGAATCGAACCCACCAGGGAGATTTCTCATCCCCCTCACCGGTTTTGAAGACCAGGCAGCCCACCAGCGACTGATGTACTTCCATTGACATCGAAAACAAAATTTGTTCAGCCCTCCTACAAGTCCTTTATCTCCTTTATAATCTCGATCTGTCGGTGGAAAATATACTGAGATAAATTGCGTTCGAGCAATTTATCGGGACAGATAATAAATTTGTAATTGTATGGTGAGGAACCACCCATAATACCAACCAGCCTGGCCGGGACATTTAATGTTATATCCAGTCTCTGTTCGATGTCCCTGAGCCTAAAACGGATTGACGTCTCGGTATTTATTTCAAGAGGATAATATTGATCGACTGAAATATTCAGGCCGGAAAGGGAGACATCGTACAAATTCCCTTTGATGATTCCCAATGGTGATTCGATTACAGCATCGGGGCTCGGCTCCGGTTCCATTCTGATAAAATTCCTTCGCTCCGCCATGATTTCAACATAGGAAAATTTAGTGAATGTTGCCGCTTTATTCCTGATATTCACATACTGGGCCTGGGCAAATACGTCATGTTTGAAGAGGGGGCTCCGGATAAAGGTAGAACGATTCCGTTCAATGGTGAAGGCTTGTTCCTGCTGTACGTCCAGGTCAACAATGCCTCTGTCGATGGAGTTTATGGTCGCAGGATAGGAAAGTGGCAGCCCCTTGTAATAGTTGATCAGCTTGAGCGCGTTCTTGGGGGCTGCTTTCAGTATCATTACTATTTCCGCATAATCATCGTCAAAGGTCTTCTGGATGCGGGAACTGTATAGGTCCGAAATATTCATTTCACCCCTCTTAATGGTGGTTGATCAATTCAGCTCTGCCAGCAAATACGCTCAGGCACATGAAGCCCTCATATCCACCTCCAGTTGTTCCAGAGACTCTTCATTCACGTGCAGCACACTGATTTCCGGATCGACATCCCGTGGCTGGACAAATCGGGGAAACGAGTTCAACTCATAGTGCATGCTCATGTAATTGACCAGACGGACAATGGCCAACAAGGTGTCATGGGGATGAAAATGATCGGCATGATGGTTGGCAACTATTGAGCTGTATACCGGGGGGATATCCCAGTGATACATGATGCGGAATCCCTGTTCGACGTGCATGCTGGAAAACACATCCAGGAGAGTCTCACGGTCAAGCTCGAACTTGATTTCACCAGCAAGATGGATCTGCTCCATGGCCTTGAGGAGATAGAGCTTGCCGATGTCATGGAGAAGACCAGCCAGATAGGCTTGATCGGCCAATTCCCGGTGACCGATACTATTGGCCAATGACCGGCAGCCTATTGCGCAGGCATGGGAATGGAGCCAGAGGTAGTACATCATATCGTTCACCACTGGGATGCTGGAAGAATGGAGTGCGGCCTGTGATGCGGCCATGGCCAGATTGGTTATCTGCTTAACCCCCAGACGACTAACGGCATCCTTAAGCGTTTCCGATTTATAGCGCCCTGCATATGCGGCCGAATTGGCCATCCTGAGGATTTGGATCGACAAGGCCTGATCCTTGTTGATTATCTTGATGACATCATTGATTTCAGTATCGGGATCGGCCAGCAATTGGAGCAATTCTAAAGCGATAGGATTAAAAACGGGCAGATCGATGGGTTGCTGACAAATATGGTAGCGTAGTTCAATTGAGAAACTCATTTTCATCTCCTTGTATTACGGAGGCAATTAAACATATTAATGGTAGGGGCGGCGTTTGCTCCGCCCAATCAGGGCGCGGCAAGCAGCGCCCCTACATCATGGGTTGTGATGTTTAATTGCCTCCGTAATACTTACTTTCCTATCAATGCTTCGACATGCCCGAATAATTCGCCAAAATCACAAGGTTTATAATAAATCTTGATAAAATCATCTTGAACGAGGCGTATTTCCTCGGGAGAGAGCGCCGTCAAGGCTATGACAGGGGTTGTATCTCCCTGAGTTTTCAGCATTTCTGCGGCTGACGCCCCACTCAGATTCGCCATCATTAAATCCGTGATTATTAAATCAAACTTTTCATCAGCAGCAAAATTCAGTAAATCAACTCCATCCGAGACAGCAATAACATCATATCCATGCATTTCAGCAAAAGTAGTCAGCATTTCCCTGGTTAATAAATCATCTTCTGCTATCAGGATACGTTTCGGCATAAATACAGGCCCCCTTTTTGAATCCTTGATAATTATACACGAATTTTAAATATACCATATAAATTAGATATTTTCAATTATTAGCGTGTACCTCGCAAAGTTTTCTGTCAATCCGGACTTGGGCTGATATTTTTTGGTAATTGTGTTGCCTCACGGCGTTAATCCTTTTATGCTGTAACGGCAGCATCATTCCCCAAAAACGAAATGGAGTTGGTATGACGACCATGTTGAAAAAACTTCTCATCGTTACCCTTGTCGCAAGCCTCCCAGCCCTGGCTAGCGCGGCAGATCCGGCCCCGGCTACCGGCGCCAAGCCTGCCGCCGCAGCAGAAACGCCACAAAAGAGTCCAACGGCAGCCACGACGGAAAGCAAACCCTCCGACGACGCAACGGCACGCAAAACCACCAGGATCGGTTTCGTGGACATGCCCCGTATCTTCAATGGAACCGTGCGGGGCAAAGCGGTTGAGGCCAAGCTCAAAGGGATGAAGGACAAGCTGCAGGCCCGGGTCGATGCCAAGCGAAAGCAGTTGGATAAGCTGCGCGCGTCATTTGAAGCCAAGCTGCCCACCATCCCCCCGGAACAGCGGGAGGCCAAAGCAAAGGAATTCCAAAAGGAATTCCAGAAAAAGGTCGAGGAATTCCAGAAATTCGGCAAGCAGTTGGAAGAAGATCTCTACACAACGCGGGAGAAGGAAACCAAGGGCCTTTACGATGCGACCGAGCAGGCAGCCGTTGCCTATGGCAAGGCCAACGGCTTTGCCGTCATCGTGATCAAAAAGGAGCTGCTTTATGTGGGTGACGACATAGATGCGCAGGACGTAACCGACGCGCTCATCAAGGCACTGGACGAAGCGGCCCGAAAGAAATTGTAGGGGTGCTGCTTGCCGCGCCCTGCTTGCCGCGCCCCGATTGGGCAGAGCAAGCTCCGCCCCTACCCGTTCCCTTTACGCACACACGAAAGCCCGCTCAAAAGCGGGCTTTCGTGTGTCTGATTCCGCGGACCGGATCAATACCGGTAATGCTCCGCCTTGTAGGGGCCTTCCGCCGGCACGCCGATGTAGGCCGCCTGCTGGGGCGTCAGGGTGGTGAGCCGGGCGTTGAGCTTCTTGAGTTGCAAACGGGCCACCTTCTCGTCCAGGTGCTTGGGCAGGGTGTAGACCCCCACCGGGTATTTGCCCGGATTGGTGAATATCTCGATCTGGGCGATGGTCTGGTTGGCAAAAGAGGAACTCATCACATAGCTGGGGTGACCGGTGGCGCAACCCAGGTTCACCAGGCGCCCCTTGGCCAGCAGAATGATACGCTTGCCGTCCGGGAAGATGACATGATCCACCTGGGGCTTGATTTCCTCCCACTGGTATTTCTCCAGGGCGGCAACCTCGATCTCGTTGTCGAAGTGACCGATGTTGCAGACGATGGCCTGATCCTTCATCCGGGCCATGTGGTCATGGGTGATGACGTGGTAGTTGCCGGTGCAGGTGACGAAGATGTCAGCCTTGTCGGCGGCATACTCCATGGTCACCACGCGGTAGCCTTCCATTGCAGCCTGAAGGGCGCAGATCGGGTCCACCTCCGTCACCCATACCTGGGCCGAGAGGGCACGCATGGCCTGCGCCGAACCCTTGCCCACATCGCCGTAGCCGCAGATCAGGGCCACCTTGCCGGCGATCATCACGTCGGTGGCGCGCTNNGTAGAGACGGTGCACGCCGGTGGTGGTCTCTTCGGTCACGCCCTGGATGTGGGCGATGCGGGTGGAGTACCAGGTCGGGTCAACGGCCAGCTTGGCCTTGATGGCGGCAAACAGGACGGTCTCCTCCTCGGAGCCGGGGTCGCCGAGCACGCTTTTATCCTTTTCGGCTCTGGTTCCCAAATGCAGCAGCAGGGTGGCGTCGCCGCCATCGTCCAGGATCATGTTGGAATAGCCGTTGTCGGGCCACTCGAAGATCTTGTGGGTATAGTCCCAGTACTGTTCCAGATTCTCGCCCTTGACCGCGAAGACCGGAGTTCCGGCGGCGGCGATGGCGGCAGCGGCGTGGTCCTGGGTGGAGAAGANNGCGGTCTGGATGGTCATGTGCAGGGAACCGGTGATACGGGCGCCCTTCAGCGGCTGAACTGCGGTAAATTCTTCGCGGATGGCCATTAGCCCCGGCATCTCGGTCTCTGCGATCCTGATCTCCTTGCGGCCCCATTCGGCCAGGCCAAGGTCTGCTACGATGAAATCTTGTGACATCTGTTTGCTCTCCTTTTGTTGGTTGTAATATTGATTCAGGAAGTATGTAAACTCGTATCTCCGTATCCGACACCTACGACACGATTGCGACCTTCACGCTTGGCCAAGTAGAGTGCCTCATCCGCTGCCTTATAAAGTTTTTCCGCAGTGTCGTAGTTATCCAGGGAGGCAACACCGCAGCTGAAGGTCGAGTTGAAAGATTCATTCCCTGCAGGAAAGTTGATGGCAGCAAAACTCTCCAGTATTTGCTCCAAAAGGGAGCCTGCATCCTGGATGGAGCACGAGGGGAGTATGACGGCAAACTCTTCGCCTCCTGAGCGGCCGACCACATCAGATTTGCGGAGCCGTTGCCTGAGAAGCCGGGCCAGCGCCATCAGAACCCGATCACCCGCATGATGACCGTATTTGTCGTTAATATTCTTGAAGTGATCTAAATCAATCATGGCAAAACAGACCGTTTTCTCTTGACGCAAAGCCATTTCGATAGCGAGGTCAAGATACTCCTTTGTGGCTGTGTGATTGAAGAGCCCGGTCATACTGTCTCGAACCATGTAGGAGCGTATTATCTTCATTCGTTCGGCAAGAACGGTCACGGTGGAGATAAGGTGATAGGGCTTGATCGGTTTGATCAGGAACTCGTCCCCCCCAATCCGCCTCGCATCGAACTGCACGTCCGTGTCGGTTTCACTGGAAAGGAAGATGATCGGAATGCTGAAATATAAGTCGATCTGCCGGATAGCCTTGGCCAACTCCATGCCGTTGCAGCCGGGCATATGCATGTCCATGAGGATCAAATCCGGCTCGAACTCAAAGAGTAATGGCAAAGCCAGCAAGGGATTGTTCAAACTCCGGGTCTCCATCCCCGCCCCCTGCAGAATCACGGCAAACGTCTCCGACAGATAAGGATCGTCATCCACGATCATAATCCGGTACGGCTCGGGAGCTTCTCCCGTGGTAAGGTTATTGAGGGTCGCGCAGAGGCTGGTGACGTTTACCGGTTTAACGAAATAGGCGCATGCGCCGGCCCGTATGGCCGCGAGACGGGAAGAAAGGTCGCTGAGCGAGGAAATAAAGATCGTTGGGATTTCCCGTTTCAACTCGGCCCGTATTTCCTGTATGATGTTTGCGCCACCCATCGGCTGGTTGGGATAGACCAAATCCATGACTATGACGTCGGGGTGTCCACTTAGAACCGCATTGCGGAATTGTTCCAATTCTCCAAAGGAGACCACCTCGAAACCGAAACAACCGATCTGGGTGGCAAGATTCAGGCGTTGGAATGAGTCGTCCTCACAGAGATAGACGAGCTTGCGCTCCTTCTCATTGTATGTTTCGGCGGCAGCCACAATCTCCATAGCCAGCAGATCCAGCAACTGCGACGGATTGATATTGGCCACCTCGCGCTCCAATTGGGCGATATGTTCCTCTAACAAGGAGCGCCAGGAAATTTCAGGATCAGCCTCTCCCCTTCTTACCTTTTTTGCCAGTTGTTCACCCTCTGAGGCAACGGCACTAAGAGCGTCCAATCCGAAGTTAGCGCTCGACCCCCTCAAGGTATGGAAGCAACGGTGTAGTTCATCAAGCGCCTCTTTGGCCGGGTCCCCTTTGCCAAGGGCGGTGTAAGCCTTTTTGATTATGTCCAATTGTGAAGGGAGTTGTTGTATAAACCCTTCACGGAGCTTTTTCAGTTTTGTTGCAATTAAGTTTGCCTTGACACCCATAGTTTCTCCATTTGAAAATCATTATACTTGGGCATGCCTTTCCAGTACCCTTTCCACAGACAGCGAAATGTTATCTTGAATGTTTTCATCCTTCAGCAAATATTCATCGACCTCCTGCCCAGGGTCCACGTCGTCGGAACCGGTCAGCAGGATGGCGGGTATTGACGAATTATAGGCGCGGATTTGACCGATCAGTTCCAATCCCGTCATTCCCGGCATATTCATATCGGAAATGATCAATCCGGTATCCGGAGAAGCGGTAAACTTAGCCAGGGCATCCTCGCCATTTTCAGCGGTATCGACCTCATAACCGTCCGCCTCCAGTATAATCGCCAGCATCTCGACTACGAACGGATCGTCATCCACCACCAGAATCCTGCATTTTTCGCCACTCATAACGTCACCCTTTTCCCGGCAGTCCCGCCAATGCTCCACAGGCTGCTTCTTATGTTCTCAAGTAGTTGCTGGTTGTATTCCGTTCGCTTAACGTTGCTGTCAGCCCCATAATATTCACGTCCACCCGATTCCTTCCCCCCTCCTTGGCCCGGTACAGCGCCTTGTCGGCCGCGTCACAAAGTGTAGAGATGTTGGTGGGGGGGTACGCGGCAATACCGCAGCTGAAGGTTACCGAAAATTCTCCCTTAGCGTAGGCATGCCTCACCAGGGAAAAGCTCTGCCGGATATTGTCGAGCACCTCGCGGGCCGCGTTTAAATTGGTGTCCGGGAGCACTACTGCGAACTCCTCACCCCCGAAACGCCCGACAATGTCGGTCTTGCGCAGGCGCTGCTGGAGCAGACGGGCCAAGGTAACGATGACCCGATCTCCGGTGGGATGCCCATATGTATCGTTGATTTTCTTGAAAGTATCAATATCGATCATGGCAAAGGCCATGTTGCCACCCGTTCGCCGGGCGCGCATGGCGGCCAGTTCCAGGTGGTCCTTGCACATGCTGCGGTTGTAGAGTCCGGTCAGGCTGTCCCGCTCCATAAGGTTCCTAATGACGCGCATCCGCTCGGCCCTGATGGCGACCAAGGAGACTAGGTGGTCGGGCTGGATAGGTTTAGTAAGAAAATCGTCCCCCCCCATTTGCATGGCCACCAATTGCCGTTCGACACTGGTTTCCGAGGAGAGAAATACGATGGGGATGCTGAAGTAGGCTTCCATATGGCGAATGGCCTTGGCCAACTCGTAGCCGTTGCATTCGGGCATGTACATATCCATCAGTATCAGATCCGGCTTGTAGTCCACCAGGTGTTCCACCACCTGCAGTGGCTGATTGAGCACCAGCGTCTCCATTCCCTGTTGCTGAAGGGTCAATGAGTAGAAAGTCGAGAGTTCCACGTCGTCGTCGATGATCAAAATACGGCAGGGGTCGATCTGATGCTCTGAGGTGAGCCTGTCGAGACAGTCGATCAGGTCGCTGATCGACACCGGCTTGCAGAAATAGGCCTCTCCCCCGGCCTTGACGGCTTCGAGGCGTGCCTCGATGTTGCTGTTGTTGGAGACAAAGATGACCGGTGGGCATTTTCCGATATGTTCCTCGATGGTGAAGACCGCCTCGGCGCCGGAAAAATCCCCCTCCTGCATTATCATATCGATGATGATGGCGGCCGGAAACGGGTCCCACTGTGCCTCCAGCAGGCCTCTGCGCGAGGTGAACTCCCGGGTTTCATAGCCGAAGCAGCGAATCTGCTCCCCGAGCTTCTTGCAGAAGAGCGGATCATCGTCCAGAATAAAGACCAGCCTGCCCCGTGACTGCACCGATTGAACCACGGTTAAAGCCAACAGGTCGTCACTCCTCTCCTCAACCCCCTCCTCCTGGATTTCGCATATCCGCTTCATCTCGTTGATACAACCGGAGATGTCCCCCTTTACTCGCTCCAGCGCCTCATGCTCGCAAGGCAAGTTTGCCTTGAGCGTTATCTCGGCCCGCTGGGAAATCTTTCCCAGCATGGCAAACCCAAACGATGGCGCCGACCCGGCCAAGGTGTGAAGGTTCTTTGCCAACTCTGTCCCAGTGTCTTCTGTTGCGCGGCCATCTATGATAGCCGTCCAAAGTTCACTGCAGCGGGCAACTTTTTCGGGCAGGATGCACGCGAAATGTTCCCGGAGCGCCTTCAGTTTTTCTTGTGGTGAAGATGGCGTGTCTACCATAATAAGACCTCTTTGACAGGTTATCCAATCAGGTTCTTGACCGTTGCCAACAGATTGGACTGGTCAAAGGCCCCCTTGACGATATAGGCGTCGGCCCCGACCGTGATGCCCCGTTTCTTGTCCTCGTCCTTTTCTCTCGACGTGACGATAATTATCGGGATGTTGCGGTAACGATCATCCTTTCGCAGTCGTTCGGTCAGCGAGAACCCGTCCAGCCTGGGCATTTCGACATCGGTAATGACCAAGTCGTACATTTCGTCGCGGGTCATTTCAAACGCCTCCTGGCCATCGCCGGCCGTTATTACGAAGTAGCCGTAAGCCTCCAGGATGCTTTTCTCGATCTCTCTGGTGTTGAAGGAATCGTCCACTACCAGGATCGTTGCCTTGGGTTCTTCGGCATGGGCATGCGTTCGCGCCGGCTCCGCTAATTCCCGGGCGAGTCTGAACAATTCCGGGACGTGCAAGACGTTGACAATGCTGTTTCCCTCATCGATAGTGACGCACGAGACTAAACGCAGGTTCTGTAGATGGCCCGGCAACGGTTTGACCACCATCTCTTCCCTGCCCAGAATCTCATCCACCATGAGGCCGAGCATCTCGCTGCCGTCTCTGACAACGACCAACAGCCGTTCGTCCGTATGCCCTTCCGTTTTGCAGGGCAGCCCGAGGATGGCGGCCAGGCTCTCCACCGGTATTATCTGTTCATGCAGGCGGAAGGCCTGTTTGTGGACGATATCAATAATCTCATCCTTATGGACCGAGAGCATCTTGGCGATGGAGGTAGCCGGGAGAGCGCAGACAAACCCATTCACCGATACCAAAAACAGAGGAAATACAGCAAGGTTGAGAGGCAACCGCAGGAAAAAGGTAGTGCCTTTCCCTTCCTGGGTGTCGATGATGATGGTTCCCTTCAGGTCATCGACGATGTTCTTCCTTACCACGTCCATCCCAACCCCCCGACCGGAAAGATCCGTGATGATCGGGCTGGTGCTGAAACCGGGAAGAAAAATCAGGTTGGTGATTTCGGAACGGGACATGCGGGCAAGGGTGTCCGCATCGTACAGCCGTTTGGACAGAGCTTTCTCGCGTATTCGCTCGGCCGACATCCCCTTGCCGTCATCGCTCAGGGCAATAGTAACGCAGCCGCCATCATAGAAGGCCGAGAGGGTGATGATCCCCTTGGCCGGCTTGCCCGCTGCCTTACGTTCCTCCGCGTTTTCCAGGCCATGGTCGAGGGAATTGCGGATCATGTGGATCAGGGGATCGCCGATACGCTCGATAATCTTACGGTCCAACTCGGTCTCGCCGCCGTTGACCACAAAGTCCATATCCTTGCCGTGTTCACGTGCCAGGTCCCGTACCGTGCGGCGTAGAGTATCAAACACCGTGGAAAGAGGCAGCATGCGCAGGGAGAGTGAGGTCTCTTGGAGTTCGCCGACCAGATGATCCTGCATGATCACAGTGTCTGACATGGAAGCCACCGCCAGGCGCAACGACTGATGGACGGCTGCACCGGCTGCGGCCAGTTCGACGCTCCCCACCTGAGTCCTGCACGATTCCGCTAAGCGCACCATGAAACGTTCCGTTGCGCGCTCAATCTCGTGCAGGCGCCGGACCTGACGCCTAAATTTGCCTTGCTCGGAGACAATCTCTCCCATCAGCCTGATCAGATCGTCCAGCTTTGCGGCATTGATGCGCAGGTAATCCATCTGCCTGACCTTGCCGATTGGCTTGGCCGGCCGGGTGGCGTCCGCCGTGTTCGCGGAAGGTGCGGCATTTGGTTCACTCCCTTGGATCGGGGGCCTTGCGGAAACAGCTTCACTAACTTCACCCTCGATTGGCGCGAGTACATCAGCGGGCGGAGTGGCTTTTTGTGACGGCGAAACATCGCCCTGAATATCCGATTGCACCGCCGCCGTGCTCAGTTCACCACAGAGGACCTTAGGCGCCTCCGGCAATTGTGCCCCGCTGGCCACTGTATCCAGCATCGCCGACAGGGCGTCTACCGCTCTGAAGAGGAGATCCGCTAGAGTCACGGACAGAGAGACCTTGCCACCCCGCACCGCATCGAGTACATCCTCCATGTGGTGTGACAACTCTGTAATGGCAAAAAGCTTCATCATCCGCGACGATCCCTTAATGGTGTGGGCTGACCGGAATAAGGAATTGAGCGTTTCGACGTCGCTGGAAGAATGTTCCAAGTCAAGCAGACCAGCACTTATCCGTAAACAATGTTCACGCGCCTCCTCGACGAAACGAGCCAGAAATTTAGATCGGTCGAATGCCATAGGTCACTTTCCCTGAACTCTGATAAGTGCCAGTTTGTGCCGACAGATAGCCACGAACTGATCAGTCTTGAACGCCAAGGGGAAAAACGTCTGCCCCCGATCTCCGGACGGGTCGCCTTCCAGTATCCTGAGAGCGGATTCGTACGCGCTGCACGCCCGTTTCATGTCGCCCCGCGCATACGCTATCTCGGCGGTATAAAAATGGGCCGGCCAACAAGCGGAGTCCAGGTAAATAGCCTCTCGGAATCGCCTGAGGGCCTCGTCGTCGTTTTCCTCGTGCCGCGCGATGATGCCGAGCATAAGAGACGCCTCCAGGCAGAGCGGATTTTTGGCAAGCGCCTTATTGCAATTCTCACGGGCCTCGTCGAAGCGGGATGAGTTCAAGAGGATGGTCCCTTTGAGTAAATAGGCCTTCACGAAAGAGTCGTCCCGCCGAATGAGAGTGTCGAGCAATTCAAGGGCCGCATCGGGGCGATTATCTTGTGCCAGTCCCAAAGCATCGTCAAAGAGCGCATGCGCATCGGGCGAGGACCGCCGCTCTCGGGCGTGCGCCAGGGACGCATGGCCGTGACGGACCGCCCTTTGTTGGCCGCGTGCAGTTGGCGTCGCAGGTTGGCCGGCTCCTGCCGCAGGGAGCCCGCTCACGCCGGCGGCGCTGCTCCGGTTGCGACGATTCTCGATGAAGAGATTCGGCAATTTGCGATAGAAAAAGAGCCCGTCTTTTTCCACCAAGGAGAGGATACCCAAGTCGTGGTGGATGGTTTCCGCGGCACCGACCAGGAGATAACCGCCTTCGGTGAGCAGACATGCCAAACGGCTGAATATTGCATGTTGTACATGGCCCGGGAAATAGATGGAGACATTGCGGTACAGGATAACGTCAGGCATTTGCATGGAAGCGGGGTAGACCGTGCCCAACAGGTTGATCACCTCAAAGGTCACAACCTGCCTGATCTCTTCCTTGAGGCGATACTCATTCCTGCCGAATGGTTCAAAATAGAGGCCAAGCCGGTCAGTGTCCACTGCGCGGAAGGAATTCTTGCCGTAGACCCCGTGTTTAGCCCTGTCGATAGCGGAGGTGTCAATATCCACGCCGGTGATGGAAAAAAGTCTGCCAAAGTCGGTCCCATACCGCTCGTGCAGCAGCATAGAGATCGAATACGGTTCCTCTCCGGTGGAACACCCCGCACTCACGATCCTGATCCGGTCGCTTTTCCGCTCCTCCAAAATATCCGGGATGAGCCGCTCAACAAGGAGTTTCAGGTGGTCCGGTTCGCGGAAGAAATATGTCTCATTAATGGTGAGCAGTTCAACCAGTCGGTTGAATTCATCGATATCGCCGGTCAGAAGCCCGTGATAGTCATCGAAATCCTCTATCCTCCGGTTGCTCATCCTTTGGCGTAGCCCCCTGATCAGGGCGGCTTCGCGTTCATTCTCGAATCCGAGCCCGCACTTAGTCAACAGCAGGTCCTTGAAACCGACGAGTTTGGCGTTGTCTGGCCCTGTCATCGTTTTGCCCGAATCATGCTCTTATGCCGCCTACCAGCATCACAAGCTCGGAGGGGATATCTGCCAGCGCCACAACCCGGTTTACATACCCACGCTCCACCGCAAGCCGGTTCATGCCGTACACCACGGAACTTTTGGCATCCTGAGCCAGGGTCATTCCTCCGGCTGATTTAATTGCCCGCATGCCATCAACGCCATCGTCTCCCATGCCGCTCAAGATGACCCCCACACAATGCTCGCCATAGGCGTTCGCTGCGGCTGTTAACAGAGTGTCACAGCAGGGATGATAAAGCTGGCACGCCTCCTGTCCTTCGAGAATAGTCATTCCCTGCCTTGTTATGCGCATGGAAAACTCCGATGGATTGACATACACGCGGCCAGGGGACATCTGCTCGCCGGCACGGACAACGGAAACCGCAAGTGGCGTACTGGCGTTCAGCCAATCGGCCATTCCTTGGGCAAAACCTTCCGCGATGTGCTGGCTGATGACAATGGGCGCGGGAAAGTCCACTGGAAGCCGCGAGAGGATCTGCTGCAAGGCCTGGGGCCCACCTGTGGAGGCGGCAATGGCGATGACCCTGCCGTTCGGTCGCGGTGGTTCGACTGTAGCGGAACTCCCAGCCATGCTTTCCGTACGCGCCTTGACGTCCAGATGCCGGGATATGTTCACTTTGGACAAAAGCTGAACCTTTTTGATTAGTTCCAACCCGCCTTGATAGTCAATATCCGGCTTTTCAATGACATCGAGCGCTCCCTTGGATACGGCGGAGAAAGCGGTGCGGACGCCTCCCAACGCCGTCACCACCAGGATCGGCACCGGGTGTTCGGCCATGATCCTCTCAATGGCATCAAGTCCGCCCATCATGGGCATCTCAATATCCATCGTAACCAGGTCAGGTTTGAGCGTCACCACCTTGGCAACGGCATCCAAACCGTTTGCTGCCGTTCCCACGACGCTTATTCCGGGCTCGGACGACAGGATGGCGCAGATCATATCGCGAGCCAAGGACGAATCGTCAGCCACCAGTACCCGAATAGGCCGCTCGGATATTTTCATAGGTTGCCAATTTTCAAGGAACGTGCCTCGTCGTGAGTGGCATTTGAAGCAACTAGTTTAAATGTCATGACCAATGATCTCAGCTTTTCGGACAATTCCGCCAACTCAGTGGTCACAACACTCGAGTCCCGAATAGAATCGGTGGAGTAACGTAGCCCCTGTTCAATATCCTTTAGCGCCAACACCACCTGGCTGCTGGCAATCTGTTGCTGCTGAGTAGAGAGGGAGATTTGTCGTGCCGCGTCGGTGGTCTCCTGTACCCCGTCCACCATGTCAATCAGCATCATCACCGTGTGGGAGGCGTATTCCTGGCCGTCCATGGTCATCTGGGAACTTTTTTCCGATGACATCACCAAACGATTCACCGCATCCAGAATCTCGGTGATTTTACCTTCGATCTCGGCCGTCGATTCCACCACGCTGTCGGCCAGACGGCGTATCTCTACCGCCACCACACCGAACCTTTTTCCAGCCTCCCCTGCGCTGGCGGCCTCCAGCGCCGCATTGAAGGCAATCAATTTGGTTTGGTTGGCGATGTTGTTGATAATCTCCATAACCTTGTTGATCTCCTTCGATTTCCGTCCCAACTCCACAATCTCGGCAAGGTTTGCCTGGATGTCCTGGCTGATGTCGTTCATCTTGAATGTCAAATTTTCCACTTCTTCGGCGCCATGTTTGGTATCCTCTAGGGCCTTATCCGCCCGCTCGACCACCCCCTGGCTGTGTTTGGCTATCTGGCTGGCCGTGGATGAAAACTCCTCCATGGTTGACGATATCTCCACCACCGAACTGGAAAGTTGGGTGACAAATTCGGTCTGTTTATCGACACTGGAAGCGATCACTTTCGCATTGCCATGGACCTTTTCGGTCTCCTCGGAAACCATACCCATAAGTTGGCGCAGTCCCTCGATGTGCTCGTTGAGCCAACGGGCCAGGTCGCCAATTTCGTCATCGGTGGTTACGGGCACGGTTACCGTCAGGTCGTTGTTGAAATTTTTCATCGTGCGGGTTATGGCCTCAAGGGGAAAAGCAATAAATCTGTTGACCAGGAAAATCGCAGTCAGCAGCAGAATCACCAGGACGGTGAGCGTAATGACGACATATTGAACAATGCTGCTGGATATTTCATGCCGTATCGTTGAGCGCTCCTTGATGACCGCAGCATCGATATCGTCCACATAGATACCCGTTCCCACGATCCAGCCTCTGCCGGGAACCGACTTGGCGTAGGTGATCTTCGGCTTCATTACCTCCTGCCCCGGCATTTTCCACATGTATTTTACAAATCCTTCCCCTTTTTCCCGGCATATCTTGGTGATCTCACGCACGATGTAGACACTGTTGGGATCGCGCAGGTCGCTCTGGTCTTTACCTTCAAGACGGGGATCCGGGTGAGCAATCATTTTATTGTTGAAATCTTGGATAAAGAGATATCCGCTCTCGCCGTAACGCATGTTCAGGATGGTTTTCTTGGCTTCATCCAGCGGCATTTTCTCCACCAGCTTGACCGCCATGTCCACATAACCCTTGATCTGCTGTTGCCTTTCGGACAGGAGCGTAGCCCGGTATGCTGCGATCCGTTCCCCGCCCCGGGAAATAATATTGATGATGGAAATGACGGATATGACGGAAGCTATGGAGAAGACGCTGATAAACGTCAGTCCTAATACCTTTTTCCTCAGTGTGAATCTCACGTTGCCTCCTTGTTTATGCTAAATATTATCATCTCCGGTCATCTCCGCATGGGTATCGACAGTCATCCGTTCCCGCATCAGACGCTGAAAATCCACCAATAGGATCATCCGGCCGTCTTTGACCACTATCCCCCACATCCCTTTATGCAGGGCATACGGCTCAACCAAGGAGGGAAAGGGGTGAATGTCGCCGGCAACGACCCTGGTCACATCCTGCAACATATCGATGATCACCAAGTAGTTCCGTGCATCCTCGGTCCTGATCTTGAGGACGCTGGGCGCGCGGTAGGTGATCGTGTCGCCGGCGTAGCCCAACTCCCGATGAAACCAGGCCAGACCGTCCGCCCCTCCCCCCTGCCAGGAGAGAATCCCCTCCACCTGCTCCGCATCGACGCCGAAAGAGACCCCCTCGACCGAGAAGAGGAGCAGATCAAGCTCCAAGGAGTCGAGAGTGTTCTCTGCATCACTCATAATGCTATCTTGGACGCCAACTTGCCGATATCGAGCAAAGCCAATGTGTTGCCGCCATGCTTGATCCCTCCGACCACAAGATCGAGAACTGCGCCACCCAGTGTCGAAAGGGGAGGTTCGATCTCACTGACGGGTATGTCCACAACATCATCGATAGAATCGATCAACACGCCGGAATGAAAATCCCCACACACAACTATGGCAATGTGGCTCTTGCGGAGATCTTCTCGTTCCTCTCCCAAAAAGTAGCGAATGTCGATGACCGACTCGATATCTCCGCGCACACTGATAAGCCCGAGAATATACACGGGAAGGCTTGGCACCCATGATATCTCGCAGGCTGAAAGGATCTCCCTGATGGAACTGCCGTAGAACGCATAGCGATTTCTCCCGGAGGAGAAGATGACAATCTTGACGCGCTCCTCTTCAATATCCACGACTTCCTCTGAGCGCTGTCGTCTTTTCAGATGGTCCAGAATCAGTTCGCTTCTAAGCTGTTCATCGGATGCAGCCATATCTCTTTTCCTCGGTCATTTAAGAAGGGGTAGAACCGTTGTCAGCGTTGTCCGGTTTGTATTTGCAGTTAGCTCCCCCTCCCTTCGACGGGAGGGGGGATTTTAGATCATGTTTCAGTCGAATGCAATTTACTAACCGGACATTGCTGAACCGATGTATTCAAACGTTAACTTTATAAAAATAACCGTTTGCTGTCATTGAAAGCAAGTTATTTTAAAGGAGCATTGCAAGGTGGTCGGGGTTTGTGAGACAGCCTGAAGGGTGGAGTTTTATGGTTGAACGGATACGGCCCGCCGGAATTTCTCCCGGCGGGCCGTTTCGCGTCTCCGTGTCTCTGTGGCGCATGCTTTTTCCGGGTTCGATGGACCCGGCTTAAGCCGCTTCCTGTAACGCCTCTTCCTGTAATGTAACTTCCTCCTCGCCGAACAGCTCGTCGAAGATCTCCCGCACCGTGGTGATGCGGTCGGCTCTCCAGGCGTTGGTGCCGCAGAAGACCAGGCCGGTATCTATCGCGCCCCGCTGGGCGCGGTCCAGAGAGGAAACGATGCAGAAACGCTCGCCCGACTCCTTGTAGGAGCATTTCTTCAGGCAGCCCGTGCGGCAGGGGGTGCTGTTGTCCACGTCGTAGCGGCGGATATTGTCCATGTTGCTCAGGATGGCCCGCCCCGGCAGGCCGGCCGGGCTCATGATCAGTCCGATATCCTCCTTTGAGCAGCGGATATAGGCCTGTTTGAAGGCATCGTCGGCATCGCACTCTTCAGTGCAGACAAAGCGGCTGGCCATCTGCACGCCGTCGGCGCCTTCAGCCAGAGCATGCTCCAGGTCGGCCCGGTCCCATACGCCGCCGGCTGCGATCACCGGGACCTCGGCGCCGCATTCATTGCGAAAGAATGCCTTGACCTGGCGGACGGTGGCATACTGGTCGTACTCCCCGGTGCCGATATTCTCCATCTTTTCACCCAGGTGCCCGCCGGCGGTATCCGGGTCTTCGACCACCACCGCGTCCGGCAGGCGTTTATAGGCCTTCAGCCATTTGCGGGCGATGAGTTGGGCCGCCCGCAGGGACGACACGATCGGCACCAGGGCCACATCGGGGTGGTCGGCGGTCAACACCGGCAGGCTCATGGGGAGGCCGGCGCCGCAGACGATCACCTTGGCGCCCGCTTCCACCGAAGCCTTGACGAGTTGCTCGAAATCGGACAACGCCACCATGACGTTGACGCCGATGACGCCATCCGGCGCAATCTCGTAAGCCTTGCGGATCTCGGCCTTGAAGGCCTCGGCATCGGCCTGGAAGTAATTCCTGCCGTTGTAGAGGCCACTGTTGAGGCCGATGCCGGCCGCCGCAACCAGTCCCACTCCGCCGCACTTGGCCACGCTGCCTGCCAGACGGCCGGCGGAGATGCGTACACCCATGCCCCCCTGAATAACCGGATACGGGACGGTGTACTTTCCTATCGTCAACGACTGCGTCATGACTCTCCTCCAAAGAGACTCGGACATCCTTAAAGTTATCATACATGGGATCGGATTGGACTATTGTAATACTTTTGTAAAAGCGCCTGCCGCCCCACCCCTTTCGCGGTTGACTCTCCAGGGCCGATAAGGAATAATGCCCCTGCCGTTGAAGCCTCCTCGGGAGTATGGATGAGAAAAACGTTTGCACACTGCCTCGCGATCCTGCTAGTAGGCGCCGCCTTCGCCCATGGTGAGGACCAAGCCGGACCCTCTGCGGCGCCGCCACAGGCAAAACCGGGCGCCATCTTCACCCTCTGGCCGCTGTTCGACTATCGCTTAAGCCCGGCCACCAGCTACAGCAACCTCTCCATCCTGGGGCCGATCTTCAAGCGCGAGCGCAGCGGCGACACGACCAGGACAGCCGTCAGGCCGCTCTTTTTCAGCCAGTCAGCCCAGGGGTCCGGCGACAGCGACATCCTCTACCCCCTGGCCTCCACCAGCAGCGGCGAAAACGATTCCGACACCCAGGTGCTGCAGCTGTTCCAAAAACACGTCGAACGAGCCGGGACGAGCGAGGAACGGCACAGCGGCATGCTGTTCCCCTTCTACATCAGCGGCAGCTCGGACAAATACGGTCCCTACACCTCAGTCTTCCCCGTGTACGGCGACATCTACGAGCGCTTCTGGCGCGACGAGCACCATTTTTTCCTGTTCCCGCTCTATGGGCGCACGGTGAAAAAGGGGACCACGTCCACCAACTGGCTCTACCCGATCTTCAACATCGTGTCGGGCGAAAAGGAGAGCGGCTTCGCATTCTGGCCGCTGTACGGGCAATCACACAAGAATGGGGTCTACGAGAAACGTTTTGCGCTCTGGCCGATCTACAGCGACGAGCGTCTCGGGCAGGACACGGACAACCCGACCAGAAAACTCTACCTGTGGCCGTTCTATGCTTCGTCCGAATCGCCAAAGCAGAGTTCGACCCATATCCTCTGGCCCTTGTGCGGCGTGGTGCGGGACGGCAAGGGAGTTGCCGTGGAACGGGACTTCCTCTGGCCGTTCTGGATGACGGCCAGTGCAGCGGATACGAGTACCGAGCGCTATCTCCCTTTTTATGCCGAATCGAAGACAAAAGAGGGCAGCAGCCGCTGGGTGATGTGGCCGATATACCACCGGACGGCCATCGATTCCCCAGCATTCCGCCAGGACAAGACCAGGTTGTTCTATTTCCTGTTCCACCGCTCGGACGAATCCTGGCCCCAGATGGGCAGGGACCGCGCCCAGAGCGCATTCTGGCCCCTCTATGCCTGGAAGCGGGACGAGGACGGCCTGCGGACGCTCTCCATGCCCGCCCTAGTGGAGCCGGTCTTCTGGAACGATGGGGTCGAGCGCAACCTGGCGCCGCTCTGGAGGGTATTCATCAGCACCTGGGACGATCAGGGCAATGGCGCGATGTCGATCCTCTGGAACCTCTTCTGGCGCGAAAAGCGGGGGGGCGAAAGCGCCTGGGAGCTATCGCCCTTGGTCTCGTACCGCTTTACCAGGGAGGGGAGCGAGTTCAAGCTGCTGAAGGGGCTTTTCGGCTATGCCACGGCAAAGGAGGGGACATCGCTCAGTATCCTCTGGATACCGTTCGGGATATAATTCAGAAACGATATCTTATCCGATGACTTTGATAATAACGCCGATAAATAATAAATTCTGTGTAAAATAAGCATGTTAAATTCACCGTTATTATCTGTTGTGCTAATAAGCGGCAAAATAATTCTCTTGCCGAGTCTGATCCTTGATTTTATACATCTCGTAATCCCGCTCATAGCACAAGCGAGATTTACCAGTGCAGGCCCGGCTGGGGCACTGGAAGCAATCTCAGAGACAAAAACGGAAAAGACGGTAAAATAATGACCAACCTACTCGAATTCATCGGCAAGCAACTGCTCTACTCGTTCGGCATCGTCGGCGAGGTGCTGCTCCTGCTCAAACGGACGGTGCTCGCCTTCCGCGAGGCGCCCCACAACATGCCTTCCATCCTGGCCCAGATGGCCATCATAGGCTATGATACCCTGCCGGTGGCCTCGGTGATGGCCTTTTTCGTCGGCATGGTCCTGGCGCTGCAAACCGGCATGGAGCTCGCCAAATACGGCACCCAGGACATCGTCGGCAGTATCGTCGGCCTCTCCATGGTGCGGGAGATGGGGCCGGTCATGGTCAGCTTCCTGGTGGCGGGACGGGCGGGCAGCGCCATGGCGGCCGAGATCGGCGTCATGAAGGTCTACGAGGAGATCGACGCCCTCACGACCCTGGACATCGATCCGGTACGCTACCTGGCCATGCCGCGCCTCATCGCGGCCCTGATCTGCGTCCCGATCCTGACCATCTATTCCGACTGCGTCGGCATGCTCGGCGGCGCCATCATCAGCCACCTCCATCCGCGGCTGTTCATCTCCTACGCCACCTATACCGACTCACTGCGCCTGGCGCTCAAATTCAGGGAGATTTCCACCGGCCTGATCAAGTCCTTTGTCTTCGGCGGCATCATCGCCGTCATCTGCTGCTACGTGGGCTTCAACACCTCGGGCGGAGCGCGGGGGATCGGCGTCGCCACCACCCGTTCGGTGGTGCTCTCCTTCATGCTGATCCTGGTGGCGGATTACTTCCTGACGCGGATTCTGATGTAGGGGCGAGGGGTAGCCTTCGCCCCTGTCAGTCCCGCGGCACGGCCAGCATCCTGTCCAGGGCCTGCTTTGCCTTAAGCCGGATTGCCTCCGCTACCGTGACCACTGGCGACATGGTCTGGAGCGAGTAGAGCACGTCCTCCAGAGAGGTCAGCTTCATGTTGGGGCAGATCAGGGCCGGCGAGGCCAGGATGAACTCCTTGCCGGGGTTTTCGATGCGCAGCCTGTAGAGTATGCCGGCCTCGGTGCCGATGATGAACTTGCCGGCAGAACTGGCGCGGCAGTAGTCATACATGCCGCTGGTGGAACAGACATGGTCGGCCAGGGCCGAAACCTCCGGCAGGCTCTCCGGGTGGCAGACGAACAAGGCGTCCGGGTGTTCGCGTTTTTTCTGCATGACCGCCTCGACGGTCATCCGCTCGTGGGTCGGGCAGAACCCCTCCCAGAAGATGAACCGTTTTTCCGGGACGAATTTGGCCACCCAGCGCCCCAGGTTGCGGTCTGGCACAAAGATCAGCTCATCCTCCTTCAGCGACCTGACCACCCTGAGCGCGTTGGCCGAGGTGCAGCAGATGTCGGAGTGGGCCTTGATCTCGGCCGATGAGTTGACGTAAGTCACCACCGGCACGCCGGGATGCTTACCCTTCAACGCCTCCAAATCCTCGACCGTGACCATGTCGGCCATGGGGCAGCCGGCATCGGGGCGCGGCAGCAGCACCTTTTTCCCTGGCGACAGGATGGCGGCGGACTCGGCCATGAAGTGCACGCCGCAGAAGACGATCACATAGGCCTTCGTCTTGGCCGCCTCCATGGACAGAGCCAGGGAATCACCGGTGATGTCGGCGATCTCCTGCACCTCGTCGCGCATGTAGTTGTGGGCCAGCAGCACGGCGTTGCGCGCCGCGAGGAGCTCCCTGATCTGTTGTCTGATATCGTCTCCAGCCATTACCTGAGCCTCCCAAGGCCTTAGTGCACCGAACTTCTCCGGTTATTCCGGCCCCGTACTGGTACGGTAGGCAACCATGCTACCCGAAACCCCTCGAAAAAACAAGCGCCGACGCGCTGTGAACACTCCACCCGTCCGTCACAGGGAAGGCGGATCAACACCTATAACATTCAAGATGGCATATATTTCAGGCCAGACCTTTGAGGTTTTCAAAACCTCAAAGGTCT
>PLYK01000110.1 GCA_003151775.1 Geobacter sp. | reverse complement strand
GCCAATCTGGTCACGTCCCGGCAACCGTCCGATCTCCCTGCCTTCATGCGCGAGACTATGAAACAGCTCGGGTTTTAACTCGAGCATCCCGGGAAAAAAGGAGATCTGGTTGAGCAGTTGCACTGAGATTCAGTCCATTATTCCAGCCTACCTCAGGTTTAACCGGGATATGTTTTCCGACTAGGCCCGGAAATATCCCAATCTTGCCCATAGGGAGAGTGAAGTCATATGAATCAAGTGACCGTTGGAAGTTATCTGTCCCAGCGTCTGGAAGAGGTGGGGATCAGAGATTACTTCGCCATTCCAGGCGATTTCAATTTGTCTCTTTTGGATGAATTGCTGAAGAACCCCCGCTTGAAGATGATCAATTGCTGCAATGAGTTGAATGCTGGATACGCGGCGGACGGTTATGCGAGGGAAAAGGGCGTGGCGGCCCTGGTGCTCACCTTTGGGGTGGGAGGCTTGAGCGCGGTGAATGCCGTTGCAGGAGCCTTTGCGGAAGACCTGCCCGTCATCGTTATTTCCGGGGGGCCCAATGTCAACTCTCTCATGGAAAACCGGGTCCTCCATCATACCCTGGCCCAGCCCGAGGAAGGCGCCAAGTTCGTTCACTCGGTATACAAGGAGATCACGGCCCACGCGGTGGTGATCCGCGAGGTTTCCACCGCAGCCTTTCGCATAGACGAAGCCATACGCATCGCCCTCTCCGCCCAGAAGCCCGTGTACATAGAAATCGCCTGCAATCTGGCCGGCACCCTGATCTCCAAGCCCAACACACTAGCCTTGGCCCCCACCCGGCAAAGCGATCCCAGTTCGTTACAAAAAGCTCTGAAACACGTCGCGGATTTTCTGAATGGAGCCCGGCAACCGGTCCTGGTGGCCGGCAGCCGGCTTCGAGCAGGGGACACCAGAGGGGCGTTTAAAACCCTGGCTTCGAAATGCGGCTACGGTGTAGCTTGCATGCCCAATGCAAAAAGCTTTTTCCCTGAAACCAACCCCCAGTTCATGGGGATCTACTGGGGCAATGCCAGTTCACCTGGGTGCCGCGAAGTGGTGGAATCCAGCGACGCCTACCTTTTCGCCGGCCCCATCTTCAGCGACTACACGACCGTGGGCTTTTCGGCCCTCATCCAGCCAGCCAGGCTGGTGGAAGCCTCGCCCGAATGCATCCTCGTTGAAGGTCAGGTCTATCACGGCATCGTACTTTCTGAATTTCTGACAGGGCTTGCGTCGAAGCTCAACTCCAACACCACATCACTGGACGCCTATCTGAGAATCAAGGAGGAGGCCCGAGTAGCTCCCCCAACAGCGTCCGATGAGCTTTCCCTTTCCACCCGGCGCTTGTTCCATCACATCAATGAAAGCCTGGATGCCACGTCTACCGTAGTGGCCGAAACCGGAGACTCCTGGTTCAATGGCATGGATCTTCATCTGCCGGATGGCTGTAAATTCGAAATCCAGATGCAATACGGTTCCATCGGATGGTCCGTGGGGGCCTTCCTGGGGCTGGCCGCTGCCAACCCTGAAAGACGCGTTATCGGGCTCATCGGCGATGGATCATTTCAGATGACCGCCCAGGAGGTGTCCACGTTCCTGCGCTACAACTATTCGGGAGTCATCTTTCTCATGAACAACGGGGCCTACACCATCGAGGTGATGATCCACGACGGCCCCTACAACACACTCCAGAACTGGAACTACGCCGCCATGGTGAAATCCCTGAAGGGCCAGTCACCTATTCTCAGCCAGGCAGTGCGAACTGAAAAGGAATTGGTGTCGGTATTGAAAAAGTCTAAGACGTTCACGGGCTTGACCTTTATCGAGGTGATCCTTGATCGTACCGATTGCAACAAGGCGCTTCTGGGATGGGGCACTGCCGTGGCCGATTACAATGCGGGCAAGGGCAACGCCGCTGGCTGAGCTTTAGAAGATATGCCCAACCAAATCATTAATGTACTAGTCATTTTCGGAGATGGGTGGCGAAATTAGGAGTGTGCGCCCGAATGAGAACCAAGCCTGACCTTCCACCACCTGAAACGCCTCCGGATTCCAATGACATACCGGCCGAATCCGAACACGACCAGATCAACCAGAACATCGAGGCCGTTCTGGATTTCTACACGCGCGAAGATCAAAAAATCAGCCGCTCGCAACGTGTCATGGAGCTCATTAGCCGTTTTATCGGACAGCCGGTTTTTATTGGCATTATTCTGTTCTTTGTTGCGTTCTGGATACTCGCTAATGTCGTATTGCACCGGTTAGGCATAGCCGAATTTGATCCCGCGCCATATTTCTGGCTGCAGGGGATTGTCGGTCTGGGCGCATTGCTTACCGCGACCGCGGTTCTGTCAAAGCAGAACCGGCTCGCCAGGATCGAGGAACAGCGGACACATCTGGACCTGAAAGTTAATCTATTGACAGAGCAGAAAACTGCCAAACTTATCGACCTGATGGAAGAGTTGCGACGTGATTTGCCAAATGTCAGAGATCGTCATGATCCCGAGGCGGCAGCACTGCAGCAATCGATGAATCCTGAACTTGTGCTTGCCGCACTGGATGAACGCATTGAGCCGGACAAGAAATTGAAGGCCGCCGGAAAAACAACTGAGGATGTCTGATTAATGCGAAACAAATTCTGACTACAATACACAACCGGTTATCTCGGAACAGAACTCTTATATCGCGCCGGTATTAATGTCGATGGCATCTGCAAGTTTTGGGAAAGCGGTTTTGGCGTGAAAAGCTTTATAGGAGAGTGATTCGGGGGCCTTTTCTTATGTGATAACAGGGAGGCAGGGAGGATGCATTTCGAGTTGAGCAAAATCCGTTATATACGGCATTTATGCTAAATACAACGGATTCAGCTGGCGGTTTTCTCCTTTTTCATACAGTCGCGACATAAATTTAGTCATACAAAACAAATGTTTGAGTCGTAGCCCGCAACAGATTTTCTGGCACGGTACCTGCTCTCTATTCACTGATGCAGACTGAGTGCATAGATAAAACTTACCAGAAAAAAAAGGAGATGCGACTTATGATTACTACTGCTGCGTATGCTGCCGTTACCTCAAAAACACCGCTTGGGCCCTATTCAATCGAACGGCGCGATCCAGGCCCGCACGAAGTGCTCATTGATATTCTCTATTGTGGTGTCTGCCATTCGGATATCCATCAGGTCCGAGACGAATGGGGCGGCTCCATTTTCCCCATGGTACCGGGTCACGAGATCGTCGGCACGGTCGTGAAAGCAGGCGTGAATGTCAGCAAATGGAAAGTCGGCGATACGGTCGGCGTAGGTTGCTTCGTCGATTCCTGCCATGAATGCGAAGCCTGTAAAGAAGGTGAAGAGCAGTACTGCGAAGCCGGGATGAGCCCAACGTACAATGGTTACGAGCGCGACGGGAAAACGCCGACCTACGGAGGCTACTCTACCTGCATCACCGTGAGTCAGGATTATGTTGTGCGTATTCCGGCCGGAATGCCTCTTGAACGGGTGGCGCCGCTGCTCTGCGCAGGCATCACCACCTATTCGCCCTTGCGGCGCTTTGGCGTCAAGGCCGGCGACAAGGTTGCCATAGTTGGCTTGGGCGGACTTGGTCACATGGGGGTGAAGCTTGCCAAGGCAATGGGTGCGCATGTTACGGTCCTCAGTCATTCTCCCGGCAAACGCGCTGATGCCCTGGCCCTTGGCGCGGATGACTTCATCGCCACGGGTGAAAAGGATGCATTCAAGGTAAACGTCAAGCATTTCGATTTTATACTCGACACCATCTCGGCGAAACATGATTACAACGACTACCTGAATCTCCTGCGCCGCGCCGGCACCATGGTGCTGATAGGCATCCCCGAACCGATGCCGCTTGCCGCCGGATCGTTGGTCATGCAGGGTCGGAAACTGGCCGGAACGCTTATCGGCGGCATTCGCGAAACTCAGGAGATGCTTGATTTCTGCGCTGAACACAAGGTGGCTTCCGACGTGGAGGTGATTCCGATTCAGAAGGTCAATGAAGCATACGAGCGGGTACTGAAAAGCGACGTGCATTACCGCTTTGTCATCGATATGAACAGCCTGAAGCAAGCCGAAAAAGTTGTGGAGAAAACTACGGGGGCGCAACCATGAGCTACCAAAGCATTAATCCTTCAGACGGCAAGGTTATAAAGACGTTCCCACCGATCAGCGACCTACAGCTTGAGACGGCTATTGCAACCGCAGCGGCCTGCTTCAGGAACTGGCGGGACGAGACGTTCGCCGGGCGGGCGGCCGTGGCGGCAAAAGCCGCCGCAATCATGCGCGAACGCGTCGACGAATTTGCCCGCCTTGTGACGCTGGAAATGGGCAAACTCATTGCGCAGTCGCGGGGCGAAGTGCTGCTCAGCGCAGACATCATCGACTACTACGCCAGAAACGCCGAGTCTTTCCTGGCGCCCCGGAAACTCACGCCGGCTTTGGGTGAAGCGGTGGTTGAAAACAGTCCGCTCGGCGTACTCTTCGGCGTCCAGCCNNGGCGTGCTCTTCGGCGTCCAGCCCTGGAACTTTCCCTATTACCAGCTTGCGCGCTTTGCCGCACCCAACCTGATGGCAGGCAACGTCGTCATGGTCAAGCACGCCGGGTGTGTTCCCCAATGCGCCATTGCCTTTGAGAAACTGTGGCTGGAGGCAGGGGCTCCCGCCGGTGCCTATACCAATCTCATCATCTCATACGATCAGGTGAATCGTGTGATTGACGACCCCCGAATCAAGGGTGTGGCGTTGACCGGCAGCGTGGAAGCCGGACAGATCGTTGCCGGGAGAGCAGGACTCAATCTGAAGAAAACAACCATGGAACTTGGCGGCAGCGATGCCTTCATCGTGCTGGAAGATGCAGAACTCGACAAGGCCGTGACGTGGGCAGTGTGGGCCAAGATGAACAACACGGGCCAGTGCTGCGTCGCGGGAAAACGTTTTATAATTGTCGATGGGTTGGCGGACCGTTTTCTCGCAAAATTCCAAACGGCACTGGCGGCACTGAAGCCGGGGGACCCGATGGATGAGAAGACGACACTCGCACCTCTCTCCACGGAAGCGGCCCTGGTAAAGTTGCTTGATCAGGTCAAGCAAGCCGTTGCCAAGGGTGCCACCCTGGTGCTGGGAGGCGAACGGATTGATCGGCCGGGTGCTTTCATGCAGCCGACGATCCTCACGGATATCGCACCGGACAACCCTGCCTTCCGGGAGGAATTCTTCGGGCCGGTCGCGCTGCTTTTCCGCGTCAAAAACGAGGATGAGGCAGTGGCGCTGGCCAATGATTCGGACTTCGGCCTGGGTGGTTCGGTCTTCACCAGTGACATTGCCCGGGGCAAACGGGTGGCCGGCCGCATGGAAACCGGGATGGTGTTTATCAACCAGCCGACCTGGACAATGGCGGATTTACCCTTTGGCGGCATCAAAAACTCCGGCTACGGACGGGAATTATCCAGCATGGGCATCCAGGAGTTCGTCAACAAAAAGCTGGTTCGTGTCGCAGCAATCGACGGACCGATCTAAAGTCCCGTAACATGTAACCGTGCGGAACATCCACCCCCCCCCTTTCGGCCCCAGTGGGTCCGCAAGGGCGGAAGGAATTATCAGATCCAAGGAGACATTCATGGCACAAACAACAAGTCGCGAGATCCAATTGGCTTCCCGCCCCACGGGAATTCCCATCGCAGCAAACTTCAAACTCGTGAAAACCACGCTGGCGCCGCTGAAGGATCAGGAGGTGCTGGTGCGCAACCTCTTCATGTCCGTCGATCCCTATATGCGCGGTCGCATGAATGAAGCGAAATCATACGTACCACGGTTTGAGATCGGCAAACCACTGGAAGGCGGCGCTGTCGGCGAGGTCGTCGAGTCGCGGGCGCCGGGGTTCAAGCAGGGTGATATCGTCGTTTCCAGCTTTGGCTGGCGGGAATTCTTCATTGCCGCACCGCAAGAATTGCAGCCGGTCGGCAGCGATATTCACCCACTTTCGGCGTACCTGGGCGCTCTCGGCATGACGGGACTAACCGCGTGGGCCGGCTTGAATCAGGGGGAGCTGCAATGGGGCGAAACCATCTACATTTCGGGAGCTGCGGGGGCGGTGGGAAGTGTCGCCGGGCAACTGGCAAAATTGCGCGGCAGCCGGGTAATCGGGTCTGCCGGTTCGGCGGAAAAGGTGGCCTTTCTGCGGGAAGAGTGCGGCTATGATGCCGCCTTTAACTATAAGGATGGTCCGGTTCTCGACCAACTGAAGCAACTGGCGCCGGACGGGATAGATGTCTATTTCGATAATGTCGGTGGGGAATCACTGGAAGCGGCGCTTGCAACATTACGGCTCCATGGCCGGATCATCGCCTGCGGCTGTATCACGGGGTATAACGCAGAACATCCGCTGCCGGGCCCGACCAACCTCTTTAACATAACGACCAAACGTCTGACGATGAAGGGCTTGATGGTTTTTGACTGGCTGGATCGTCAAGCCCGGTTTCTGGAAGAGGCCGGCGGTTATTTCAAAGCCGGTAAACTGAAACACCAAGAGACCGTAGTGGAAGGGATAGACCTGGCGGTGCCTGCGTTTATCGGTCTTTTCCAGGGGCAGAATGTGGGCAAGATGGTCGTGAAGTTGTAGTAAGTTCTTCGGGAAGTTCGGAAATAAGAACGGGGCCGGTGCCAGATCATCGGACTGATCTGACTAATCCACACGTGAAGACGATAAACCTCGGTACTGAGCTCTTTTGTCAAAAACATTGAAACGGATATTTGCCCCTTCTGCAAAGCTTATGAACGTGTACATGGCCAGAAAGCCCATGAGAAAAGGAATAAACCATGTCAGTAGTCACTGTCGTAGCTAAACTTGTTGTAAGAGAAGATGCTGTTGAAACTGTCAAAGCCGAACTGCTCAAACTTATCGAACCGACTCGTCAGGAAGCTGGATGTATCGAATACCGGTTGCATCAGGACAATGATCATCCGAAGGTGTTTATCTTCTATGAGAATTGGCAGAGCATGGCGAGCCTGGAGCGGCACATCGCCTCAACCCATTACCAGGATTATGTTGCCGCTGTTGATGGGATGATCGAAGAGAAGAGCGTCCGCAAGATGACTTGCATTGCATAGAAATCCTGTCGTGTCCATGAAAGAAAAAGTATGCCTGAAACTATTGTCGAACACATGGAGGATGAATCATGTCACATCTATTTGCGCCACTCACCCTTCGTAGCATAACATTACCAAACCGAATCGCAGTATCGCCCATGTGCCAGTATTCGTGTACAGAGGGCTTTGCCAATGATTGGCATCTTGTTCATCTCGGTAGTCGAGCAACCGGCGGAGCAGGTTTGATATTCACAGAGGCTGCTGCTGTAACACCTCAAGGTCGCATCAGTCCTGCGGATCTTGGCATCTGGAGCGATAGCCATGTTGAGTTTCTTGGACGTATCACCCACTTTATCGCGCAACGGGGAAGCGTTGCCGGTATTCAGTTGGCCCACGCAGGTCGCAAGGCCAGTACCCCTCCTCCCTGGGAGAATCGAGCCGTCACCTTGAACGAGGCGGAAGGTGGTTGGCCGATTGTGGCTCCAAGTGCCATACCTTTTGACGCAGGTTGCATTGTACCGACTGCACTGGGTGAAAATGATATCAAAGAGATCACGACGGCCTTTGTACAAGCAGCTCGCCGCTCTTTACAGGCAGGGTTTCACATAGCGGAAATTCATGCAGCCCATGGCTATCTGCTGCACCAGTTTCTTTCACCGCTTAGCAACCAGCGCACCGATCAATATGGTGGCAGCTTCGAGAACCGCACGCGTCTCCTTAAAGAGATCGTCAGTGAAGTCAGAAAAATCTGGCCCGACGAATTGCCTCTTTTTGTAAGGATTTCAGTTACCGATTGGGTCGAAGGTGGTTGGGATCTGGAACAGTCCGTCGAGCTGGTACGGCAACTGTTGCCGTTAGGGGTGGACCTGGTAGATTGCTCGTCGGGGGGAACGGACCCGCTTGCCCGGATTCCGCTTGGCCCCGGCTACCAGACAGCTTTTGCAGAGCAGATTCGGCGCAAATCTGGTAGTAAGACTGGAGCTGTTGGGCTCATAACGGCCCCTGCTCAGGCGGATCATATCATCCGTTCCGGTCAGGCTGACCTGGTGCTATTGGCCAGGGAACTACTCCGTGACCCATACTGGCCGCTCCGGGCAGCCAAGGAGCTGGATCACGTGATTCCATGGCCAGCCCAGTATGTAAGGGCTGCGGCCGCCAATACACCGGCATATATGCCGCACTAATCAGCTTAAACTGGATAGACAATATACTCATTCCAGGACCTGAGTAGTACTAATCGACGGCTAGTCGCAACCAAGCCTCAGGACGCTTACCTGTCTGGGCAGTTGCGGTGACCAGTCGGGAGAACATCCTGGCCAGATCGAAGCGACGGTTGAAACGGTATTGATGTTCGCTCGTTCTTGGCCTGGCTGTTGTCGCTGACATACCCGGATATTCCCATCATCAATCGCAGCAAACCATAACTGAGCCAGCCCATGAACCGGAACCCAATCGGTTGCTGTTTCCAGTTGTCCCTCAAGATCCGTTGGCCATCGGTCACAATGGTTTGTATCAGGCTTTGTGCCAGCGTAGCGCCGAAGTTTTCATCGTCGACGACAAGATTCGCTTCCCGTGAAAGCAGCAGGCTGAACGGATCGATATTTGAAGACCCCACCGTCGCCCAATGCCTGTCGATCAATGCCACTTTGGCATGCAGGAAGCTCGTGTGGTATTCGTAAATTTCGATTCCCGCATCGAGGAGGTTGCCATAGAACGCCCGAGTTGCATAATGCTGGAGAAGATATTCCACTCGTCCCTGCAGCAGCAAAAGTACCCGCACGCCGCGTTTGGCCGCATTGGTAAGTGCATGACGGAAATCAAACCCCGGCAAGAAATAGGCATGGGCAAGAATAATCTCGAATTTTGCTTCTTCGATCGCCCGCATATACGCAGTTTCAATGTCACGGCGATGGCGGAAATTATCCCGAATCAGGAATGCCGCACTCATCTGCCCTTTGGTAAAGGTTGATACAGGTGGTGTCCCGCCGCGGACCGCCCCCTTACGAAAACGGCTCCACGCAACCATTGACCAGAGACTCCGGGCGGAAAGGCGGATCGCTTCCACCAGCGGCCCTTGTACGGCTACTGCATAGTCGAAGCGGGGGAGCATGTCGCCCTTCGTTCCACAGTCATCAATGATGTTGATCCCCCCGACAAAAGCGATCTCCCGGTCCACCACCACTATTTTTCGGTGCA
>PLYK01000063.1 GCA_003151775.1 Geobacter sp. | reverse complement strand
ATGTCCGAGAAGTTCGAGATCAAGAAGTTCTGCCCCGTGTGCCGGAAGCACTTCCCGCACAAAGAGGGCAAGATCTCGAAGGGTTGAGGCTCCTCGCTCCCTTAACGCGCCGACGGTTACGTTGGCGCAAGGCCCGGGCGAGGAGGTGCCCGGCTGAGGGTAGACACCATCCCCCTCTATGGTAGAAGCGCGGTCCCGTCGCTTCTGGCGGGAATGGTCCGCTGTTGTGTTCCACGGTTCCCGCTGGAGTGAGGCCCGATGGTCTTCGACTGGCTGCACGGCCTGTTCTCGAACGATCTCGCGATCGATCTCGGGACCGCAAACACCCTCATCTACGTGAAGGGCAAGGGGATCGTCTCCTGCGAGCCGTCCGTCGTGGCTGTCCAGCGCGACGCGCGCGGGGGCAACAAGGTCCTGGCCGTCGGCCGTGAGGCCAAGGAGATGCTGGGGCGCACCCCAGGCAACATCCGGGCGGTCCGCCCCCTGCGGGACGGCGTCATCGCAGACTTCGAGATCACCGAGGCCATGCTCCGATACTTCATCGCCCGCGCCCACAACCGGCGCACGCTGGTGAAGCCCCGCATCATCATCTGCGTCCCCTTCGGCATCACCGAGGTCGAGAAGCGCGCCGTGAAGGAGAGCGCCGAGAGCGCCGGCGCCCGCGAGGTCTACCTGATCGAGGAGCCGATGGCCGCCTCCATCGGGGCCGGCTTGCCCATTACCGAGGCCTCGGGCAACATGATCGTCGATATAGGCGGCGGCACCACCGAGGTGGCGGTCATCTCCCTGGCCGGCATCGTCTATGCCCAATCCACCCGCATGGGGGGGGACAAAATGGATGAAGCCATCGTCCAGTACATCCGAAAGAAGTATAATCTCCAGATCGGCGAGCGCATGGCCGAGAGCATCAAAATCGAGATCGGCGAGGCCTACCCCGGTCCCGATACCCTATTCATGAGCGTCAAGGGGCGCGACCTGGTGTCCGGCATCCCCAAGACCATTGAGGTAAACTCGGACGAAATCCGCGAGGCCCTCAAGGAAGCGGTCAACGCCATTGTGGATACGGTGCGGATCTGCCTGGAAAAGACGCCGCCCGAGCTGGCGGCCGACATCGTCGACAAGGGTATCTTCCTGGCCGGCGGCGGCGCCCAACTGCGCAATCTCGACGTGCTGCTGCGAGAGGTTACCAAGGTTCCGGTGCTCATTGCCGAGAATCCTCTGGACTGCGTCGTGCTCGGCTCCGGCAAGGTGCTGGATGAATTGAACCTTCTCCGCCGGGTCGCGATCACCTCCTAGCCGGGGCTGCACAGAGAGTCGTGCAGAAACTCTCTATCAGCGGGGATGGACTAAGGGACTGTCATGAAATAAATATNNACACTTATTTCATGACAGTCCCTAAGATGTCCAGGAGGCGCTGCGAATTGCCGATCCTGTTCATCTGTGTCTATCCATGTTCTCACTTTATGACAACTTCTTCCATCGACATAATCGTCCCTGTCTGGAACAAACCTTTTGAAACCCGCGCCTGTCTGTCCGCGATCATCGGGCACTCTCCCGAGGCTCGCCTGATCATCGTCGATAACGGCAGCAGCCGGGAGACCGAGTTGATGCTGGAGGAGTTCTCCGAGCCGCTGGGAGAACGCGGCCTGTTCATAAAGTCCGAGCGTAACATCGGGCTGGTGCCGGCGATCAATAGGGGGCTGGCGCGCTCCGACGGTGCTTTTGCCGTCATTCTCCGGCCGCATGTGCTGGTCACGAACGGATGGCTGGAAGCGCTCACGGATGTTGCCGGGGATACCCGGGTCGGTATCGTCTCGCCGGTTTTCAGCGGCAGCGGGGCATCGCCGCTCTGTGCGGTCAACAACAGGCACGATTGCTCGTCGCTCGATACCTTCACGGTATCGTTTTCGGCCCTGCTGCTGAAGAACGAGATGCGCATGCAGATCGGCTTTTTCGACGAGGGAATGGATAGCGGCGAGTGGTGCCTGACTGATTACGTCCGTCGCGCATGGAGCAAGGGGTATCGTACCTGCGCAACGTCACGCTCCCTCCTGGTCTGCGGCCAGGAAACCGTTTTTGGTTCGGAGGAGCGCCGGCAGGGCCAGGCCCGCGCCAGTTGGGAGATCTATCTGGGACAGTGGGGCGCCAGCCGCCATTATGGCGTCTACTTCGGCCCGGATACGGATGTGGGTCCCCTTATCGACGCCGTTGAAACCATCCTTGAGGGTTCCCGTCAGGGGCATCGCTTCACACTGCTGCTGCATCACCGCCAGGCCACGGAGTTTCACCGCTGCGGCTTTAGTTGCCTGCACACCGGCATAGATCTGGTGCGGTTGTCCAGGTTCATGCCGCAACGTGCCCTGGTGCGCAAGCTGGGGGCGCTTCGGGGGGCTGACCCCGGGATGATCATAGTGCGCTGGAATGACGATGCGTCAGCTGCCGGCATGGAGATGGCCATTCCTTTCGCCGGGATGGCTGCCGCGATCAGGGGCGTTTGACGAGAAAACGTGAGTGCCGGGCCGCCATGGTCCGGAATGGAGGTAGTTCATGGTTGCAGATGTGACGGCGCAGTTGCAGGCCCATCGCTTGCTGTTCGAGATCATCGAGCGCGATATGGCGCCGTTGATTGCCGAGATGGCCGTCATGCTGACTGAGACCCTCAAAAGGGGAGGGAAGCTCCTGGTTATGGGCAACGGAGGTTCAGCGGCCGATGCCCAGCATTTCGCGGCCGAGATCGTCGGGCGTTACAAACTGGAACGCCGGGCGTTGCCGGCCGTGGCGCTCTCCACCGACACCTCCATCCTGACCGCCATCGGCAACGATTACGGCTTTGAGGCCGTCTTCAGCCGCCAGGTCGAGGCCCTTGCTGCGCCGGGCGATATGGTGGTCGGCATCTCCACCAGCGGCAACTCCCCCAATGTGCTCAAGGCCTTTCAACTGGCGCGGGAACGCGGCTGCCGCATTGTTGGCCTTCTTGGGCGTGACGGCGGGAGCATCAAGGGCGCCTGCAACCTGGCGCTGGTCGTCCCGTCCGACGACACCCCCCGCATCCAGGAGGGACACATCGCCATCATCCACATCGTCTGCGAACTCGTGGAGAAGGCTCTGTTCGGGTAATTGATTTTTGCCCCCCTTTTATAAAGGGGGGAACCCACGACAATACGGAAGGTTACGTCATGAAGCTCCAGCCCATCGATCTCACCGCCGTCACAACCTACCCCATTGCCGAACGCAGGAACAAGGTCTCCCTTGCCCGTGATTTTGCCGCTGCAATTACGCCCGGAATGACTGTTGCCGATCTTTTGGCGGCAATGCCCAAGCAGTTGGGCGCCGAGAATCTCAATGCGGCCATTAACGCGGTCGTTGCGGCCCGCCATAACGGTAAGCCGGTGGTGATCGCCATTGGCGGTCATGTCGTCAAATGCGGCCTGCAACCGGTGCTGAAGGCGCTGATCGACGCCGACGTCGTGACGGCGGTAGCCATGAACGGTTCCGCCTCGATCCACGACTACGAGATATCGCTGATCGGAGAAACCAGCGAGGATGTGGGCGCTGTGCTGCACTGCGGCACCTTCGGCATGGCCGAGGAAACCGGACGGGACATCAACCGGGCGCTCAAGGCCGGCGTTGCCGAGGGGATGGGGTACGGCGAGGCGCTAGGGCGCTTCATCGTTGAAAACCGCAACCCCCATGCCGGAGCCAGCCTGCTGGCAGCCTGCCATGACAAGGGCATTCCCGCCACGGTGCATGTGGCCGTGGGCACCGACATCATCCATCAGCACCCGGAGGCCGACGGCGCCGTGCTGGGGCAGGCCACGTTCACCGATTTCCGGCTCTTCACCTCCGTGGTGGCTACACTTGGCGACGGAGGGGTCTTCATCAATATCGGCAGTGCCGTGATCATGCCGGAGGTGTTTCTCAAGGCGCTTTCCATTGCGCAGAACATGGGTTTTCATGTGGACCGTTTCACCACCGTCAACTTCGATATGCAGCAGCATTACCGTCCGTTGCAAAACGTGGTCAAGCGTCCGACCGCCGGTGACAGCCGCGGACTGGCGATTACCGGCCACCACGAAATCATGATTCCGCTCCTCGCGGCAGGGGTGCTGGACAAAATAAGCGTTGCGCGCAAAAAACATTAGATTGAATTATTCCCAACTTGTTTTATACTGTGAAATACTATTAGTAGGCTTGAAAACGTTATCCGGAGAAAAAAATGACCCTGCCCGGAATTGTGCTGATCATCATCACGGCGGTGCTGTGCATCATGGTGCTGGCTTTCATTCCGACTCTCCTGGCCGTGAAGCGGGCGGCGACTGCCCTGAGTTCACTGTCGGACATGGTCCATAAGGAGTTGAGACCGGCCATCCAGGAACTGACCGCTGCCTTGGCCGAATGGAAGAGCGTCGGCGTCAGCGTGGCCGAGCATACCGACGATGTCAAGTGCTTCATGACGGCGCTGGGAGAGACCGGAGACAACCTCCATACCATAAACCGGGCGGTAGGAGTCGTAACCGGCGTGCTCAATGCCACAACGGCTTGGGCGGTCGGCGCCAAAGTGGCGGGTAAATATCTGTTTGAACGCTATCTCATAAAACGGGGAGGAAAATGACCATGTCTGACGAGGAAAAAGGAATTTCCGCAGGAACGGTGATGGTGTCATTTCTGGCCGGAGCGGCTCTAGGCGCCGGACTTGCGTTGCTGTATGCGCCCAAGAGCGGCAAGGAGATGCGCGAGTCCATCGCTGATCTGACCGATGATGCGGTCGACAAGATCAAGGAATACGCCAAGGAGGCCCAGGATAAGATCAAGACGGCCATCGAGGACGGCAAGGAAACCATCGTGGAGAAGAAGAGCATCCTGGCGTCGGCCATCGAAGCCGGCCGGGAAGCGATGCATCGAGAGAAGGAACGCGCCTCCACGCCCTGATGCCTTATGTGAAGTCGAGGAAAAGCCCACTTCTGTGGGCTTTTTAGTTTAAACCTGAATCCGTGAAGGTGTCACGGATTCAGGTATAACGTCATTTACGGCACCCTGACCCTGTTGCCGGTCTATTGACTTTCTTTTGAAACTCATTTATAGTTATTAAACTTTATCTAACACGACGTCGGAATTCCGTTGACGGCAGAGTCACGGGCTGAAAGCGACAGAGGCTCCTGATTCTTCAAGCCGAAGCGATTTCGAGAGGTCCATGCCGTCAGCCCTGATGAGTCACGGCGTTATGTTTTCAGGGAAATCGCGTGAAGCATATCGTCATTGCCATACTCCTCGTGCTCTGCTCGCTTCCGGCAGGCGCTGCCGAGCCGGTCCAGCCTCTGCTGGCCGAGCTGACCAGCCCCGCCGTTCCTGCGCTGCCCGCATTGGAACAGGTGGCGCTCGTCCCGCGCGACGAGTTGACGGATGAAGAGGATCAACAGCAGGACATAAGTGAGCTTTTTACGCTCGAAGAGCTAAAGGACAAAACGGACGACGCTGCCGAATTGGCCCTGCCCGATGTTGATCTCCCCCAAGCCGATATCCCCCTGGCCCTCAACAGCAAAGTCGAATATTTCCTCACCTATTTTCAGACCAGGGGCAGGCAAACCTTCTCCCGCTGGCTCTCCCGCTCGTCCCGCTACATCCCCATGATGAAAGAGATCCTCAAGCATGAAGGGATGCCGGAAGACCTGGTCTTCGTGGCCATGATCGAGAGCGGTTTCCATCTACATGCCTGCTCGGTGGCCAATGCCGTGGGGCCGTGGCAGTTTATCTCCGGCACCGGCCGGCGTTATTCACTGCGTATCGACCAGTGGATCGACGAACGCAAGGACCCGCTCAAGGCAACGGTCGCAGCCGCCCTGTACCTGAAAGAGCTTTACGGCATGTTCAACGGCGACTGGTATCTGGCGGCCGCCGGCTATAACGCCGGTGAAAACAAGATCCTGCGCGCCATCAGCATGTACAACACCAGCGACTTCTGGGAACTCTCCCGGGGCTCTTATCTCAAGCGCGAGACCAAGGAGTATGTCCCAAAACTTCTGGCCGCTGCCATAATTGCCAAGGATCCCGCCCATTACGGTTTTTCCGATGTGGCCTACCTGGCGCCGATCGAGTTCGATACCGTCAAGGTCCCATCGCGCACCGATCTGGAGCTGGTGGCCAAGCTGACCGGCACCACCTACGAAACGGTCAAGGAGTTGAATCCGGCCCTGCGCCATTGGTGCACGCCGCCCAATTATCCCGACTACGAACTGATGATTCCCAAGGGGACAAAGCTGCAATTCGAGGCCGCTTACAGCAAGATTCCCGAGGATCAGCGCTTCACCGAGAAGTTGCTCTACACCCGTTATCACGCCCGGAAAAAGGACTCTCTCAAGGTGATTGCACGCCGCTTCAATACGACCCCGGATGTGCTGGCCGAATTGAACGGACTCTCCGGGAAGAGCCGCATAGCTGGCAAGACGCTGGTGGTGCCGATCCGGCAGACGGTGGATTTCAGCCATGAGGGGCGTTCGGCCGTAGCCATGTCCAAGGGTGACTACGCCAAATATTATACCGTTAAGAAAGGCGATACCCTGATTTCGCTTGCCAAACGTTTCAACATCTCCTCCAAGCTCCTCTCGGTATGGAACAACCTGAAGCAAAGGGTTGCCCTTAAGCCGGGACGGCGCATCATCATTGCCAAGTTTATCGAAAAGAACGGGGCTATGGTGCCTGAAGCACAGAAAAGCTGATATTTTTCGCCTTGTCCGCCTCACCATGAAAGGAAGGACCGATGTATAATATCCTCATTTCCGCCGCGTCGGGCGTGGCGTTGTTTCTGCTTTTGCTCTTTGCCGTCAAACTCCCCTGGTGGGTGTCGCTCCTGCTCGGCCTGGCGGTCTTCACCGCGGCCTTCCTGCTCATCTCCCGCGTCATCATGAAGAGGGTCATGGTTTCCATCGAAACCGCCGGCAAGGATCTCCAGGCGCAACCGCCGCGCTTTGAAAAGGCCGTCCGCGAATTGAAAGAGGCCCTTAGGTACGGTAAATGGCAGGTCTACGTGGAAGGGCAGGTCAACTCCCAGATCGGCATGATCTACTATATGAAGCGCGATTTTTCCAACGCCTTCCCGTATCTTGAAAAGTCGTTCTTCAAGAACTGGGCAGCCATGGGGATGCTGGCCATCTGCTACATGAAGCGCCAGAAGAAGGACAAGATGATCGCTACCTTTGAGAAAGCTGTCCAGTGGAACGCCAAGGAGTCGCTGCTCTGGGGCCTGTACGCCTATTGCCTGAACGACTGCGGCGACGTGTCGAAGGCCAAGGAGGTCCTGGGGAAGGGATTGAAGAAGCTGCCCGGCGACGGGCCGCTCAAGGATAACCTTGAATGCCTGGAACAGGGGAAGAAGATGAAGATGAGAAACTACGGTGACATGTGGTTCCAGTTCCACCTGGAGAGCCTGGGGGCCTTGCAGAAACACCAGATGGCATCCATGGGCGGTCGCATGCAACGCCGCATGGTAGCCAGAAGGTAGCACAGCTCTTTCCACTCTCTCCACCTGGATATCATCCCTTTGAAAGCCGTCTCAGACGGCTTTTTTGTTATTTTATCAAAATGGCGTACAATATAACTATATAACGTTATTCCAAAGCCGGCATGTTCGGCCAAGGTAACAGGGATGCTCTTTGAGGCAGGGGAGCAGCGGAAGGGGGTACCATGAAGAGAAAGGTGTGCGTATTGTTGGCCGGTCTTGTCCTTTTGGCAGCGACTCTCGCGGTGGTTCGGCAGGCCGGGGCCACGTTGGGGGGATCTGCCGATTCGGTCGCAACGGACCGCAAGGCTCTTTCAGCCGTGCGGCGCGCCACGACGGTCCAGCCGGGTTATACGGTCCAGGAGATCACGTCCGATGCAACCAAGGTGCGGGAATACGTGTCGCCAGGGGGGGTTGTGTTTGCAATCGCCTGGAACGGGTTGATGCATCCCGACCTTACGACGCTTCTGGGCTCCTATGTCGCCGAATATAAGCAGGCATTAGAGAACACCCCTCGTCAAATGGGACGGAGACGAAGTGAGGTCAGGGGGAGCCGGGTCGTTGTCGAAAAATGGGGACATATGCGGAACCTCCAGGGGCGGGCCTATGTCCCGGCCCTGGTCCCTCCGGGGGTGAGCCTTGATGAAATCAAGTAAGATAGCCGTAGTTCCGCTTCTCATGCTGATGGCGCTCGCCGGCTGCGGCGGCTCCGGCGGTTCCGGCGGTTCCGGTTCGCCGGGCCCTCCGGTAGTAGGTCCGTCCGTTGCCGGGAACAACGTGCTGACCATAACCGTGAATGGCTCTCTCTGCTCGGATAACCCCTCCTATTTAAACGAACCGTGCGTCAGCGTCACGATTTGCGCCCCCGGAACCTCCAACTGCCAGAAGATCAACGATATACTCCTTGATACCGGAAGCTCCGGGCTCCTCATCTTTAATCAGGCGTTTACGGTTCCGCTCACTCAAGTAACGTCAGGTTCAGGATTGTTGGCGGAGTGCATCCAGTTCGGTGATGGCTCTTCCGCGTGGGGGCCGGTTCAGATGGCTAGTGTCATTCTGGGAAATGAGCCAGCGGTTCAGATCCCCATTCAAGTCATCAACCAGGGTTTCGGGACCCCGTCCAACCTCTGCACGAGCCCAAACTCTACCCCGCACACCAGTCCTTCCGAAGCCAACTGCAATGGAATCCTCGGTGTAGGCCTCTTTGTGCAGGATTCCGGACAGTATTTTTCCTGTAGCGGGGCAACGAGCGGATCGCCGTGTGCAGGGACGACACCAAACGCCCATGTCTCAAACCCGGTTGCAGCGCTTCCTGTTGACAACAACGGCGTGCTGGTGCAGTTGCCTCCTCTTCCCGCGGGCGGGGCGGGTTCGGCCAGCGGTTTGCTCATACTCGGCATCGGCACCCAGGCCAACAACATGCCTTCCGGGGTGACGGCCTATGGCGCCGATCAACGCGCTGAATTCACCACCACCCTCAACGGCATCCAGTACGCCAGCTTCATCGATACCGGCTCTAACGGGCTCTTCTTCCCGAGCCCCTCGGCGACCCAGCTTCCCGCCTGTCCCTCTCCCAATGCGCCTTGGTTCTGCCCTCCGGCCACAACCGGCTTTTCCGCGACCACTACGGGGGCCAGCGGTTCTCCGAGCGGGATGGTATCGTTTTTGATCGGCAATGCCGACAGCCTGTTTAGCACGTCAAACCAGGTGTTCGGCGAACTGGGCGGCAGCGCGGTCAAGAGCTTCGACTGGGGACTTCCCTTCTTCTTCGGGCGAAGCGTCTTTGTGGGGATCAATGGGACGAAATCGAGCCTGGGAACAGGTCCCTACTGGGCGTACTGACCTGCCGGAAAGTGCAAGCGCCGGGCTCTTCTGATTCTTTCCTGAATAAGTACGATCATGGAGCGGAGATTGGCCATGGATACCCTTGAAGCGATACGGACCAGGAGAAGCGTCCGCAGGTTTTCCGATAGGCCGGTGGAGGCGGAAAAACTCACGGCTGTCCTGGAAGCTGCCCGGATGGCGCCGTCGTGGGCAAATATGCAGTGCTGGCGGTTTGTGGTGGTACAGGACCCCGCCATGAAACGAAGGATCAGCGAGCTTTCGGTTGCGGATTCGTTCGGCACGGCAAAGGGGTACAAATCGAATCCTTCCCAGCGAGCCCTTGCCGAGGCGCCGGTGGTGATCGTCGCCTGCGCCGAATGCAACCAGTCCGGCGACACGCGGGGGCAGCAATATTACATGACCGATGTGGGGATGGCCGTGGCAAGCCTGATGCTGACCGCCCATGCCGTGGGGCTGGGCAGCGTCTTCGTAGGAATATTTGACGAACAACAGTTGGGGAGCCTGCTCGGCATTCCGGCCTATCTCAGTATCGTGGGACTCATACCGCTGGGTTATCCGCTCGGGATGCCGGAGTCGGGGTGCGTGCCCTCGCGGAAACCGCTGGATGAAATCATGCATTACGAAAAGTGGGGGTTGTGAGATGGAAAGGAGAAAGTTTGACTTGCATTTGTATCTGTAGTTTGCTATACAATAAAAAGTGGTTGGTATGTAACAACAAGAAAAATAAGGTTTTTTTAATAAAGAGGCGGGGCGGTCCGCCGGGAGGTAAGCCATGCTTATCCAGGTGCTCTATGACGACAACAGGTATGATTATGTCAAAGGCTCCCAGCTTGACAGGCTGCTGGAAGGGAATAAGGTCCAAAAGTTCAAGCGTAGTACGGGATGGGTCACCGTCGGCGTAGACCCCGTTCGTTGGAGGAGAAGCCCGAGTTATAACGGAATGGAGCGGAGAGCCGACTAGCGTCTTGGAACATAAAATATTTCGGAAAATCCCCCCTCTCTTGACGGGCCTGCGCGCTAAAGCGCTTCGGCGCGCAAGCGGGAGG
>PLYK01000076.1 GCA_003151775.1 Geobacter sp. | reverse complement strand
ATCGCGAACCGCGCCATTACGAACCTCCACCGGCCGCTCGACACCACTGCCGAAAAAACGATCCCCATTCATGACGGTACGCACCGCTGTGACGACCTCGCTGCCCGCCGATTCCTTCAGGAGGTACCCCTCTGCCCCGGCCATCAGGGCTCGGCAGACATGCTCCTGCGAGTGATGCATGGAGAGGATCAGTACCCTGACCGCCGGCAACCGCTCATGGATCTGCCTGGTAGCCTCAATCCCGTTCAGGCCGGGCATGGAGATATCCATGATGATCACTTCCGGCCGAAATTCTGCGGCCAGGGCAACAGCCTCGCGGCCATCCGCCGCCATTGCCACGACAATCATGTCATTCGCGGCTTCGAGGATCATCTTGAGGCCGTCGCGCACCATGGCATGGTCATCGGCAATCATGATTCTGATAGACATTCTATAAATCCTCTCCGGTCTCATTTGGGATGCACAAGTTACAAATGTGTGATCGTCCCCTTCGCAACCTAATATGTGACGGTAACGGTTACTGAGTCGCTGTAGCTGCCGGTGTGGGCTGCGCGTTGGCCGCTGAGCGGGATGCAGCCGTAGACGGTGTGGACGTTGTTCTGGCCGTTAACAGGATTTGAGAGAGTCACGGTGAAGCTGCCGCTGCTCCCGTCGCCCCAGACCTGCTGGTAAGCGGCATCCCGGAAAAGATTGTAATAGAGATAATAGCTGCCGGAAGCCATTCTGCGCTGGCTGTAGGACCCGCTCCCGGTTGACAGGGTAACCGTGTAGGATGTGACGTCGGTGCAGTTGACTGTCACGGTGCCGGTGATGTCAACATTGTTCCCGGTGAGGGGGCTGAAGCTGCCGAAGTTGACGCCGGTAGCGCCGGCCGTGCAGCTTGACGTCGCCGACGCACTCGACAACATGAGCAGGGAAGCCATCAGCAGCGTTACGGCAAAAGTCGCGCGAATTTCCATCATGGCTTCTCTCCACAGATGATCGGCCCGATGCGTGGTTCGCTCGGGCCTTTTGGGTCAAGGGGCAAGTCGAGTTGGCAGGCGCCCTTCTGCCAGTGCACTGATAGGTGGTTGGCGTCGCCCACGTCCATCAGGTAGACCTCGCCGCGTTTGCCTACAATGAACTGGCGTTCGCCCGGCGTCACAACCACGCGGGCGCCGGTCGGGACAGGCTCACCGTTGGGCTGGAGCAGCACCACCAGTGCGTTTCGCGTGCGGCGCACCGGGAAATTGACGAAGACGCCGCTGCGTGCATAAGGTAAGGGCATTTCCTTTACGCCGCCGACCTCGATGTCGAATGGGAGTTCGGCAGGGTCGATGGTGAGCTGGTTTTTCTGGTAGGGAAGCAGGGTTGGTACCAGGGCCATGCCGCCGCCGTTGGTGGTGGCGACAAGCTGGTTGGAGAGGTACACCGGCACATCCTGGAGGTCGCCGACCTTGACCACGGCGAAGCTGCCGTAGCCGATGTTACGAGTGGCGAACGGAAGCCCCTTCAGCAACCCGATGGAACCGCTGGCTCCCAGTTGCAGGGCCAGACTGTCGTTCCCCTCGTTGGCGTCGACGGTAAAGCTGCCGACGTTGGTGTTCCAGACTAGGCTTCCCTGTCCCTGCTGGCTCCGGTCGTCGCTGCCGCGCAAGCGCCACCCCAGCCCCGGCCCGACCGGCGGCGACTGGCTCACCTCTACCGAATTCACCGTATGGCGATCGGTGTCGCGGCTGGTGCCGGCCGAGGCGGTGCGCCGGTTTCCCAGAGGCATGACCAGGCTGACACCGCTGCTCCAGGCATGGCCATTGCACACGCTCATGCTGGCAAACGCGCTGATGAACATACTCCTCGGGAGCGTCACTCCCAGGTTGGCCGAGGCCAGGTTGAAACGGTCCCCCTCCCAGGTGTACTGGCTGGTGTAGTTGAACCCTGCCGACACTCGGCTAAAGAGCGGCAAGCCCAGACCCGCGCTCAGGTTCTGGCGCGGGTGGGACTCGCCTGCCAAAAAAGCGAATTGGGTGAAATTGTGATCGAAGTATTCCCACTGGAGCGAGACGCCGCCGCGCGGTGAACTCCGTTCCAGGCCAAGCAGGTAGCACCCGCCGATAGCGCCACTTGTGTTTGCTACGGCCGCCGCGCCGTAAGCCGCGCCGAGCTTTCCGACCAGGCTGGTCAGCGCCACACCGGCCGCCTGGCGCTCCCCCTGCAGTTCGACCCGCCCCTCGCCGGTCAGCGCATCGGTCAGGCCGTGGCGCCAAGTGCCGGCCGCGAAGCCCGCGCCGTAATCGTTGCTGTCAACACCATAGTTCAAGCGGAGAAACCCGCCTTCCAGGGAAAAGTCGGTCAGACCGGCCGCCAGCAGACGGGGGGAGAGATAATAGCTCTGGGACTGGACGGTTTCTCGGCCAAGCAGGTCGCGGACGATCAGGTTGATCTCGCCGGCGCCGGTCACCACCGGCACGTTGGTCAGCTCGAAGGGGCCGGGAGCCACACTCTCGCTACTCCGCCGTTGATTGTTGATGAGCACGTCTACGGTGGAGGGGAGAGCCGCCGAGCCGGACAGGCTGGGCATCGGCGTTGTGATGTACCCTGGCTTGAGGGTAAAATCCCGCGCCCAACGGATGCCGGCGTAGCGTGCCGGGCGGCTCCAGGCGCCGCCGCTGCTGATGGTATCGCCAGCCACCAGGGTTTCCATCGGTGTTGGGAGGTCCTTTTGCCAGTATGTCTCAGCGCGAATCGCCTCGTCATGCCCCCGGTCCCCCCGCGCGATCATGCCGGCAACGGCGGAGCCCCAGCCATTGAAGGCAACTCCCTGGACAAAGGCGCCGTAGCTGTTGTAACGGCCGTTGGTTTCGATAACGTTTGCATCGTAGTTGAGATAGAGCCCGGGAGGAGAAAGGTTGGGGGGCGCTTCGCCGCCACGCCCGTGATCTAAGGCGCTGCCCCCGAAAGCCGCCGGGGGCGCCGTGATCGTGAGCGCCATGAGGCCGGTGTCGAGCTTGTAAGTCAGCCCCGGCACAGATTCCAGTATGTAGCCCAGCCGGTCGTCAGGGAGATGCAAAGGCACACCTGAAGGTGGGAGAAGGCGGGCCTCCTGCCAGGCGTCGAGCGGCAGTGCCAGGCGTCCGTCGGCGAGCCGGTCGGCGCGCACGATATCCTTCAGGCGCTGGCCGTTGATGGTGACCTCCAGGAGCAGGGTTTCGGCCTTGCCGCTACTGATGTTCATCCCTCTAGCTTCCCTGCCGCCGCTTACTTGGTAGAAAAGGGATGTTATCAGGAGGGCTGCAAGAAAGCGCGTCATTACCATTTGCGACGATCAACGGGGCGGCGGAGGCAGGACGACGGTGAGCGGCCCTGCCGAGGTCTCCGCGTGCACGGTGAGAGTTCCGGCGTAGCCGGCTGGGCGGTCGAATGTCCACTGTTTCCACGCGCCGGCCAGCACGGTATCCACAACCTTCATGTCGTGACGCACGTCACTTCCCCCTTCCACCACCAGGCCGGTGATCTTGATGCGGCGGTTGCCGTCGTTATCAAGCCGCACGCAGGCTTTCCCCTGGGGCGGTGCGCAGGGCGCCATGCGGGGCTGCACGCATGGAACGCCGGCTGAGGCTACGAACACCGGCAGGTTATGGCTGATGCGGAACAGTACGTTGCTCTGCTTGGCTTCCTCCGGCCGCTTTTCCTCGGTAATGTTATCCAGGACCAGCCGATAGGCGCGTTCGGCCTGGACGGCCGCAGGGCGACGCAGGGCGACGCGAAAAATCTGGCTGCCGCCCGCCGCAACCTCGGCGATGGGAGGGACGACAACCAGATCATCGGTTTCCTCGTAGCGGTCACGCCCGTCAATCTGCCGCCATACCAGCGACTCGGCCTGATATACAATGGACGCGTCGCTGTTATTGCCGATAGTCACAGTTGCCACGGGCTTGCCGGGTGTCAACTCCACCAGGACAGGAGAAATGCCCAGGGCGAAAGCCGCCTTGCCACAGCATATTAAGGCTGCTGCGACCGCTAACTTACAAAAAGGATTAACCATACACCACCATTTTGCTTCTATTTAAGTAAAGGATCAGTAGGAAATCGTCAGGTTTTTGCACAAGTCAAAATCCCCCTCATCCGCCCCTTCGGGGCACCTTCTCCCATAGGGAGAAGGGATAATAATCACCCCCTCTCCCACCGGGAGAGGGTGGCCGAAGGCCGGGTGAGGGGATAAGGCTGTGTTTTAACTCTATTGCAAAGACTAAACCGGACAACGCTGAAGGATCAGTAGGAAACCGTCAGGTTGGCCGTGCCGTAATAAACACCAGCGGTGGCCGAAGTTTGTCCCTGCGTGATGCTTGCATACAAGGTCGGGGTATCAACCTGACCGGATCCGAGATAGGCGATGTCAGCGGCAGTATCATCATTACCCAAGTCAGTAGTTCTTGTAGCATCTGTGAAAAGCCGATATGTGAGGGTACCATTTCCACCCGAATTCCCTGCCACAACCTGACGTTGAATTAGCCGGCTTGCTATCGCAGTCGAGCTGAAAATCTTGGCAGTAGTTCCTGTAGTGCAAACGACAGATAGTGCTGTGAAGCCTGTCAGATCAGCTTCACTCGCTGGATTATACGCACCGAAATTCAGAGTTGAATTGCCGATCTCGCATTGGTCGGTGATAAACGCGCTAACCGTCAAGGTTCCGGTGCCCGTACCCGTCGCCATTGCCAAACCGCTGCTCATTGCAACGATGGCCAACGCCATTGCCAGTTTCCCAATTGTTGATTTAATCGGTTTCATGGTTATTTCCTTTCTATTCTTGGTAGATGAACTACTCCGCAGCAAGCTGCCGGGAATTAGACCCTCAAAGATTAAATTGTAATGCATTAAATCCTCCTCTTTTCAATACCGGACCTTCCGGGGTCCGGACAAGGGCATTGAAGGTCACGAAACTGAATCAGCGATGCCTCTTCGTTTCCTCAACATCATGCGGAGAACCGCGGCAAGAGACGTAGTACACACTACCACCTCCTTTCCACCGGAAGAATTGTAGGCCGCTTTTAACCGGCCATGACGAATTATTAACATTGACTTGACTAGTATTTATCATCCAGAGCAAATTGCAATATCAGGAAATTCCTGATATTACAGTTTTCATGTGCTAGAATTGGGCATGAATCACTTGGAAAGGAATAAAACAAGGAATGATACGGGAATGATGGGGAGATGAACTTGAAGCGGCGCGTTATCCTGTTGAACAGTATAAGTGCGTTAACGATGTTATTTTATCCGCCCCTTAAATACGCTAAAATATCTTCTATACATTCTAATCGAGACTGGCCAACCCCTCGCGGATTGCAAACTTGGTCAGATCCGCAACCGAATGGGTGTTGAGCTTCTTCATGAAATGCGAGCGGTGGGTTTCAATGGTCTTATCGCTAATTTTGAGAAGGTAGGCCGTTTCCTTGGCGTTCTTCCCCTCGGCCAAAAGCTGAAGGACCTCCCGTTCACGCGTCGACAGTTTGTCGAAGGGACTTTTCTGAATATCGTGAACCGCGCCATTACGAACCTCCACCGGCTGTTCGACACCATTGCCGAAAAAACGATCCCCATTCATGACGGTACGCACCGCTGTGACGACCTCGCTGCCCGCCGATTCCTTCAGGAGGTACCCCTCTGCCCCGGCCATCAGGGCTCGGCAGATATGCTCCTGCGAGTGATGCATGGAGAGGATCAGTACCCTGACCGCCGGCAACCGCTCATGGATCTGCCTGGTAGCCTCAATCCCGTTCAGGCCGGGCATGGAGATATCCATGATGATCACTTCCGGCCGGAATTCTGCGGCCAGGGCAACAGCCTCGCGGCCATCCGCCGCCATTGCCACGACAATCATGTCATTCGCGGCTTCGAGGATCATCTTGAGGCCGTCGCGCACCATGGCATGGTCATCGGCAATCATGATGCTTGTGTACATATATCACTCCTCCCCGGTTTCGACGGAAAGCACGGTGCCGCGGCCGGGTCTCGAATCCAGGCTGAAACGCGCCCTCACCGATTCCGCCCGTTCACGCATGATGGCCAATCCCCAGCCTGCACCCGAATCAGAGGGCTTGT
>PLYK01000083.1 GCA_003151775.1 Geobacter sp. | reverse complement strand
CTGGGCATTGAAGCCGAAGAGGCCGAAAAAATCATCGCCAACCGGCAGAAGCAACGGGATAACTTCATCCGCGACTTCCTGGACCGGGATGCCCACGACCTGGGCTTTTACCACTTGGTGTTCAACAACGACAAAAACGACGTTGCAACCATCGCCCGCACCATTGCGGAGTATGTGACGGCCCAGTAACCGCAACGCCCCTGGCGTGGATTGGTGAACGAGACAAAAAGGTTTATCGCCCTGTTGCCGATGATTCTTCGGCGTCATCGGCCCGGCTCTTCGGCGAACGGTTCTCTTCGGGCCGCAGGCAGGTCATGAAGCGGTGGAAGATTCCGGCAGGGGCTGAAGAAAGACCACATAGGCGCCGCCTCCAGGGATATTCATCCAGCAATATATCGGTGAGCGGGAGCGGGAATCGTTCTACCGCCTAAAGCGTTTCAAGGAGATTAGAAAAGCATGATCTGATGCGCTGAATGAGGAGAGTGTAACAAACTGGGGGCTGGCAGCCTGGAGGGGGGGATTCCTCCTGCACCGTCAGGGAGGGCTCCCCAGGGAATCCGGCCGTAATGCGTCGCCGGCGAATTGTTTCCAGAGGTAGGGGTATGAGTGAAAAGGCCCGCATAGTAGCAGCCCTCGGAGAGCGCCTCCTCCTCCTGCCTTTTCTCCTCAATGAAGCGCTCGCCGCCAATGACCGCGCCAAGTATCGCCTCACCCTCCTGCAGACGGCCAAGGCCCATGCGGATTTCCCGGCCGAGACCTTTTCGGATCTGCACGCCGAACGTCTGGCATGCTGCATCGGGGATGCATGGTATGACGACGTTGTCGCCGAGACCGTCAAAAGCGGGGCCGATACGTATGCGCTGCCTCATGTGCGGGAACTCATGTCGGCACTGGGTGACGATCTGACCGCCATGGTCACTCCTTTCGAAGCAACACAGCGACCAGAGGCAGACGCATTCCGGCTACGCCTGCAACAGCTCTCCACAACCCCGTGCCTAGGGGAGGAGGATACCATCACCGGAGAAGCTATCGCCTCACTTACCTCGGCTGACCCGGCCTGCGGCGACAGCCGCCATCTCCTCATCATGGAGATGCACAAGGCCCTGAACAGGCTCCAGGCCGAGATCGCCACCGACAGTATCGACGGCGCTTATACCTATGGAGTACGGGGTGGCGACCGCTCCCTTGTCGCCGCCTTCATGAAAGGGGTCGAACGGACGCGCGCCCTCAAGTTCGACCATCCCGGTCTGGAGACCACGGCCACGAGAATCGGCGAAAAACTGACCATCCAGAACGATATCGGCACCACGGATGCGCATGTGCTCGTGGTCCACGTGGAGGGAAGGCGCGTAACGACGACCTATACCGACAACCATCTTGTCCGGCTCCTGTTTTTCCAGGGCATGTTTGCCGATTGGGATGTTGCCTGGGGAGATGTCCATTCCCGCACCGACCAGGCGTTCGTGGGGGGTGTCTACCACTTGGGCGTGGGTATGTACACCGCCCGAAACAGGGGAGATCTCAAGGCCTATCTGGCGCACCTGGGCTCGCGCCTGGTGTTTCTCATCGACTGGAACCGGGCACGCAAACGCCTGCAGGTGCTGGTGCCGAGGGAGGATGCCCTGTCCCTGCTCTCCTGGGCCGCGGAGAACGACGCAGGCCACATGGCTTTTTTGAAAGCAGGGGGCGAACGGATGATCTTCGATGCCCTGCGGTTCGTGGGAGGCGGGACGCTTACCTACGGCGTCACGCTGGCCGAACTGCTCGGCAGGGAAGCGGCTCTTTCCTACCTGCGTTTCATCCTGAAGTCCTGCGCCCAGGGACTTGTGGGAAAAAGGCCACTGGCCCTGATCCGCGATGAAGCGCGCGTGGAGCTGTATAATTATTTCCACAGCGCCCAGCAAAGCCTGCTCGACCTGGCCAGTGATCATGCGGCCCTGGCGGTGGAGATCGCCGCCGCTATCCGCGACGGCCTGATGGTCTCTTCGCGTTCCGCGACGTTTCTGAGCTTTGAACACATAGGCAAACGCGCCAAGGAATGGGAGCGCAGGGCCGACGAACTGGTCATCCGCGCCCGCGAACTCGCCAAACAGTCGGAACAGGCCGAGGCGGTCCGCCAATTGCTTGAGGCCGCCGACGACATCATGGATGAGTTGGAGGAGGCGGCCTTCCATCTCACGTTACTCAAGCACGAGAGCATGGCGGAAGAGATCCGGCTACCCCTGGCCACGCTTGCCCGGCTCCTCGTGGAGGGGACCCAGGAATACCTGAAGGCCCTGGAGAATGCCCGCGGGGTCCAACGCAGCGGCTCCCCGGACGATATGCATGATTTTCTCGCAGCCATCCACCGCATCGTTGCCATCGAACAACAGAGTGATACTACGGAGCGCGCGGTACGGAGGGCACTGGTCGACGCCGCCGAGGATTACCGGCAGGCCTTTGCCATTGCCGAATGCGCCAAAAAAATGGAATCGGCCGCCGATGCGCTGATGCATACCGGCATGACCCTGCGGGATCAGATTCTCGGTAAGGTAATGATAACCTGAATCCGTGACGCCTGAACGGCGGAGCGGGCGACATGCCGGAGTCCAACGCCGCCCATGCAGCATCATGTCAGCTTTGCCGTGTGTCCTCCGCTACGGTGGAGATACAACCGGCAATGCCAGGACTGAGGCGTGTTAAGCGAGAGGAGCCGTGAAGGTGTCACGGATTCAGGGAAAAACTGAAGGCCATATATGAAACACGACGACATTTTCAGGATTGCTGCCTACGGCATGGGCGCTCCACGAGGGGATGCGGCGCTTATGGGGATGAAGGCCTTTGCACTGGCACGCATGGCGCGTCTCGGGTTGCCTGTACCCCCCGCTTTTGTCCTCGGGACTTCCCTGTGCCGCCGCTGTTTCCTGGAGCCGGAACAGTTCCGAAAGGGCCTCATGGGCCTTTTGGAGGAACAGATGCACTGGCTCCAGTCCGTCACCGGCCTCGGTTTCGGCGACCCGCGCAAACCGCTCCTGGTTTCCGTCCGCTCCGGCGCCCCGGTTTCCATGCCCGGCATGCTGGCCACACTGCTCAACATCGGCCTCTGTGATGCCACGGTCCGCGGCATGCTCAGGGTCACCGGCAATCCCCGGCTGGTGTGGGACTCCTACCGGCGTCTCGTTCAGGGGTTCGCCGAGGTGGTCTTTGACGCTGCCCCCCAGCCGTTCAGTGCGGCCCTGGAGGCAGCCCTTGCCAGGGAAAAGCTGGAGCGTGTTCAGGATCTGGATCATCAGAGCCTCTCCCGCCTCACCCATACCTATCTCCGGATTTTCGAAGAGTCGACCGGAAGGCCGTTCCCCCAGAATCCCTTCGACCAACTGGGGCTGGCCGCACAGGCCGTCATCGCCTCCTGGAACGCGCCCCGCGCCGTGGAGTACCGCCGACTCTACCGGATAGCAGATGACCTGTGCACGGCGGTCGCCGTCCAGCAGATGGTGTTCGGCAATGCGGGGGGAACATCGGGAACCGGGGTGGCATTCACCCGTGACCCGGACTGCGGCGAGAAGAGGCTCTACTTTGATTTCCTCTTCAACAGCCAGGGCGAAGACGTGGTTTCCGGGCGCGCGGCCGGTTCCGAGGCCGAGTTGCTCTTTCCGGCCCTTCCGGAATCCGAACAGACGCTGCTCGACATCGCCGCCGCGCTCGAACAGGAGTACGGCGATGCCCAGGAATTCGAGTTCACCGTGCAGGACGGCGTACTCTATCTGTTGCAGACGCGGACGGCCAAGAGGACGCCCTGGGCGGCGCTACGCATGGCGGTCGAACAGGTGGAGGAAGGACTCATCGGCAAAAATGAAGCGCTTGCGCGCCTCGAAGGGCTCGCCCTCGACGCAATCCAGCGCCGGCGGTTGTCCACGGAAGGGGAGGAGCCGTTGTGCCGGGGGCAATCAGCAGGTGTCGGCGTGGCTGTGGGGCCCATCGCCTTCAACGTTGAGTCGGCCCGCAGGTTTGCCGCAGAGGGGCGCCCGGCCGTACTGGTTCGCGAGGAGATGGCCACCGCCGACATCGCCGCGATCTCGCTCTCCGCCGGCGTGCTGACCGTGCGGGGGAATCGCACCTCACATGCTGCCGTGGTTGCGCGGCAGCTCGACAAGGCATGCATTACCGGGTGCAGCGCCTTGCGGATCGATGCCATGCGGCGCGTCGCCGCGTTCGGCGAACGTACCCTTGGAGAAGGGGATACACTAACCATTGACTCCAATACCGGCCGCGTGTTCGCCGGCAAGGCGGAGATCGTCGTCGATCTTCCCTCACGGTGGCTCGCGGAAATCGCTCACTGGCGGCAACCGTCGCGTTCATAGACAATAGGGGGTGGTATGGTTTCGGAAGGATTTTTGGGGAACCGGGATCATAAATCTTTGGTTGAGTAAGAGTGTGAACGGAGTTTATTGATTCGCCACTTTTATGGCATTGGGTCCATATAGCCTGACCCGGTCTATCGCCTCGGATGAGGTTAACCCTTCAGGGGAAAAATTCAGCCGGGCAAATATTTCTTCTCGCTCCAGTCGGTGCCACTCCATGAGTGTTCCATTATGGGGTTAAGAATGTTGAAATGAGGCTATATCCTCAGCACATGCACTGCACAGGAAATGCAGGGGTCATAGGCGCGCACCAGCCGTTCAAGGGCATCGGTCAACTCTTCATCATCCGCCCCCTCCATGTGCGTGGCCAAGGCGAGCAGGTCCCGTTCCATGGCGGCTTGATTGATAACGGTGGGAGTTACAATGTCGGCGCCCCGGCAGATCCCCCTGCCGTCAAAGCTGTAGCTGTGGATGAGTACCCCGCGGGGCGCCTCTACTGCGGCGCTTCCCCGGCTCTTTTTTGGAACGATCCCGGCCGGTTCTTCCCGGGTAAAGTCCGCCTTGAGCAGGATATCGACAATCTCCAGAGAGCGCTCCACCGCAAGGATCAACTCTACGGCCTGGGCCAGGTTGTTGGCGCGGATATCGGCGTTCGTCAGCAGCATCCTGGATTCTTCAAAGGCAGTGGCCGCCATCGGTGTCAGCGGCATACCCAGGTTCAGTCTCGCAAGGGCTCCGACTGTGGCGGGTTCGTCTTTAACGAGGATGGTCTTGGCGTTGCCGGTTCCTGCCATTTGCTCGCGGAGCAGGTTCTTGTATGAGTCAACTGGTATCGTTTCGCCATTCCCCATGGTCAGGCTGTCTCCAAGAAATGGCGCCGCCCCCTCCGGGCGCACGCTTACATAACGGGGTGTCGCCAGTTTATCCCCATTCGGGAGAAAGGATCGGAACAGCTCGTATGCCTGGCGCGTTTCGGGCAGGACCCTCTGCAGAGACTCCTTCAGTTTCAGCAAGCCTTCCCTGTTTACCGGTTTCCCCATGCCGCCGGGGATGAGGGTGACCGGGTGAATGGTTCTGCCACCAACGGTTTCCTGGATCAGGTTCCCGGCCGCTTTGATTTGCAACCACCTTTTCAACTCTTGCGGGGCCTTGTCGGCCAGACCGGAAAGGCCGGCAACATCAAAACAGTCGGGAAGCACAAGGCAGAAGAGATGGAGGGCGTGGCTTTGAATATGTCCGCCATAGAGGATGAGTTCCCGGTAGAGCCTGGCCTGCTCGGACACCCTAAGATCCAAGGCCTTTTCAATGGCGAGGAGTGAACAGATACGGTGGACAGTGGAGCAGAGCGAGCAGATGCGGCAGATGATCTCAGGCACCTCTGAGTAGCTCTTTCCCTTGAGAAGGGCCTCGAAGAAACGGGGCGACTCGTAGAGTGAGAGGGAGACCTTCTCCACCTTAGTCCCCGCGAAGAGAACATTGATGCATCCGTGTCCTTCGACGCGGGTAAGCGGACTAATCTCAAGAACGCTGTTCATAATTCCACTCCGGGTAAAAGCGCTGCATGCGACTGACAATCTCGTCCCTGGGAAACCCCTTCTTCAGAAACAGTTCCATCTCTGCTGCGACATTGGCCTCGGTCACCGGTCCCCGGCACCCCTCGCACCTGATTCCCACAGCCGGGCACCTGGCATTGCACCCAGCCTGAATGAGCGGCCCGAGACACATTTCGTTACGTTCGATGAGGAGACAGAGATTTTCCCGGCTGCGGCACTCGGAGCAGACCGGGTAGCGGGGGAACACAGGGAATGTTCCCCGGAGCAGCGCGGCAAGGGTTGCCAGGAGTTCTCCCTTTTCGGGTGGGCAACCGGTAATGGCAAAGTCGATCTTGACAAAGCGATGTAACGGCTGCGGGTTAAAGGTTTTCAGCTCATCAGCGGCAGAGCCGTAAACCGTTCCGGCAAGATCTTTTCTCGATTCCTGGTTCTTCATGGCTGCAATGCCGCCCCAAAGGGCACAGGTGCCCAAGGCCACGAGGCAGCGGCAGCTGTTGCGCAATTTCATGAGTATTTCGAGGTCGGACGGAGTGGAAACGGCCCCCTCGACAATAGCCACGTCGATTGGACCGGTAATGAGTCGTTCGGTAAGCCCCAAGGGGAAATAATCGATAATGAAACGCTGAGCGATCTCCGGCAACTCTTCCTCGCAGTTCAAGAGGGTCAACTGGCAACCGGAACAGGCGGTCAATCCAGCTATGGCGATGATAGGCTTCTTCATATGGCCCCGCTGATCCCCTTGAGTTGGCTGTAGCGGAAAACCGGGCCGTCGCTGCAGCAGAAGAGATCCCCGACGGCACAGTGGCAACAAAGCCCGACCCCGCATTTCATTCTTCGTTCCAGGGAAAGGTAAATGTGTTCGGCAGTAATGCCAAATCCCTGCAACTCTTCCAAGAGACATCGATAGAGTGCTGGTGGACCGCAAACGGCGGCAACTGTGCCTGTTGTACTGAAATTAACCCCCCTGAGAAGGGTCGGCAGAAGACCGGTGTTGCAGGCCAATCCGCCGGGGGATTGCTCCGTGGCAAAATCCACGGTCAGAAAGAGGTGCATATCCCTGCGACCGCTCAATTCCGCCAGTTCCTCCTTGAAAAGGATGGCTGACGGTTCCCTGGCGCCGTACATCAAGGTGATCTCGCCGAACTCTCCCCTTCGCATGAGAAGTGCATAGAGCAGTGAACGGAGAGGAGCGATGCCCAGACCGCCTGCTATCAGCAGGATGTTGCGACCGGTCCATTCGCTGAGAGGAAAACCATTGCCGAATGGGCCGCGAACCCCTACCCGATTGGGCGGGAGGAGGTGATGCAACATATCGGTTACGTGTCCGACGCGCCTGACGCACAGCTCGAAGCTGTAATGGAGCAGCGGCGGACCGGCCAGGGAGAGGGGGACTTCACCGCCCGAAGGTACCGAGAGCTGGACGAATTGCCCGGGGTTGAAGTCGAACCGGTCTTTCTCACTGCTCTCCAGGGTCAGCCTGTACAGAGTTGTATCTGCGGACAACTCCTTCCGTCCAATGATGGTCGCCGGGAGTGGGACCATGGTCATATCACGGCCGTTTCTCATCTTCACTTTCCTTGAATAACTCCAGCAGGTCGATTCCAACCGGGCAGACTACACGGCAGCGGCCGCAGCCGACACAGGATACGATGCCACGTGTCGGGCCGAAGCCGAGATATTTGTGCTGATAACGGTAATGAAAACGTTCCTGGCGGCTCTTGCGGAAATTGAAGCCGCCGGCCACTTCGCCATGGTCCTTGAAGAGGCAGTTGTCCCATTCACGCAGCCGCATTGTTGTTTCTCCGTCCAGAGCTCCGTATTCCCGAATGTCGAAACAGTAACAGGTCGGGCAACAGAGTGAGCAGGCGCCGCAGGAGAGGCAGCGTCCTGCGAATTCGTCCCACAGCGCACTTTTCTCAAAGGTCTCGCCCCGGACGGATGCCTGTTGGATTGCTGCCGCCATGTCGCACGTCCGGGAATCAGCCGGCAGAGGTTCTCCTTCCGCCAGGATCGGGGTTAGCCTGTCCAGGATTGCCTTGCCTTTGGGGGTATTGCTCCTGAGATGGAACTCGCATGGGGACCGGCGCATGAACAGGTCGCAGCCATGAGTTTCAGTCGCTGAAAGGTCTCCGCAAAAGCAGTATTCGTCGGGTTCGCACGAGAGGCCGATCAGAGTCAATGCTGTCCGTCTGGCACGGTACAGGGGGTCGATTCTGTCTCTCATGAAAACCTTGTCCAGGTAGGCGATCCCCTGCAGGTCGCAGGGGTGGAGGCCGACCAGGATGGTCTCGGGAACAGCGGCGGCCGGCTGGCGATAACCCTCATCCGTGGCAAAGAAAAGAACGGTGTCGCGGGGGGGAAGGAGGTACTTTTTCGGGGGAACGAGGGTGCGGCTATAATCGAGAAGCAGGTCAATCCCAGGGCCAAGCGGCCTGAATGCCGAAACCCCAACATCAGTCAGAACCGGGCCGTGTAATTCACCGAAGGTGGCGAGGATTTCCAGAAAATCCGCAATAGAATCGTGTTTGAGAAGATTCCTTGTCATGGCCTACTCCGAATAGAGACAATTTAATAGTATCACGAGAGGCGGTGGAGGCAACCGGACGCCATGACAAAGATCTAAGGCCGCGGGAGATACTGAGGTCACCGCAAAAACAGATTTTATAGTACGTTAGCAGGATAAGAAGGCGTGAATTCAGTAAGTTATAGAGCCCTAAACCGGTGCAATAACTTCTATACGCTGGTTTTGTAACTTACTGAATTATAGAGGTAAAGAGCCCTCGTCGTACTTTAAATTCCGTTTTCTGCGGTGACCCCTGACAGGTCACTGAAAATTCACATGAGGAGACCGGGCAGCAAGGCGCTAGCTCTTGCGTTGGGTTTTAGAACGCGTGGCACTACCGCAGACCGGCCCCTCAGTGGATTTTCAACAGCCTGCTAGAATTTGGGGATACGCCTGACCGCTTCCGAGAGATAGGCAACGAGTCTGTCCGGGGCGCGCTCGTGATCGGGGAACCAGAGCCTGTTTCCGGTCGTGGTGCCGACGAGCAATCCCCAATCCCCCGATGCCAGG
>PLYK01000055.1 GCA_003151775.1 Geobacter sp. | reverse complement strand
TCGCGCAGGTGCACGTGCATGTCAACCAGACCCGGCACCACGTACTTCCCGGCGGCATCGACGGTTTCAACCCCGGCAGGCGCCTTCAGGTTCTTGCCGATCTCCTTCACCACCCCGGCTTCCACCAGCACATCCGCCACATCGTCGAACCCTTGAGAAGGATCGATCACCCGGCCGTTCTTGATCANNCTCTTGCAAAACTCTTGTAAACTGACTCCCCCTCCCTTGACGGGAGGGGGCCGGGGGGTGGGTGAAGCTGCAACACGCAGATTTCACGGCAAACTTCCCCCCCACCCTAACCCTCCCCCGCAAGGGGGGAGGGGACTTTTTTGGACTTTTGCAAGAGCCTCTTATGTGTTTCCTTAAAGCGGCCGCTTCATCATTCCAGTTCGCCGCCGCACACGTGGTATAACATGGCCATCCTCACTGCCACGCCGTTCTCGACCTGCTTGAGGATGTGGGACTGGCTGCCGTCAACAACGTAGGAAGACATCTCCACGCCGCGGTTGATCGGGCCGGGGTGCATGACCATGGCGCCCGGTTTGGCCAGTTTGAGGTTCTCCGGGTTGAGCCCGAAGTAGCGCGAGTATTCCCGGGCATTGGGCATAAGGGTCTTGCCCTGGCGTTCCTGCTGGATGCGCAGCATCATGACCACATCCGCATCCTGGATGGCTTCTTTCATGGTGGCGCAAACCGTGACGCTGCCCAGCCTCTCGGCCGCCGGCGGCATCATGGTCGGCGGACCGGCCAGGTAGACGTGGGACCCCATCTTGGTCAGCCCCTGGATATCGGAACGGGCCACCCGGCTATGGGTTATGTCGCCCACGATGGCCACCTTGAGGCCGTCCAGCCGACCGAACTTATCCTTCATGGTCAAAAGGTCCAATAGACCCTGCGACGGGTGTTCGTGGGCGCCGTCGCCGGCGTTTATGACCGAACAGGTCACCTTTTTGGCGAGATGGTAATGGGAGCCGGAAACCGCATGGCGCATGACGATGATGTCCGGTTTCATGGCCAGAAGATTCAGGGCCGTATCCGCGAGGGTTTCTCCCTTGGTGGCCGAACTGGTGGAGGGGGAGATATTGACGGTATCGGCGGAAAGACGCTTGGCGGCAATTTCAAAGGACGTCCGCGTGCGGGTCGATGCCTCGTAAAACAGGTTGATGATGGTCTTGCCGCGCAGCGTGGGGACCTTCTTGATGTCGCGACTGTTGATCTCCCGCAAGTTTTCGGCCGTTGCCAGGAGCAACTCGATATCTCCCTTGGTCAGGTCTCTGAGCGCAATGATATTCCTGTGTTTGAACTCTGCCATGCCCCCTCCCTTATTTTTCAAGAACAACTTCAAGCGGTTGATTCTGTTCGTTGAATACAACCTGGACATTTTCCTTAAGGCTCGTAGGCACGTTGCGTCCCACAAAATCGGCCCGTATCGGGAGTTCCCGGTGCCCCCGGTCAATCAGCACCGCCAGTTGGATGCATTCCGGCCTGCCGTGAGCCATCAGCGCATCCATGGCGGCCCGGATGGTGCGGCCGGTAAAGAGCACATCATCCACCAGGACGACCTTTTTCCCTTGCAGCGAAAAGCCGATCTCCGTCTTTCCCACCGGCAGATGGGGGGCGTGGCTCTTGATATCGTCCCGGTAGAGGGTGATGTCAACCGACCCCACCGGGACCGCACCCCCTTCAATCACCGTAATGGCTTTGGCGAGCTCTTCGGCCAGAAATGCGCCGCCTGAACGGATGCCGATCAGGACCACATCCCGCACCCCCTTGTTCCGCTCAAGGATCTCGTGGGAGATGCGGGTCAAGGCCCGTTTGATTCCGCTTTCATCCATCAGTACCGTCACATTTTCCGTCATGGTAGGCCTCCTTTCCGTGAGACACAAAAAAAGAGCCTCGCCGCGCATGCGGCAAGGCCCTTCCCTATTATATGATTCGCGTCTGTCATTTGTGTAACCCTTGCCAACCTCTCGGGCTGGATTAAAAGGTAGTCGATATATGTCGTGGCGTCAGATTACCACCCTCCGCAGTCAAGGTCAAGCTATTTGATCGCCGGTGCTATACTCATTTCAGAGGAAAATCATGCGCCGGCCTTTTTTCTCTCTTCCAGTGGCTCATCCAGCACCACCAGATAGCCGTCAGGGTCGAAACACCACATCTCCTTGATGCCATAGGGCTTGATCTCAAGGGGGTAGAGTATCTCCAGGCCCTCCTCCCCGATGGCCTCGCTGATCTCCTCAATATCGTTGACTTGAAAATGCAGCGTCATGCCGATGCCGCGCGGAAACATGCTGAAACGGGGCTCCAGAATCGGATGGGACCTGATGACGTCATCCTCTTCAACGAAGATCAGCGCTATGTCGTCCATGTCCATCACCAGGTGATCCGGAGCCCCGGGGGAGGTGAAGGAACGCTGCACCGGCAGCTCCAGTATGCCGGCGTAGAAGGCCTCGGTCACCGTCAGTTGCGACACAACCAGTTGCATGGAGTGCCGCGCCCGGTGGATCTTCATTCCATCCCCTTGAAGAGCATGCCGGCATAGCCGGAAAGGCGCGCAAGGCCGTTCGTATAAATCAGGATGCCGACCAGCAGCAGGAAAAGGCCGGTGCAGATCTCGAACGCACGGATAAACTTTTTAAATCGATTGAAAACAACCAAGAATTGATGCATGGCCAGGGCGGAGAGGAAGAAGGGGATCCCCAATCCCAGGGAATACAGCAAAAGCAGGATGATGCCCTGCATGATACTCCCCTCGGTGGCGGCCACCATCAGGATCGAGGCCAGAATCGGGCCGATGCAGGGGGTCCATCCGGCAGCAAAGGCGAGGCCCACCAGAAAACTTCCCACGTAGCCGGCAGGCTTCTGGTGAAGCTGAACCCTTTTTTCCCCCATCAGGAAATGAAGCGGCACCAGCCCGGTCACATGGACGCCGAAGAGGACGATCAACACCCCTCCGACCTTGCGCACCACCCCGATATGCTCCTGGAGAAACGAGCCGAGAAACGTGGCCGAAGCTCCCAGCAGCACAAAAACCACGGTGAAGGCCGCAATGAAGGCCAGCGCATGCAGCATGGCCTTCCTGCGGACGATGTGGGTCGGATGTTCGGCCTGCAGATCGGCAAAGGAGAGGCCGGTGATGTAGGTGATATAGGAGGGGATCAGCGGCAGGACACACGGCGACAGGAATGATAGCAGACCGGCGATGAGCGCGCCCGCGTATGTGACATGCTGTGAATGCACGGCAAGACTCCTATTTCGTCAACCCATCCAGGTACGACAGGACGTCGGGAGAATCCCATGCCATGGGGCCGATGACCTTTTTGATCAGGATACCGCTCTTGTCGATGACAAAGGTCTCGGGCACGCCGGTTATTTCATAGGCCTTGGCGGCGTGGTTCTCCGGATCGGTATAGGCAGGCAGGCTGAAACCGCTGGTCTTGAAGAACGACTCTATCGCCGGCCGGCCTCCCTCGTCGATAGAGACAGCAACCATCTGAAACGGCTTGCCGGCCATGGCGCTGTTGAGCTTCATCATGGAAGGGATCTCCTCGCGGCAGGGGGGGCACCAGGTTGCCCAGAAGTTGAGGAGCACCACCTTACCCTTCAGGTCCGAAAGATTCAGCGGCTTGCCGTTCAGGGAGTTCACCGTTATCGCCGGAGCCGGGCTATTTTCCTGAAGCGGTCCCTGCTGAACCTTGGCCGCTTCCTTTTTGCTACATGCCGAAAGCGCCACAATTGCACCCAAAACAACAAGACAGAGAAACCGTTTCATCATACCTCCAAAGAAATCACAAATAAAAGTGGCAGTCGGAACGTTTCAGCGGCAGCGGGTAACCACGTAGTCGGCAAGCTCCAGCAGGGCATCCTTGACCGGCGAGGCTTCGAACGGACCGAGACTCTCCCGGCTTTTTGCAATGTAGCGCCGGGCAGTTGCAACGGTATACTCGATGCCGTCATACTGCCTGACCAGGCCAGAGACCTCGCGGAACTCATTCAGCGACATCTCGTCCTTTTCCACTACCGCTTCGATAACCGAACGTTCCGGGGCGGTACAATGGCGCAGGGTATGGATCAGCGGCAGGGTGATCTTGCCCTCTTCCAGGTCATGGCCGATACATTTGCCGAACTCCTCTTCGGAAGCGGTGTAGTCAAGGAGGTCATCCATGAGTTGGAAGGCGATCCCCAACTCCATGCCGAAATCGGCCAGGGCCTTCCGCCGGTCGGCCGGAACGGCTCCCAGGATCGCCCCTGCCTCGCATGCCGCCGACATGAGAATGGCGGTCTTGGCGCGCACGACACCGACATAACGCTCTTCCGTCAGATCGAGCTCGCCGGTGCAGAGGAGTTGCATGACCTCTCCCTCGGCAATAACCGTCGTGGCATCGGAGAGCACCCGGAGGATATCGAGGCTGCCGACGCCGACCATCAGGGAAAAGGACTTGGAGAAGAGAAAATCGCCAACCAGCACCGAGGCCTCGTTGCCCCACAAGGTATTGGCCGAGGCGATGCCGCGGCGTAGGGTGGCGCTGTCAACCACATCGTCGTGCAACAGCGTGGCGGTATGAATGAATTCGATCACGCTGGCAAGCGGGACCGCCTTGTCCCCATGGTAGCCGCACAGTCTTGCGGCGAGCAGCAACAGGGCCGGCCGAACGCGCTTACCGCCGCTGGAAAGCACGTATTCAGCCACTTTGCGGATGAGGGGTACGTCGGATTCCAGGTCTTTGCGGAATTGCTGTTCGACGAGCTTGAGTTCGTCGCCGATAATGTTCAGGGCGGCCTGCATCAGGTGATTTCCTTGTTATACCAATTCCAAATCAAGGCNNCTCGCCGCCTTGATTTCATCCTTGATTTGAAATCGGTATTAGTTAAGTTTCGCCATAGTAAAGGAATGAAAAACGGTTTGTCAAAGCATTTCTGGCCGTTGCGCCGCGCGCAATATTCATGTTTCCATTGCCAGACGCTACGTCACGGTATATGGTATGAAATTGGCAGTAACCAGTTATTTCGAGCAACACGAGGATCTACGCAATGCGATTTGATGAGCTTTCAATCCCTGAAGAGGTCAGGCAAGGCATCCGGGACGCTGGTTTCAGCGAATGCACCCCGATCCAGGAACAAACCCTCCCCCTCTCCCTGGGCGGCAAGGATGTGGCCGGCCAGGCCCAGACCGGCANNGGCACCGGCAAGACCGCCGCTTTTCTGATCACCCTGTTTACCCGTCTCCTTTTGAACAAAGGGAGTACGCAGCAGCCGCGGGCCCTGATCCTGGCGCCCACGCGGGAATTGGTGGTGCAGATCGAGGCCGATGCGCAACTTTTGGGCCGGCACTGCGGTCTGGTCACCCAGGCGATTTACGGCGGGGTGGACTACATGAAACAGCGAAGCGCCCTGCGCGAGGGCACCGATGTGGTGGTAGGCACCCCCGGCCGGCTGATCGACTATCTCAAACAGAAGGTCTATTCCCTCAAAGGGATCGAGATGCTGGTGATCGATGAGGCCGACCGGATGTTCGACATGGGCTTTATCGCCGACCTGCGCTTCATCCTGCGGCGGCTCCCACCCTACGACAAGCGCCAGAATATGATGTTCTCCGCCACCCTCAGCCAGCAGGTCATGGAGTTGGCATACGAGTTCATGAACATGCCGGAAAAGCTCTCGGTTACGCCAGAAAAGATGACCGCAGAGCGGGTCGAGCAGGTCCTGTACCACGTTTCCCGCAGGGAAAAATTCCCTCTGCTGTTGGGACTCTTGCGGCGCGAAGGGATGAAGCGCACCATGATCTTCATCAATACCAAGCGTGAGGCCGAGTACCTGTACGACCGGTTGAACGCCAACGGCTTTCCCTGCCGCGTCATCTCCGGCGATGTGGAGCAGCGCAAACGCATGCGCATACTGGATGATTTCAAGCAGGGGGATCTCCCGATCCTGATTGCCACCGACGTGGCCTCGCGCGGCCTGCACATCGAGGGGGTTTCCCATGTCATCAATTACGACCTGCCCCAGGACAGCGAGGACTACGTCCATCGCATCGGACGCACCGCACGGGCCGGTTCCGAGGGCAAGGCCATCTCGCTGGCCGATGAGGACGGCGCCTTTTTCCTGGAGGCCATCGAGGAGTTCATCAAGGACAAGATCCCGACCGAGTGGGCCGAGGACGAACTGTTCGTCCACGGCTACGTGCGGACCCCGCGACCCAAACGCAAACCCGAGGCAAAAACCGTAGGCGTCCGGGGCCGGGTCGGTGACCGGACGGCCCGGCCCGCGAGAGGCGGGCGCGTAAAGCAGGGCGCTGCTGCGGTGTCGGCTCCCCTTGCCAACCCCAAACCTGCGGAGGGTGCAACCGGCGAAGCTGCGGCCAAGAAGCGTCGCAGACGCAGTAAACCGGGCGGCAAAACGGAACAGGGAGGAACACCCCAGGGAGAATAACTCCAACTACTTTGGGGTCCCCTTCAGATGTTAAAATTGACCATCATAGGTTTCCCTCTCCCGGTGGGAGAGGGGGCAGATAAGCCTGTTGGATATTTAATCCTTCCAGTAAGCAATTGCTGGTCTGATTGTCAGTAGGACTGCCACAACAAGAACAATCCATAAATACGGCATAACATATTCATGGAAGTAAGCACCCGCAGCAATACCAAATAAGAAAGCACACCACTTCAACATCCACACATTCCACCAGTTCCATATTTTAGTTCTAAGCAGTTTCATATCATTATTTTCCCTACCAATATTATACCCCCATTACCACACATCGAGAGAAATACCTTCCACCTCTGTTCCTTGGCCATTGACGTTAACCTGTTTCCGATTGACACAATATGTTCCCTCAAGGTACACTTTCCCGTCCTGCAACGTGCCTTAAGGTACTCGGAACTTACCGATATACCAAGTTTTGCGCTCAGATTTAGGTACGCAAAGAGCTGACCGGAACATGGTAACGGCGAGGATAACAACCCATATCCCGATGGCGGTGCCCATGGTGCGATAGGCGGGCGAGATCGAATGAACTACCCACATGGCCGGCATATAGATGGCGACCGTGGCGAAAAAATACCTGCGCCGCCTACGAATCACGGCAAGCCCGGGTCCGAATGTGGATGCATCAAGGGGTCTGACTGTCATCCATACGCTGTTTCCCCTTTGCCTGTCGTAGTGGGAGAGAAGATAAAACGGCAAAGACCGTCTTCTGTTGGAAAACGGCCTTTGCGAGGTGTGGTTACCGGCCATCACGGTCCGGGAGAAGGCCCCTCTTTATTCAGGGCTATTTCTTTTTGGGAGCCGCTTTCTTGGGCGCCGCAGCCTTTTTGGGAGCGGCCTTCTTCGGGACAGGGGCCTTAAGGTCTTTCAAGGGTTTGCCTGCGGAGAACTTGCCAACGGTCTTGGCTGGAATCTTGAGGGCCTTCCCGGTCTGGGGATTCCTGCCGGTACGAGCCTTTCGCGTGACCGCGCTGAAGGTTCCGAAGCCGATCAAGGTGACCTTTTCGCCACTCCTGAGTGCTGCGGTTGTAGCATCGATGAACCCCTTGAGGGCCTTTTCAGCCTGCGTCTTGGTGATCCCTGCCGCCTCTGCGATCTTTACTGCCAGCTCTGCCTTGGTCATTGTGCTCTCCTTTCGATTGGCAACCCCTCTCAAGTTAAAAAACGCAAATTCCACCTATTTGTTATATACATATCATAAAACAATCACAAATTGTCAATAAAAATGCGACTTGAATGTTGCATAAAGTATAATAGTTTTGCGTATTTCAGGGCGTTTGTAGTTAAAAAGTGAGCCGGCACGCCTGGCGCATCACGGCCTCATGGAGGTTAACATATTGATTTTACTATTGACTTTGGCCTCAACACCTAGTAAACTTTCACCCCAATGCCTTTGAAAGGATTCGCGCCCGTGCGCATTGCCCTTGTCTCGCTTCATCCCGCCCCTTCCCCCCAGGCGGTCCCCCTTGCCAACGCCTTCCTAAAAGGCTTTGCGGCTCAGGCAGCCCTGGAGATAGAGCTGGTGGAGTTCTTTAGCGGCGACGATACGCGTGCGTGCGCCGGCAAGCTTGCAAAATCACAGCCTGCAGCGGTCGGCTTTTCCCTGTATCTGTGGAACCGCGCCGCATGCCTGGAAATCGCGGCGGAGGTGCGCCGCTTTTTGCCTTTTGCGCTGCTCTTCGCAGGCGGCCCGGAAGCGACGGCCGATCCTCGCGGCGTGCTCGACGGATCTGCGCTGGACCTGGTCATAGCGGGCGAAGGTGAAACCCCTTTTGCGGCCCTCTGCGCGCGGCTGAAGGACAACCAACCCCTGAAGGACATCCCCGGCACACTCATGAAGGGAGCAGCGCACCCCTTCTCCCCTTCGGCGCCCTTGGCCGATCTTGACGCCATACCATCCCCCTACCTGGACGGCATCCTTGACTGTGGCCGTTATCCGGGCATCCTGTGGCAGCTTTCACGCGGGTGCGGCTTTAGTTGCGATTTCTGTTTCGACTCCAGCGGCCAGCACGGCGTGCGGCGGTTCTCCCTGGAACGGATCGAGTCCGAGCTGCGTCATTTCGCCATATGCGAGGTCTCCCAGGTCTTTGTGCTCGATTCTACGTTCAACCAGGATATCACAAGGGCCAAGGCCATCCTGAGGTTGATCGGAAGGGTTGCGCCCGGCATACATTTTCACTTTGAGGTTCGCAGCGAATTCATCGACCCGGAACTGGCCCGACTCTTCGCTCAGATCACTTGCTCTTTGCAGATCGGCCTGCAAAGCTCCGACAGCCGGGTGCTGCAAGGGGTTGGACGCTCGTTCCGGCCCGACGACTTTGTCGCGCGGATCAACCTGCTTAACCAAAGCGGCGCCGTATTCGGCTTCGACCTGATCTACGGCCTGCCCGGCGATACCCTGGCAGGTTTCCGCCGCAGCCTTGACTTTGCCTTGTCGCTCTACCCCAATCACCTGGACATCTTTCCCCTGGCGGTACTGCCCGGCACCCAACTTGCCGGCCGGAGCGCCGCCATCGGCCTCAAACATCTGCCACACCCCCCCTACACCCTGCTCTCCTCCCCCACCTTCACAGCCGACGATATGACCATGGCGCAGCGCCTGGCAACGGCCTGCGATATCTTCTACACCCGCGGCAAGGCCGTCGCCTGGTTCATTGAAATCGCCAAACCCCTCAAGGTGTCCCCCAGTGGTTTTCTGCACCGGTTTTCGGAGTGGCTGCTGGCGGAAAAAGGGAGCCCAACTTATGAAAGCGACCTGGACGACCAGGCGGTCTGGCAGCTCCAACGGAGCTTCCTGGGCTGCACGTTCAGCCGTCCGGGCCTTAAACGGCTCCTGCCGGTGGTTCTCGACCTTGTGGACTATCACTACCACTATGCCGCCGCCCTGCTGACCCCGCCGGAACGGCCGTCGAAGCGGATGGGGGACAAGGGACGGCTTCATCAAACAACCCTGCGGCTGGCAGGTTCGGTCCGGCTGGCGGAATTCCACTACGAAATCCTGGAGATACTCGATGCCGGCGTGCCGGATATCCGCCGCCTGGCCAACGCCCTGGCCCCCGCCGGTTCCTTTGCCGCCATCTACCCTGGAAGCGACGGGGTCTGCACCGAGTCCCTCGCCGAACCTTATTTCCGCCTTCTGGAGCGTTTGGCCGGCGGGCGCTCGGCCGATGATATTGCTGTCGGCCTGGGGCTTCAGCCCGACGAGCTCAGGCGTTTTCTTCTCTTTGCCCTGGATGAAGGGATCGTGCTGCCGGCCTGATGCCTGCCCCCCCCGCACAGTGTGGCCGCAACATTTTACCTAAACCTGTTTTTTCGGCATCCGGCAGGAATAAGTGGTCCATGATCGAAAGAGGTTGCATTTTGACGGTCGTTTTAGTATATCTTTCATTTCCTTTTTGGAAATACAGGGATTTCCGCGCGCAGAGCCCGGTTTGATCATTTTCGGCAGAGAGGCAGACAAACAAAAATGCTCGACAAGATCAAAATCTTTTCCGGCAATTCCAATCCCACCCTCGCCCAGAAGATTTGCGATGCCCTTGCGGTGCCGCTGGGTGCGGCCCGTGTGCGCAGGTTTTCGGACGGCGAGGTCATGGTTGAAATCAACGAAAACGTGCGTGGCCGTGATGTCTATGTCATCCAGTCCACCTGCGCCCCGACCAACGACAACCTGATGGAACTGCTGGTCATGACCGACGCCCTCAAACGCGCCTCTGCGGCGACCATTACCGCCGTGGTTCCCTATTACGGGTACGCCCGCCAGGATCGCAAGGCCGCGCCGCGCACCCCGATCACCGCCAAGCTTGTTGCCGACCTGATCACCAAGGCCGGGATCGACCGGGTGGTAACGGTGGACCTGCATGCCGGCCAGATTCAGGGATTTTTTGACATCCCGGTGGACAATCTCTATGCAGCGCCAGTTATCCTCAATCATCTGAAAAACCGTTTCAACGGCCAACCGGTTGTGATGGTAAGCCCGGATGCGGGCGGCACCGAACGCGCCCGGGCCTTTGCCAAACGGCTGGAATGCACCCTGGCGGTGATCGACAAACGCCGTACCGGCCCCAACGTAGCCGAGGTCATGCACCTGATCGGCGATGTGCGCAACAAGATCGCCGTCATCCTGGACGACATGGTCGATACCGCCGGAACGCTGACCCAGGCGGCCAAAGCGCTCAAAGAGAACGGCGCCACCGCCGTCTACGCCTGCGCCACCCACGGCGTGCTCTCCGGCCCGGCCATCGAGCGTATCAACAACTCGGATATCGCCGAGATCGTGCTGACCGACACCATTCCGCTGGGAGACAAGGAAAGCATGACATCGAAGATCACGATGCTGTCCGTGTCGGGCCTTCTGGCGGAAGCCATCCGGCGCATCCATGAGGACGAGTCCGTCAGCTCACTATTTGTCTAGGGATATATTTTTATAAATGTACAGGGTGGGGTCCGCCCCATCACTACTTGGGAGGAACTTTATGCAACAGAAACTTATGAACATCGAACTGAGATCGAAGACCGGCAAGGGTATCAGTCGCCAGTTGAGAAGTGCCGACATGGTTCCCGGCGTCGTGTACGGCAAGGGAATGGATCCGGTTGCGGTAAGCATCAAATATCGCGATCTTCAGGATGCCCTTGCCGGAGAAGGCGGCCAGAACAACCTGATCACCCTGGTGGGCGGCGGTAGCCTCGATCAGAGCATGGCCATTATTGCCGACATGCAGCGCGACGTGCTCAAGGGCACCTACCGGCACGTCGATCTCCATCGCATCAACATGAACGAGAAGCTGCGCGTCACGGTTCCGGTCGTCCTGAAGGGCGCCGCAGTAGGGGTCAAGGAAGGCGGCCTGCTGGACCTGGCCCATCACGAATTGCACGCGGAGTGTCTGCCGAACAACATCCCCGACCACATCGAGATCGACATCACCGATCTCCAAATCGCCCACTCGATCCACGTCAGTGAAATTGTTCTTCCGGAAGGGGTCAAGTTGCTCGACAACCCCAAAACCCCCGTGGTCAGCGTCCTCGGCAGGGTCAAGGAAGAAGAAGAGGCTGCTGCCGTAACGGCCGCTTAGCCGGGTCCGTTCACCTTTCATGAAGACGTTGCTCATAGCGGGGCTGGGCAATCCCGGCCCCACGTACCAATGGACCCGCCACAACGCGGGTTTCCTTTTTTTGGATCGCCTGGCCCACCTGGAAAATATCGCCATAACCCGCAAGTCCTTTTCCGGGCTGACCGGCGAATGGAACCGCAGGGACAGCCGTCTGGTCCTGCTCAAACCGCAGACCTTCATGAACCTCTCAGGCCGGTCGGTCATGCAGGCGCTCCAGTTTTACAAACTTCCTCTCTCGCACCTGATCGTCGTCCATGATGAGCTCGACCTGCCGTTCGGAACGGCACGTTTCAAGCAGGGAGGCGGGCATGGCGGGCACAACGGCCTGCGTTCCATCATGGAACAGCTCGGCAAGGGAGAATTCATCAGGCTGCGCATCGGTATCGGCAAGCCGGTCCACGGCGATACGACCAATTACGTACTGGGGCATATCCCGCCGGAGCAGATGGAGACCCTTCCCCTGGTGCTGGACGGCGGTCTGGACATGCTGGAGATGATGCTGGACGAGGGGCTGCCCAAGGCCATGAGCATGTTCAACAACCGCAATTTCCTGGAAAAATGAATAGAATAAAGCAAAGGTGAAATCATGGGTTTTAACTGCGGCATTGTCGGGCTTCCCAACGTGGGCAAGTCCACCATCTTCAACGCGCTGACCTCGGCCGGCGCCGAATCGGCCAACTACCCCTTCTGCACCATCGATCCCAATGTGGGAATCGTCCAGGTGCCCGATTCCCGCATGGATCGGCTCTCCGCCATCGTCAAGCCGCAGAAGATCCTGCCCACCACCATTGAATTCGTCGACATCGCCGGCCTGGTCAAAGGCGCCAGTTCGGGAGAAGGGCTCGGTAACCAGTTCCTGGGCCACATCCGTAGCGTGGACGCCATCGTCCACGTGGTGCGCTGTTTCGACGACGAGAACGTGGTGCATGTCAGTGGCCGGGTCTCGCCGTCAGACGACATCGAAGTGATCAATACCGAATTGGCCCTGGCCGATCTGGACACGGTGGACAAGAAGATCCAGCGCGCCGAAAAAATGGCGCGCAGCGGGGACAAAAAGGCAAAGGACGAGGTCGCCTTCTATCAGCGGGTCAAGGGGCTCTTGGAACAGGTCAGGAAGCTTCGCGGCGTGGCGGAAAACGAGGATGAGCGGCTTTGGCTGCGCGACCTGCACCTTTTGACCGACAAAACGGTCCTTTACGTGGCAAACGTGGCTGAGGACGACTTGCACGGCGAGCACCCCTTCGTGGCCCAGGTACGGGAGATCGCCGTGGCGGAAGGCGCCGGGGCGGTAGTGATATGCGGCAAGCTCGAAGCCGAGATATCGGAGCTGGACGGAGAGGAGAAACAGGCCTTCCTCCACGACATGGGTCTGGAAGAGCCGGGACTGGACCGCCTGATCCGCAACGGCTATGAGCTCCTGGGGCTGATCACCTATTTTACCGCCGGCCCCAAGGAGGTACGGGCCTGGACCATTGTCAACGGCGCCAAGGCGCCCCAGGCCGCCGGCGTGATCCATTCCGACTTTGAAAAGGGTTTTATCCGGGCCGAAGTGATCGCCTACCAGGACTACATCTCCTGCAACGGCGAAGCCGGGGCCAAGGAAAAAGGACTCATGCGGCTGGAAGGCAAGGAGTACGTGGTTAAGGACGGCGATGTGATGCACTTCCGCTTCAACGTTTAACAGTCTACGAGGTTCGCATGACGGCACACAATACCCGCATCCTCTTGATCGACGACGACGACTCAGGGCGCCAGGCCCTGGAACTGCTCCTTAAATCGGCCGGTTACAGCGTCGTATCGGCAGCCACCGGCGAAGCGGCCCTCGAACTCATGGCCCAGGAGTCGTTCAAGCTGATCGTCTCCGACCTGTTCCTGCCGGACAAGAACGGGATTGAAATCCTGCAAAACGCCCGCAGCCTCTCCTCTTCCACCGAGGTCATCGTCATCACCGGCCACGCCTCCGCCGAAACAGCGGTGCGGGCCATGAAGGAAGGCGCCTTTGACTATATAACCAAGCCGGTTAACTTCGACGAGTTGAAGATCGTCCTCGGCAAGGCCCTGGAGAAGCAGCAACTGCTCTCCGAGAATATCTACCTGCGCAAACAGCTCCTGGAACGTTTCGAGTTCAGCAATATCATCGGCAGCTCTCCGGCCATGAAACTGGTCTTCGAGCGAATGGGGCGCATCGTCAAGACCGACTCGACGGTATTGATCACCGGGGAATCGGGCACCGGCAAGGAGTTGGTCGCCCGAGCCCTCCATTTCAACGGAAGACGCCGGGATAAGCCGTTCATTGCCGTCAACTGCGGCGCCATACCGGAAGCGCTGCTGGAGAGCGAACTGTTCGGCCATGTACGCGGCGCCTTCACCGGCGCCATCAGGGACAAGACCGGAAAATTCGAGGCGGCCAACCACGGGACCATCTTCCTGGACGAGATCGGCACCATGCCGCAGCACCTGCAGACCAAACTGCTGCGCGTCATCCAGGAACAGGAGCTGGAACGGGTCGGTTCGAACAAACCGGTCAAACTCGATGTGCGGATCATCTCGGCCACCAACCTGGACCTTGAACAGCAGGTTCGCCAGAACAGATTCCGCGAGGACCTCTACTACCGGCTCAACGTCATNNGCAACGTGCGGGAGCTCGAAAACATGGTGGAGCGGCTGGTGGCGCTGACGGAAGGGGACGTCATCCGGTACGAGGACCTTCCGCCAGGGATCGCCGGTCAGAGGAGAGCCGCCGATGGACCCTGCATTGAGCTGACCGAGCAGGGGATCGACATGGTGGTTTCCCTGGCGGCCATAGAAAAAGCATTGATCGGCCAGGCTCTTGCCATGGCCGGGGGGGTGAAGGCCAGGGCCGCCGCACTGCTCGGCATCAACCGGACNNCTGGTCGAAAAGATGAAACGCCTCAGTCTGTAAGACTGATGGAATAACCTGAAAAACACCATCGGTCCTGTGCTGCGGCGCCATCCGTTCTCGATAGGCCGCATCATGGAGCCCCAGGAGTTCACAATGAAACGCAAAGCGCTGGCCCTCCTCTCCGGCGGGCTCGATTCCACCCTTGCCGTCAGGCTGATGCTCGACATGGGCGTTGACGTGGAGGCCCTCAACTTTACCTCGCCCTTCTGCACCTGCACCGGAAAGAACGCCGGCTGCAAGTCCGAGGCGGTTCGCGTCGCCGAGGAGTTCCACATCCCCATCAAGGTCATGACCAAGGGGCTCGACTACCTGGAGGTGGTCNNCTGGAAGACCTGCTGGTGCGGCCGTTGTCGGCCCACTTCTTCGCCCCGACGCTCCCCGAGCGGGAGGGGTGGATAGACCGTGCAAAGCTCCTCGCCATCAGGGGGCGGTCCCGCAGGGAGCAGATTGAGCGGGCCTTCGAGATGGACGTCAGGAACTACCCCTGCCCCGCCGGCGGTTGCCTTCTGACCGAGCTCTCTTTTGTCCCCAAGGTGCAGGACGTCCTCGACCATAGCGATGAACTCAACCTGCGTGATTGCCGCCTGCTCAAGATCGGCCGCCACTTCCGCATCGGGGAGCGCACCAAGGTCATCATCGGCCGCAACGAGGCGGATAACGCCATGCTGGAAAACGTTATGCAGGCGGGTGAAACGGCCATCACCTGGATGGACGGCAACACGCCGGCAGGGATCATAACCGGCGACCAGGGGCCGGCGGGCATCGGGCTGGCGGTCCGCATCCTCCTGCGCTACACCAAGGCCGAGCCGGCTGTACAGTGCCGGATCAAGGTCCGCTGCAACGGCAGCGAAGAGATCATCTTCGTCGCCAACGATATGAACGAGGCGGCCGTCACCCCTTACCTGATAGCATGATTACCCCAGACGCAACTCGTCCAGGGACAGCCGGTAGCCGGGCAGGAATTTTTCCAGGAAGTAGCGCACCTCGGGGAGCGGGCTGTTGGCAAGGAGCTCCAGGTGTTCGGCCCCGGCACGCCGGAACTCCAGGTTGCCCGATTTTTCCTCTTCGATGCATTTGGCCAGGGCCGCGATCTTGTCGGCCGCCTTGACCAGGGCGTGGTACTCCTCGTCACCCTCGAAGAAAAAGAGCGGCTCGTATTCTTTGGCCATCTCGGGCGGCAGCATCGCCAACAGCTTGTGGCGCGCCCGGTCCTCCAACTGGTGGAAGGAGCGTTTGAAATTGGGGTTGAAGTGTTTGACCGGGGTGGGCATATCGCCGGTGAAGATCTCGCTAGCGTCGTGAAAGATGCCGTAGAGCGCGGCACGTGCAGGGTCCAGGTCGCCGCCATAATAGGTCTTGCGGATCATTGCCAGGGCGTGGGCGATCACCGCCACATCCAGGCTGTGCTCCTGGATGTTCTCCGGAACCGTGTTGCGCATCAGGCCCCAGCGGCTGATGTAGCGCATACGCGCCAGAAAGGCGAAAAAGTCGTAGGTGGCGTCCTGTTTCTGTGCATGCTGCGTCATCTCTCAGCTCCGTTCTTAGGAGGCTAGCAACAATAACTTATTATTGCTAGCCTCCTTACGGCTCGAACAGCCGCTTGTATTCGTCCAGCGCAAAACGGTCGGTCATGCCGGCGATATAGTCGCAGACCACCCGCTCACGGCCCAGACGGTCGAACCGGGCCAGGTATTTGGGCGGCAACAGGTTCGGAAAAAGGAGATAGGTCTCGAACAGCCGGGTGATGAATATCTCGGCCTTGACCCGCATCTTCTCGACCTTGTAATGGCGGTAGAGGTGCTCGAACAGGAAGCGCTTCAGCTCCCTGTTCTGGGCCGTGATGCTCTCGCTGAAATGCACCATGGGCCGGTTGACCCGCCGCAGATCTGCCTGCGAGGTGATGGCTGACTGGTCCAGGTTGGCGGCAATTGTGGTGCAGATGTCGTTGATCTGCAGGCCGATCAGGGCGCTGATGGTCTGGTACATCCGGCGCCTGGTGTCGATGGCCGGGTATTTCCTGCGTATCCCGTCGCTGGCCTGACGCCAGATATCGATCTGTTCCAGCATCTCCAGCGTGATGTAGCCGGACTTCAGGCCGTCGTCGATATCGTGGTTGTTGTAGGCGATCTCGTCGGCATAGTTGATGATCTGGGCTTCCAGGGAGGGAACGACGCCGGGCATGAACTCGGCGATGAGCTCCGTCGGGGCATCGAAGGGGGTGGAATGTTTGATGATCCCTTCCCGCAGTTCCCAGGTCAGGTTCAAGCCGTCAAATCCGGGGTAACGCTCCTCCAGCTCATCCACCGTGCGGAAGGACTGCAGGTTATGCTCAAAGCCGCCGTGTCCCGCCATGAGTCGGTTCAGCACGTCCTCGCCGGTATGGCCGAACGGGGTGTGCCCCAGGTCGTGGGCCAGGGCCAGGGCCTCGGTCAACTCCTCGTTCAGGCGCAGGCGGCGCGCGATGGCTCGGCCGATCTGGGCCACCTCCAGCGAGTGGGTCAGGCGGGTGCGGTAGTAGTCCCCCTCATGGTTGACGAACACCTGGGTCTTGTACTCCAGCCTGCGAAAGGCGGCGCAATGGATGATGCGGTCCCGGTCCCGCTCGAAGGCCGGACGGTCATCGCGAAACTCCTCAGCGTGTTTCCGGCCGCGGGAGTTGGCGCTGATGCAGGCGTAGCTGGCCAGATCGGTACGTTCGGTGGATACAGGCATGGGCCTACCTCGTCGAGTGCGTGGGGATATGCCGGACAGCGTTTCTTACCGCGCAAAATAAAAAAGAGGCTAGCCGCCCGGCTAACCTCTTTGGTGTTTTGGTGGAGCTGAACAGGATCGAACTGTCGACCTCTTGAATGCCATTCAAGCGCTCTCCCAACTGAGCTACAGCCCCATTGTCATAGGAGATGATTTATTACCAGATGGCACCCTTTGTGTCAATACTATTTTGGCAATTCTCGCATGATTTTTGTTGATGCGCGCCCTCCCAAGCCCCTGGCTCAGTGAATTGCCCTTGACGAGTGCGGAAGGTTACAGTATATTGCCGGAAATCGCCGGAGTGGTGAAATTGGTAGACGCACTGGACTCAAAATCCAGCAGGGGCAACCCTATGCCGGTTCGATTCCGGCCTCCGGCACCATAGAAATGATAAGGCTTTGCGGGTTTTCCCGCAAAGCCTTTTTCTTTGGCGAATTAATTGCCAGATGCAAATCCAATAAACCGTAGGGGCGATCCCAACGGGTCGCCCTTGGTGCAATGGGCAACAACGGTGGATATTGCAGAAAAGGCGTGCGAGCCGTTGGCGTCGCCCCTACGATCAAAATTGTGACGAGGAATTACCATGGGGGATATTAGGAACACTTCCCGGTTTTATGTCCTACCCACAAACGGCAGCATGAGCAAACGGAGCAGACTGAGTTTCGCCGGGTCTTGAAACTCTTTAAGGCCAATGTTCATCCCGGTGTGCCCCAACTCAGGCTGTGGGCGATAGGTTCCGCAGAGGCGATCCCACCAAGGCAGATTGAAGCCAAAGTTACTGTTTGTTTCGCGGGGAACGACCGAATGATGGACCCGGTGCATATCCGGTGTCACCACGAACAACCGGAGCCATCGGTCTATTGTTTCGGGAAGCCGGATGTTGCCGTGATTGAATTGTGCAGTTGCATTCAGTACCACCTCAAAGACAACGACCGCCAACGCCGGCGGCCCGATGAGGGCCACTGCCATCAGTTTGATTCCGATGGAAATGACGATCTCGATGGGATGAAAGCGATTGCCGCTGGTTACATCCAGATCAAGGTCGGTGTGGTGCATTCGGTGGAGACGCCAGAGTATCGGGAGGAAATGTAACAGCACATGCTGGATATAAATGACAAGGTCGAGGGCCACGACAGCCAGAACGACCTTGATCCAGGCCGGCAGTACGACCATGTTGAGAATTCCCCAGCCCTGTTCCCGGGCCATGTACGCCATGCCGACCGGGAGAAGGGGAAGAGAGAAACGCACCACCGCGGTATCGATCACCACCAGGGAAAGGTTTGTGAACCAGCGCCGTGTTTTGCTGTGGGTCAGCGCTCGCCGGGGAGCGATTACTTCCCAGACGGCAACAAACGCCAGGACCCCGAAGAAGAAAGAAAGTCGAATGATTTGTTCTTCCTGCATACATGGATCTCTTTTCTGCAGAGAAATATTCCGGAAACAGCATCGGAGCCCGGCCTGAAAAGTTGAAACTCTCATCCCTCATCTCTCAATCGCCAAAACAGGTATGCACACTGCGGGCACTCTTGATCCAGTCATGATCCAACGGCACTGTTTTGCGTTTGCCGACGACGTCTTTAAGCGGTACCAGCTTGAAACCATCGCCCCGTGCAGCCACCATAACGCCGAATTCGCCTTTGTTGATGAGGTCGGCACAGGCCGTGCCCAGGCGTGTGGCCAACAGACGATCTCCCGCCGAAGGCGTTCCCCCCCGCTGCAGGTACCCCAGAATCGTGAGGCGTGATTCCAGGCCGGTCAGTTCTTCGAGTTGTTGGGCCAGATGCAGGCTATTGCCCGGCTTGCTATCTGCAACCCTTTCCTGGGCCTGCTGTTTTTGCTCCTTCTTCTTGCCGCCCTTGTCCTTGCCCTTGTCGTTGCCGCCTTCTGCCCGTTTGGCGGCATCTTCGCGGGAAAAGGCGCCTTCGGCCACGGCAACAATGCTGAATCCCTGTCCGCTGTGACTGCGGCGCATTATTGCCGCGGCGACTTGCTTTACATCATACGGTATCTCGGGAATCAAGATGACATCGGCACCACCGGCAATGCCGGCCCCCAATGCCAGCCAGCCCGCCTTGTTGCCCATCAGCTCCAAAACGAGGATGCGATGATGGCTATGGGCAGTGCTGTGCAAACGGTCAACCGCTTCCGTGGCAATGCCGAGAGCGGTATCGTACCCAAAGGATACATCGGTCATGACCACGTCATTGTCGATCGTCTTAGGCAGGGTAATCACGTTCAGGCCCTGCTTCATCAGATGATAGGCGTTTTTTTGCGTACCGCCGCCGCCCAGGCAGACTAACGCGTCCAAGTGGCTCCTGCGGTAATTCTCGACAATGACGTCGGTCATATCCATCAGCTTGCCGGCAACGGGCATGGCGTAGGGCTTGTCACGGCTCGTGCCCAGAATAGTGCCGCCCAACGTGAGAATACCTGAGAGCGCCGCTGAATCCAATAGTTGTGTCCTGTTTTCCATCATGCCGCGAAAGCCGTCACGGAAACCTATCACCTTCATGCCGTAACGTCCCAGGAGCGCCTTGCCGACCCCCCTGATTGCTGCATTCAGTCCCGGGCTGTCGCCACCGGATGTCAGGATACCAATCATTTTGCTCATGGCTTTGTCGACCTTTCCGATTTGAATCTTTAATATGTACCTTCCTGCTATACCACAGCATTTTTACATTACAAGGCCAAGGTCTATTCCAGCAACCATAAGGTTTGCAGGCCCTGCGTTCAACCCGTAAGCCTTTGGTTTTATTAATGTCACAAAAACTATCCCAACGCCATCAGCACCCATTTAACTCCAACATTCCCCTGGTATAACTAGATACTGATTACGTTGGGACGACATGCATGAAGAGAGCTGACACCGATCACTCAGAATTTATGTTTTGCGGTGATGAACAGATGATGATAGAAATACAAGCACTGATTTGAGTTTGGGTTGGCAGAGGCGCCGGCTCTGAATTGCTTACATCATGACGTCAAATCCGACAGAATCCAAGACAGCATGGGGAACCGGTTTTATGAATCCACGCGCACTGATTGTTGACGACGAACAATCAATTCAACGACTTCTCAAGGAAATCCTGTCCCTAGAGGGCTTTGACGTTGATTGCGCATCGAACTCTCTGGAAGTAGAATCCTTTATACAAACAGGAGAATACGATCTTGTCCTTCTCGATATCCACCTCGGCGGCGTAAATGGTTTGCAGATCCTGCGCCATTTACGGGATCATGATGAACAGGCCCACATTGTCATGATTACCGGACAACCTGATTTGGAAACGGCCACAGAGGCGTTGCGGCTCGGCGCCTTTGACTACCTCATGAAACCTCTTTATCTTCATCAGGTTATCAGTACGGCAAAGCGCGCCTTGAGAAGCAAGGCTCTTATCGAAGAAAACAGGCGCAAGCAGGCGCATCTGGATGCGATATTCCGCTGCGCCACTGAAGCCATAATCCTCATTGACAACGAAAACAGGCTGATACAAGCCAATGAATCAGCCTTCATGTCTTGTGGATACACAGCCGAGCACATCAACACCTCCATTCTTTCGATCCAAACCGGGTGCAAAGGAATCTGCAGGCAAAAATTGATTGAAGTGCTCAAAAGCGGCGCCCCGTGCCATCTTCGTCGCTTTGAATGCTGCAAGCTTGATGGATCAAAACGGGTTCTAAGCTTCAATGCTACCACTGTTGTCGATAAGGATGGGATCGTAAGCGGCGCCGCGGCTTTCATACGAGATGACACACAACTGGATTTTCTCGAAAAGCAAATATCCCGGAAAAATGAATATGCCGGAATAGTTGGCAAGGATAGCTCGATGCAGCGAATGTTTTCCCTTATCGATGCTCTCGCCAATGTCCAGACAACGGTTCTCATAAATGGCGAAAGCGGCACCGGCAAGGAAATGGTGGCGGCGGCCCTGCATCACCAAGGTGTCAGACGAAAGAGGCCATTTGTAAAGGTGAACTGTCTCGCTTTGTCGGAACACCTTCTGGAGAGCGAACTTTTTGGCCATGTGCGTGGCGCGTTTACCGGCGCGATAGCTGATAAGACCGGACGGTTTCAAAAAGCGGATGGGGGAACGATCCTCCTTGACGAGATTGGCGACATCTCTCTTGCCATGCAAATGAGATTGTTACGAGTGCTTCAGGAACATGAATTTGAAAGGGTCGGCGATGCAAACCCAATCAGGGTCGATGTCCGCGTCATAGCTGCAACCAATCAGGACTTGGCTGAAAAGGTACGGATGGGTACATTCCGGCAGGATCTCTACTACCGGTTAAACGTAATTCGTCTTGTCATACCTCCGCTGAGAGATCGAAAGGATGACATCCCACTGTTGGTCGAACATTTTCTTAATAAGTTCAGCCTGAAGTTTAACAGGCCAATGTGGACGGTATCCCATGAGGCGATGGAGTTGTTGATGCGTTATTCCTGGCCGGGTAACGTGCGTGAGTTGGAACACATTATCGAATATGCAACGGTATTCTCTTCCTCCACAATCATATCCGAAAAAGATCTGCCCCATGATTTGACGGTTTCAATCCTTCAAGATCGAACTGATGGAGTTCGCCCTCCCGTAGTTCAGAATAAATTGAGCCTTGACGGGGCTCTTGAGAAGGCCGGCGGAAATAAGGCCAAGGCAGCCCGCCTGCTTGGATTAAGCCGTTCTACCCTCTATCGCATGCTTCGTGACGATCTATCCTAGTGTCGGGGCCTTTGCCGGTTCTCCCCTTCAACCCTTTCGCAAAAAAATTCTCAACCACCCCCTGGCCCCTCCTTATCAAGGGGGGAAGAACTGGGCGTTTTTCCTCCCCTCCTAGTTTAGGAGGTGCCGGGGGTGGTAGTATTCAGTTGCATCTTGGAACACTTGTGTGCCACACGCATGAAACACTTGTGTTTTATGACACACCTCTTCCTTGTTCCCTAAGACCCTTCCTGCAAGATAAAAAATTTCAACCATTTGATATTTATAAACATTTTAACTCTGAAGCCGTCTTAGGATGTATTGGCACGCAGCTTGTAGTGTTTTGTAATCATTCCGAACAAGGAAGATCATGTCATGGACCAAGAGGATATTGCAGCAGAGAGTAGGAATGGCAAGGAAATAGCTGCCTCGCATTTGGAAGCATTCATAGAAGAACCGGAT
>PLYK01000101.1 GCA_003151775.1 Geobacter sp. | reverse complement strand
ACGATCATCAGGTTCTCGGCCCGCTCCTTGGGGCTTGCGGCCAACCGCTCCCGCTCTGCCAGGTCGGAGGCTCGGAGCGCTGCCCGCGGTGCGGTCCCCTTCATGGGGCGCATGGCCAGCAGGCCGTCCTTCAGGCTGAAGAACAGCTCCGGCGAGGCGGAGAGAATCCGGTGGCTGCCGGTGTCGATCCAGGCGCAGAAGGGGGCCTGCTGGTTACGGCACATGCGGCGGTAGAGGGCGAAGGGGGCGCCGCTGAAACCGAATCGCTGGCGGGTGGTAAAGTTGACCTGATAGGTCTCACCCCTGGCGATGGCAGCACGAATGGTTTCTATCGCAGCGCTGTAGGAAGCTTGGCCGATAGCGGTTTCGGGTGGCGAGATGCGGCAGTCGCCGTTTTCCGCCGGTTCTGTACCGGGCCTGCACTCATGTCGTTCGTTGAAGATGCCGAACCAGATCAGCGGCAGGTCGCCCGACCCGGCGGCAGGCAGGTCGGGATTGAGGCCGGATGCGGCCTCGTAACTCACGAAACCGGCCGCGTGCCTGCCCAGTTCCACGGCCTGTTCCACCTCCCACAGGGCCGGGACGACCTCGACCGGTGTGCGGGCAATCACCACCGCATTCAGGCCGTCAAAACGGAAGGAGCGGGGGAACCCCGAACTGGCGAACGACTCCAGGAGGACTGCCGGGCATTGGGGGGGCGAGGTCAGCATCGGCTGTCCCGTGCGGTTCGTTCTCCGAGTGAAGGATACATCAGCCTTTCGATACACCGGCCTGTTCAAAGGTCGCCATCTCCTTCAGGATTTTCACCCCGGCTTCGATCAGGCTCATGGCCAGTACTGCGCCGGTTCCTTCCCCCAGGCGCAGGTTCAGATCCAGGATCGGTTCGGCGCCGATCCGCTCCAGCATGAACCGGTGGCCGATCTCCACCGATTCATGGGCGGCAAAGACGTAGTCGCGCACATGGGGGTGCAGTTCCGAGGCGATCAGGGCGCCGGCGGAGGAGATGAAGCCGTCGATCACCACCGGGATAGCGTTGGCTGCGCATCCCAGCACCAGGCCGGCAATGGCGGCGATCTCCAGCCCGCCCACCTTGGTCAGCACATCCAGCGGGTCCTTCGGGTCGGGGCGGTTGAGGGCCAGCCCCTGTTCGATGACCCGGATCTTGTTCTCCAGGGCGATGTCGTTGATACCGGTGCCGCGGTGGGTCAGCTCCCTGGCCGAGATGCCGGAGATGGCGGCAATGATGGCCGACGAAGGGGTGGTGTTGCCGATGCCCATTTCGCCTGTTCCCGCCAGGGCCACCCCTTCTACCTTGCACTGGTCGGCCAGATCGATGCCGACCTTCAGGGCGGCCAGGGTCTCGTCACGGGTCATGGCCGGCCCCTTGGCGAGGTTTCGGGTGCCGCGGGCCACCTTCCGCCGGATCAGGCCTTCTGCGCCGTTGAAATCATAATCAACCCCCACGTCCACCACCCGAACCTCGACCCCGGCATGGCGGGCCAGCACGTTGACGCCGGCCCCGCCGGCCAGCATGTTGAGCACCATCTGGGGCGTGACCTCCTTGGGGAAGGCCGAGACCCCCTCGTCGGTCACCCCATGGTCGCCGGCAAAGGTAAAGATGACCTTTTTCGCGGTGTCAGGGCAAAACGTGCCGCTGATGGCGGCGATACGGCGCCCGAACTCCTCCAGCCTCCCCAGGGAGCCGAGCGGCTTGGTTTTGTTGTCCAGTCTGGCCTGGGCCTGGCGCAGCATCTCGGAACTGACCGGTTTGATGCGTTCCAGCGTGGCCTTTATGATGTCCATCGATGGTCTCTCCTTTTTGTAAAACCTATTTCAACCTGAGCGGTATCCCGCTGATGACTATATGTACCTCGTCCGCCATGGCCGCCAGGAGTTGGTTGGCCTGGCCGGCGATGTCGCGGAAGCGCCGCGCCAGCCGGTTTTCCGGCACGATGCCCTGGCCCACCTCGTTGGAAACCACAATGACCGGGGTCCGCATCCCGGCTAGGGTGGCCGCCAGTCGCTGCACATCCTCCATGATGTGCGCCTCGGCATCCTCTTGCCGCTCTTCGTAGTGAATGAGCAGGTTGGACAGCCAGAGGGTGAGGCAGTCCACCAGCACCGCCTTGCAGGCGCCGTCGCAACCGGCAAGGGCCTGGGGCAGATGCAGGGACTCCTCCATGGTCTGCCATGCGTCGCCGCGGCGCAGGCGGTGCTTATTTATCCGCTCCGCCATCTCGTCATCCAGCGCCCGCGCCGTTGCCAGGTAGCCGAGCGGTGCCCCGAATCGATGGGCCAACTCCTCGGCGAAACGGCTTTTGCCGCTTCGCGCCCCGCCGGTAATGAAGATCGTTGTGGCCATACGCCCCTCCGACGAAAAAAGCCCCTGCCAAATAACGCCATGGGCAGGGGCTCGAAAATACCTGGATGAAGATGCTATCCGGCTTTAAGCCCCTCGTTCCACGGAGGTCCCAAAGGCATCGGAATGGCAGGTTTCCTGGCTTGGGGATCGTTCCTCTGCCGCGCCTTCCCAAGTTTCCCCAGTGGCATGATGCGGCGTCGGTCCCCCCTTACAGTTGCGGGACAGCGAGGGAGTTGCACCCTCTTCCCTTTTAACCGCGCTGATCTGCAGCGCGGCACCAGACCGGTTGATAAATAGTTGCGAGTTTTGTACCAGACCACAGGCCGATTGTCAAAACGGAAAGTGACAACAACAAATTACCCTGCCGGTATATTCCTATACTTAGCTGTATTTGTTAGGATATTTATTCTGCATCCGTTCAACGGCCGTCACGATCTTCCGGCAACATGACAGGCTGTTTGGAAAAAAATTATCACACCCCTTGATTTTTACCCCCCTGTTGATTATATTCCTTCCGTTAGCACTCAATGGACGTGAGTGCTAATCTCGTCTGTGACTTTACACCACCAACCGGTAATAGAAAGGAGAAGGACAACATGAATTTGAGACCACTTCAGGACCGTATCCTCGTCAAGAGGGTCGAAGAGGAAACCAAGACGGCAGGGGGACTCTTCATCCCCGAAACCGCCAAGGAAAAACCGCAGCGCGGCGAAATCGTGGCCGCCGGCAACGGCAAGAAGACCGAAGAAGGCAAGGTGCTGCCTCTGGACGTGAAGGTGGGCGACAAGGTGCTGTTCGGCAAGTATTCGGGCACCGAGATCAAGGTGGACGGTGAAGAGTATCTGATTATGCGGGAAGATGACATCCTGGCTGTCGTAGAATAGGCGGCTTCGCCATAATTCAAAAACCAAATAACTACATGGAGGAATAACGCATGGCTGCAAAGATCATCAAATTCGACCAGGACGGCCGCAACGCCATCCTGAAAGGTGTCAACACCCTGGCTGACGCAGTCAAGGTAACCCTCGGCCCCAAGGGCCGCAACGTCGTGATCGA
>PLYK01000134.1 GCA_003151775.1 Geobacter sp. | reverse complement strand
CCGGCCTTCGGCCACCCTCTCCCGGAAGGAGAGGGGTTGATTATTATCCCTTCTCCCTATGGGAGAAGGTGCCCCGAAGGGGCGGATGAGGGAGATTTTGAGTTGCTGCAAAAACTTAACCGGACATTGCTGTGTTTTTATAACTGCAAACTTCTGGGATGCCTTATGCAGTCCTTACATATGCAGCATCCAACTCAAAACCCGTAACAGACAAGGGGAGAAAACCGTGTACGCCAAATTCCCATTTTATTCAGTGGCACAGATGTATGCCATCGGCCTTAAAGAGCCGGTTGCCATCCTGCTGGGACGGGATAACCTCTATTGGGTTGTCGATCAGGTCCATGCGTCCGACTACCTGAACGAGGGGTGTTCCCTGCTCTGCTCCGCCGCCTGAGGCACGCTTCGCTTCAGCCGGCCGGACGCCTGGCCGGCCCTGTTCTCCGTCACGAACCGGTGTGATGGTTGTGGACAGCAGGTGGGATTGAAGTATACTCTCTTATGCATTGTTGTCCAAGCGCCTGACCCCGGAGGTGACGTCCCTTGTTCATATCCCTGCTTTTGACGGTTTTATTGCTGGCCGGTGAATTCCATCATCCATGCCTGTCCGGGGCGGAAACCACGGCAAGCGTCGCCCAGCCGCCCCGTGACGACGAAAAAGGTGCGGAAAAGGATAAAAAGGATTCGGCCGCGGCCGCGGAAACGCCGGTCGTTACCCGCCACACCATCACCGTGAAGGGGAGGGAACTGGCCTATACGGTAACCGCAGGAAAACTGCCGATACAAAACGATGCCGGCGAAACCGAGGCCCAAATCTTTTTTGTCGCCTACACCGCTCCCAACCCCTCCCGCGATGTGAAACGGCCGCTCTTGTTCATCTTCAACGGCGGTCCCGGCGCGGCGGCGGTCTGGCTGCACCTCGGCGCCGTCGGTCCCCGCATCGTGCGGATGCTGCCCGACGGCAGGATGCCCGCGCCACCGTTTCGCCTTGAGGATAACGACACAACCTGGCTTAAGTGGGCCGACTTGGTGTTCATAGATCCGGTCGGCACCGGCTACAGCCGGGCAACCAAGGCGGATCTGACAAAAAAATTCACCACTGTCCAGGGTGATGTGGACTCGATGGGCCGGTTTATCAGGCTCTATCTGGGACGTTACGAAGGCTGGGGTGGACCGCTGTTCCTGGCGGGCGAAAGCTATGGGGCATTCCGCGCTGCAGGGCTGTCCGAATATCTGCTTGAGCACGGCATCGCGCTCAACGGCATAGTCCTGATCTCCTCCGTCATGAACATGCAGACCATTAGCTTCGACCATGGCAATGACCTGCCCTATGCCCTGTTCCTCCCAAGTTATACCGCAACGGCCTGGTATCACCGCAAACTGGCGCCCCAGTACCAGGCCGACCTGGACAAGACGCTGGCCCAGGCGGAGTCGTGGGCTGCAACGGAATACACGGCGGCCCTTGTAAAGGGAGATAGCCTGCCGGCCGGGAAACGCCGGGAGGTCGCCGGCAAACTGGCTGAATTCACCGGGCTGGATGCGGCCTTCATCGCCAACAACAACCTGCGTATCGACAGCAGGAGCTTTGTCAGGGAGCTTCTCCGCGACCGGCAGCAGATGGCCGGCTACATGGACAGCCGCTTCACGGCCCCGGACCTGGAGCCGTCAAACCATCACGGGTTTGATCCCACCGTCGCCACCATCCGGCCGCCCTATACCGACGCTTTCAACCACTATATCCGCGCGGAACTCGGCTACAAATCCGACCTGGAATATTTTGTCCTGGGCGGCGGCATCGGTCACTGGGACTGGGAGGCGAAGAACAGCTACGCCGACACAAGCGATAACCTGCGCAACAGTTTTGCCAAGAACCCCTACATGAAGCTCTTTGTGGCCATGGGGCTCTTCGACCTGGCCACCCCCCACTTCTCCAGCACCTACACGCTCAACCACTTAGGCCTGACGCCCGAGCTTCAGAAAAACATCTCAACCCGCCACTACCGTGCCGGGCATATGATGTACCTGGACAGCGCCTCGCGCGGGGAGTTGAACCGGGACGTGAGGGAGTTCGTCGAAAAGGCGCTTGCCGAAAGCCCCCAATAGGGCACTACTCAAAATGTATCATTTCCCTATAAAGAACGGGACCGGGAAGGGAACAGCGGGCTCGGCTCAGGGACGCGCAGCCACGGCAAGCAGAACTGGGTAGAGCTGATCGTGCTTGCGCACGGCGGCCACACTCCGGACAGCGATGGAGTTGAAGCCTGCCCGGGCGAGAAAGACCTCCAGCTCTTTCCGGCTGAAACCATGATGGAATACGCCGGTCTGGTCATCGTGAAAGCTGCCTTCCTCGGTTTCCAGGTCGGCAAGGGCAATCCAGCCGCCGGGGTGCAGCAGCCCGCGCAGCGAGGTCAGGAGCGGGACGGCCTCCGGGATATGGTGCAAGGTCATGGCGCTGACGACAAGGTGAAAAGGTCCTGCCGGCATCACCCCCTGCTCCAGGTTGCAACAAACAGCGCGCGTGTTTTGGATGTTTGCTGCGGCGCATTTGGCGTTCAGACGGTCCACCATTCCCTGGGAACTGTCCATGCCGACGATGCTTCGCAGGGCAGGCGCCAGATTGAGGGTCAAAAGCCCGGTGCCGCAACCGTAGTCCATGCCGTCCCAGTCCGCTGAAAGCGGGACCGATTCTTTTATGGCTGCCGCAATGTCGGCTGCAAGCTGTACCCGTCGCGGTTCTTCATCCCAGGTCGAGGCAACAGCATCAAAATCCTTCCGTTCCATCTGACTCCTCCCCACATAGGAAATGCCACCGTCAGCCGTTTATTTTTCGACCTCTGCTATGGCCTCTTTAATGGCGTTTCTGCTGATCTCGCGGCTGCCGACCAGGAGCTTCCGCTTTTTGGTCTTGGGGTTGTCAATCACCACCGTGGGGGTGGCTTTGACGCCAAAGCCCCGAAAGAGGGAATCAAAGAGCTTGACGCCGTTCATCAGTTCCACAAAGTTGATCGGCCGAAGGGTGACGCCCAGGGGAGCCACTGCCGCCTGGACCTGCTCCGGGGCCGGGTTGTTCATGGTGTGGGAAAGTTCGTCCAGTACATGGCGCAGGCGCATGTATTTATCCTTGTTATAGATCATGAATTGCAGGTTGTAGGGGGTAATGTTGGAGGTGTCCGTGTGGATCGGCATATCGACGAATGCTACTCGCGCCGTTGAGGAGATATCCGGGAAAACCTTCTCTATTTCAGGTTCCACCTTGCGGCAGACGGGACAGAACCAGTCGCTGACAAAGTACACCGTGGTGTCACTCTGGCGCTTGCCGAGGTAGATATCGGGTCCTGCCGCCTCTGCCTCCTTCTGAACGCCTGACAGGGCAGCCCCGAGGCCGGCCAGAAGTGCGAGGATCATCACTGCGATATGGGCGAATCTTGTTTTCATGGTTCCTCCTGATGCCGTTCGTGTAGCCGGCAATTGGTATAAGAGCGAGAGAAATGCCGTGGCGACCATTGCCGCGATGCCGAGGCAGACCGGGCACCAACTGCCGATAACATACTTCTGGATCCAGATCAGCCGCAGTTCGGCGCCTAGCGCCGCGCTGACCCCATAGAGCAGAAGAGCCCCGGCAAACGGGATGCGTTCGCGCACAACCGACAAAAGGATCAAAAGTCCGAAGAAGGCGCAGCCGAACCAGCCGAAATCCATGCCGAAGATCGAATATTTCGCGGTTTCGCTGCACAGGGACGTGCATATTTTGAGGCCGGAAAGAACGGAAAGGGTCAGGCCTGCCAGAAGCGCCAGCCAGAGCACGACACCGGCTATCGCGTTGCCTGTACAGCGGGGTGTTGATGACATCACAAGAACCTTTGTTATCTGAAAGAGTTCATGAAATCGTAGTTTGCTATCGAAGCAGGTTCACATGCCATGGGCCAGTGTCCGTACTATAGCACGGAGATGTTAAAATGCGAGTGTAAACTTTTTCAGTATATTGTGTGTCAAACAGCTTAAATCCATCCTGAACGTCTTATGGTCCGGCTAGAATCCGGAAAAACCGCTCATGCTGGGGTGGCAGCGCTTGCAGTCATTCATGGGAAAGGCAACCCGCATATGGCAGACACCGCAATAATCGCCAAAGATGTTCCTGTCCATTGAAAAATCGACGGTACCCTTCTTTTTTATGTTGAAAATATCCGGGTGACAACTTGAACAGTCAAGCTCTCTGAAATGGTCTTCATGGGAGAAGGTCACGTCGCTTCGGGGAGCAGGCGTGCCGAGTTTCATCGGCAGACGCAATTTTTCCGGAAGAGGCATGGGGGGAGCGGCGACGGAGAGGGTATTCTTCGGGCTGATCCTTCCGCTCTTGAGTGCCAAAGCCCAATCAATGCCGTTTCCGAAGCCGGACATGGGCAGTGTAGCGGCAAAGGTTTCAAAGGAGAACTCCAATGCCCGCGTATCTTTCATGTGGCACCGGGCGCACTGGGAAGGCTCCCCGCCTTGCACCCCGAAGGCCGTTACTTCATCATGGCAGGCTCCACAGTATTTTCCCGCCGTGTATTGTGCACGGGTAATGCCCGTATCCCCCGCACGCATGCTGAACCCAAGGTCAAGGTGGCAGACACGGCATGTGTAGCGCGCCCGGTGGCTCCAGTGGGCAAACACAACCGGAGCCATCCCGGCCTTTTTGGTCCGGCGGCGCATGATAAGGGTGCCGTACTTCCATAACGGCCCGTTGGGCGGGATGGCCTTGATCACATTGCCCAACTCGGTTCGATCCATCGCCAGGCCGCCACCCAGACACGACAGCAATGCCACGGCGGTAAGAAGCAGCGTTGCACCTATCCTTTTTTTCACTCGCACCTCATCATCAGGGTTTACCGGCGCAACACCAGCTTAGGGACTTATTCCCGTGGTTTTTCACCGCTTTTGGCCTCAAGGACGTAGGCATAGAGATTTTTGCACATCTGGAGCCTTTTCAGGTACACCTTCCGGACGGTTTCGTCCTGTTGCTCGACAATCTTCTGCAACCGTTCGCACTTACCGATCAGGGCCTTCAGCTCATCCATGGAAAGCGCCATGGCGTCCATGGTCTTTGCACATGCGTCATCGAATTCCGCTCGCCACGCTTCATCGCAATACGCCTTTGACAGGCAAACGGACAGGACGAGGCATGACGCCAGAACCATGCGTGCCAGCGCTTTTGTACGCATCAGGTCACCTCCGTTAGTTTATACCGGTTTTGTGTGGCAGCGCTGGCAGTCGGTCTGAGGGAATGCCACCTTGTCGTGACAGACGCCGCAATACTTGCCGTCAAAAAGTTCCACCATGGAGTATTTCGTGGTCCCCATTTTGATACCTATGAAGATCTCGGGGTGGCACAGCTCACAACCGTTCCAGACCGTGTGCTTTTTGTGGGAGAAGATGATATCGGGCATCCCTTCGACCTTCGCCTTGAGAGAAAAATCCTGTTGAACCTTGAGCTTTGCCTTCATGATCGAAACCCCTTCCAGTTGGTCAAGCGGCTTGATCAACCCTTCTTCCTCGGCCTTTTCCCAGTTTATCCCGTTGCCTAACCGTTCCTTCGGCATATTGTCCGCAAACCGGTAGAACTCTTCTTCCTTGGCCGTATCACGTTCCAGGGCATGACATTTCACGCAACGATTATACTCTTCCTTGCTGAATTCTTTGGCGCATGCCTCAAAGACCTTCTTATTATTCACGTTCATCCTGCCATTGTGGCAGGTCCCGCAGTAGTATCCCTTCATGTTGTCAACAGCGCGAACCTTGGTTGCGCCGGCGGTCATCCCGAACCCGATATCGACGTGGCAGATCCGGCAGGTGAAGTGTTGGCGATGCACCCAATGGTCGAACACCACCGGGGGCATCCCCGATTGCTGAGAGTAGTTGTTGATGGTCACGCTTCCGAATTCATTGGGGGGGAGTTTCCTCTTTTTTGTCCCGCTTGCCCAGGCAAAGCCCACCCCCACGAACAGAACCAGTACTACGAAGAGCGCTCTTCTCATGATTGCCTCCTCAGACGATGTCATCAATCAGTATGTCATATACCAATTTCAAATCAAGGCGCTATCTTCGTTGGNNTCCTAGTTTAGGAGGGGCCGGGGGTAGTAGTCTTCACCAAGAGGCAAATCCCCCTTGTTAAAGGGGGACTTGATCGTTAGCTGAATATCGACGCTCATCAGTTCGGCATGTTGCAAGTGTATCAGACATTCGCAATAGTTCCACCTCCGCCCAGCGTTGTCCGGTTTGGTATTTNNGGGGCTGGGGGGTGGGTGAAGCTGCCAACTTGAGTCACATGTGGCAATTTCCCCCTCCCCCTAACCCCCTCCCGCATGGGGAGGGGGGACTTTAGAACATGTTTCAGTCGAACGCAATTTCCTAACCGGACATTGCTGATTTTACAGCATGTTGCAAAATTTTAACTATTACCTGAATCTGTGAAGGTATCACGGATTCAGGCAACTATCAATCCGTCAGGGAGAATTCCCGTGTGCCTGGTCGTTGATATGCGGTTTTTGCTTGCCTTTGAAATTAATTACCTAAAACGCAATATGTCGTTGACACATATCTATTTTGGCCATCCGGTTGCCTCCCCCCCCCCGCGTGGTACACTCCTATAACCAGTGATATATCCAGCACCATCGTCACATGCTCACTCTTCAGGAAGTTATTAATCCCTGAGACAGATGAGACTCTTGCAAAAGTTTTACAAATAGACTCCCCCTCCCCTGACGGGCCTGCGCGCTAAAGCGCTTCGGCGCGCAAGCGGGAGGGGGGTGGGGGGCGGGTGAAGTTGCAACATGCTGATTTCATGGCAGCTTCCCCCCCACCCTAACCCTCCCTCGCAAGGGGGTGGGGACTTTTGCAAGAGGCTCAGATGAACAGGCGACAATGCACACGTGCGAGGTTTTAACTTGCCATGAAGCATGCCGACAAAATCCGCTTTTTACGAGAAGGTCATGCGCATCGAAAACTGCTGGTTGGTAATCGCCAAAGTGCCGAGGTCATGACATGGGAAACGAACAGATAACAATCCTGCTGATCGAGGACAACCTTTCGGAAGCCGACAACATAAAAGAAATGCTGTCAAAAGCTCAGCAGCCGGAGTTTTCCGTGCAGCATGTCCGGAATTTGGCGGAGGGGCTAAACCTTCTTCAAAGACGAAACTTCGATTGCGTCCTTGTCGACCTAGGGCTCCCGGACAGCCAAGGACTGGAGACCGCACTGGCGGTGCGGAAACTGACGAAACGAATACCCATTGTCGTGCTGACTGTCCTGGATGATGAATACACAGCGATAAAATCATTACAGATGGACATTCAAGACTATTTACTCAAATGTGAGCTCAACGGCAGGCTGCTGAAACGCTCGATCCGGTATGCCATCCAGCGGAAACGCGACACCGAGACACTGCGCATCAGCGAAGAACGCTTCCGGGCCTCGTTTCGCGACAACCCGTCCATGATCGTAACCCTCGATGCGGGGTTGAAGATGCTTTCGGTCAATCCCATCTGCGCCAGCGTGCTGGGATACCTGGTTGAAGAGCTCGAAGGGCGCTCGTTTCTGGAGATATTCCATGAAGACGACCGCACTACTGTGGCCAAACAGTTGCGGATGTGCTTGCAAACCCCCCGTCAGGTATATAGCTGGCAGTCCCGCAAGATCAAAAAAGACAGGTGTCTGCTCTGGGTGGAGGAAACCGCGCAGGCGGTGTATGACCTGAACGGCGACCTCAACGTTCTGCTCGTCTGCCAGGACATTACCGAGCGCAGGCGCCTGGAGGATGATCTTAAGAAAACCAGCATGCTAAACAAGCTTATCCTTGCGTCTGCCGGGGAAGGGATTGTCGGATTGGACCTGGAAGGAAACCAAACGTTCGTCAACGCCGCCGCCGCCGCAATGCTGGGATACGAGGTACACGAACTTGTCGGGAAGCAAAGCCATTCGACCTGGCATTATGACCTGCCGGACGGCTCCCCGTATTCAGTGGAGAGATGCCCGATATATGCGGCATATAAGGTCGGAGAGGTACATTCGGGAGAAGAAACATTCCTAATGAAGGACGGAACGGCTTTTCCGGTCCAATATACCAGCAGGCCGTTTTACATCGACGAGAAAATAGCCGGTGCGGTCCTTACCTTTTTTGATATCACCGAACGCAAGCGCGCGGAGGAAGCCTTGGTCCGAGCCAAGGAAGAATGGGAGCGCACCTTTGACAGCGTTCCGGAACTCATCGCCATCCTGGATAAGCAGTGCCGGATCGTGCGCATGAACAGGGCAATGGCGGAACGTCTCGGCCGAAAGCCGGGAGAATGCGCCGGGCTCTTCTGTCATAATGTCGTTCACGGGACTGGGCTGCCGCCCGGGTTCTGTCCGCACGCCAAAACGATGAAAGACGGCCGGAAACACGAGGCGGAAGTGCGTGATGTCCATCTGGGAGGGGACTTCCTTGTCAGCACAACCCCGCTACTGGGCCCGGACGGGAAGATGATCGGCACAGTTCATATGGCCAGGGACATCACGGAACGGAAGATGGCGGAGGATGAGATCAAACGGCTGAATGCCGACCTGAAGGCCAGGGCCGTTGAACTGGAAGACGCCAATCGGGAGCTGGAGACCTTCAACTACACTGTAGCGCACGATCTGCGCCAGCCATTGAACGTTGTCAGCAGCTATTGCCAGGTTATCAAGGAGCAGTGCGGCGACAAACTCGATGAGCAGTGCCGGCATTACCTTCAGGAAATATATGAGGGCGCCATGCGCATGAACCGGCTGATCGAGGCGCTGCTCCGATTTTCCCGGCTGGCGCATTCCGAAATAAAACCGGATAAGATCGATCTGAGCGCACTGGCGCATGAGGCGGTCACAATGCTGAAACTGACCGAGCCTAAGCGGCAGGTTGATTTCCGGAGCGCCGGCGGGATTACGGCCAATGCCGACGCTGCCCTTTTGCGGGTAGTCCTGGACAACCTTATCGGCAACGCCTGGAAGTATACCGGCAAGCGGGAGAAGGCGGTCATCGAATTCGGCGCAATGGAGCTCGAAGGGGCGCCGGCTTATTTCGTCCGGGACAACGGTACTGGTTTTGACGCGGCATCCTCGGACAAGCTCTTTGTCCCCTTCCAGCGCCTCCCCGGCACCGAAGAATGCAGGGGTTTCGGTATCGGCCTGGCCACGGTGGAAAGAATCATCCGGCGTCATGGCGGCAGGATATGGGCTGAAGGGGAACAAGGCAAGGGGGCGATCTTCTACTTCACTTTGCAATCAGGTGATTCAGAATCATCAAACAAGCCTCGACGCGGTGATCCGGAGATTACATGACATATAAAGTAAACAAATCGGATCGCATAAAAGTCGTGCGGATCGTGGCCATATACGCCGTTTTCAGCACTCTCTGGATTTATCTTTCAGATAACGCATTAGGCCTGTTTGCACGAGACATGGCGACATTGACCCGTCTTTCCGTGGTTAAAGGCAATTTATTCGTTGCCTTGACTGCACTTCTCCTCTATCGGCTCATCATCCAACATGTGCGGGTGGTCAGGGAAGCGGAAGAGGAGATGAGGAAGGCAAAAGAGGCGGCAGAGGCGGCCAACCGGGCCAAGAGCCAGTTCCTCGCCAACATGAGCCACGAGCTGCGCACCCCCATGTCAGGCGTTCTCGGCATGCTCGAAATAGCCCTCGGCGGCCGGCTCGATGCACAACAGCGGGGCTTCATCCAGACAGCCCATCATTCGGCCGCGGCCCTCGTCGGGATTCTCAACAACATTCTCGAAATAACCAGGATCGAGGGGGGAGCACTCTCAATAGAGGAAAAACCGTTTCCCCTGCGCGAGTGCGTGGCCGGCGTGGCGGACATCTTTATTGCCGAGGCGCGGCGCAAAAAAGTCAATCTCGTCCTCTCGATGGCAGACAATGTTCCGGAAACCGTGGTGGGAGACCAATTGCGGCTCAGGCAGGTCCTCACCAATCTTATGGCCAACGCCATTAAATTTACCGAGCAAGGTATGGTGGAACTGAAGGTGGAGGCATCGGGCGCCGCCCCTTCCGGAAACAGGGCGATCACCTTCACGGTCACGGACACCGGCATCGGTATCCCTCGTGACAAGATTCCCCTGCTCTTTCTTCCCTTCAGCCAGGTGGACGAATCCCACTCCCGCAGATACGGCGGCACCGGACTCGGACTGGTTATCAGCAAGGAGATCGTGGAACGGATGGGGGGCACGATCATCTTCGACTGCAATGAGGGCATGGGGTGCTGTTTCAAATTCACCGTGCCGTTCGGGGAGATGGGGGCCTCAACATATTCTGAAACGATCGATACCAACCCCAAGGAGAAAAAGAATGCGGATTCTTGTCGTTGAAGACGACGCCGTCATGAGGGAAATCTTTTCAATCATGCTCCAGCGGGCCGATTTCGAGGTTGACGCCGCTGAGGATGGCCTGATTGGGGTGGAGATGTGGGAAAAAGGGGACTATGAACTCGTGCTGATGGACGTGCAGATGCCGCGCATGAACGGTTTCGAGGCAACCGGCGCGATCAGGGAGAAGGAACGGGCGCGCGGCGGACATACCCCCATTATCGCCGTCACAGCCTACGCTCTTGAAAAGGATGAAAAGGAATGTCTCGCCACAGGTATGGATGCCTATATCACCAAGCCGATAGACTTCAATAAGTGTCTTGAGACAATCCGTGCCATGATTGGAAAGAGGGGCTGAATCCCGGCAAATATGCGTGACCGGCGACGCATTGCGGTGCGTCCGTCGCAGGAGGAAAACCATGAGAATACTGATAGCAGAAGACGACCCCGTTTTTCGGCAGATACTGGAAGAGATCCTGGTCAAGTGGGGATACGAGGTGGTGGTTACCCGTGACGGAAACGAAGCCTGGCAGGCTCTAAAAAGCAAAGACGCGCCCCGGCTCGTTATTCTTGACTGGATGATGCCGGGAATCAATGGTGTTGAATTATGCCGGAAGGTCAGGAAAGAGCTGCCGGAACCCTACACCTACATCATCCTCCTTACATCGCAGCAACAAGACGAAGACCTCGTCACCGGCATGGAGGCCGGAGCGGACGACTACCTTGCCAAACCGCTCAAGGTCAACGAGTTGAGGGTTCGCCTCAATGCCGGAAGGCGAATAGTTGAGCTGCAGAACGAACTTGCCGTCCGCGCTCTCGACCTGGAAGCCGCCAACAGGGACCTGGAGTCGTTCAGTTACACCGTTGCAAACGATCTGCTCAAATCCTTACTGTCAATCGGTGAAAATGCCAAATCAATCCAGGATATATATTCCAAAAATCAAGATGATCCGTGCAGATCGTATACGCATCAAATATACGAAAAAACCAAGAAACTGGGACAGCTCATCGCAATCATGCACGATTTTTTCAGGCCGACCAGGGATGAACTCCATCGGGAAACCATCAACCTGAGCGAAATGGCCGGCAAGACGGCAGAAAATCTCAGGATGGCGAAACCCGAACGCCGGGTCAATCTGAAAATCACCGACGGGATTAAGGCCAACGGGGACGGAAACCTGCTGAAAGCGGTTCTGGACAACCTCCTTGATAACGCCTGGAAACATACCGGCACGCGCGAAGAGGCGCTTATCGAATTCGGGGTTACGGAAGTTGACGGGAAGCCGGCCTATTTTGTGCGTGACAACGGCATAGGCATCGACATGACCCTTTCGGACAAACTGTTCAAGCCATTCCAGAAATTGCCCGGCACGGAGGAATTAGAGGGACCGGGTATCGGCCTGGCCACGGTGGAGCGGATCATCCGGCGCCACGGGGGCAAAATATGGGCAGAGGGGGAACCGGGCAAAGGGGCGACCTTTTACTTCACCCTGTAATTCGCTTTTGCATTCAAGATGGCACATATTTCAGGCCAGACCTTTGAGGTTTTCAAAACCTCAAAGGTCTTCAAAATGTCAACTTGAATGCAACTTGGTATAAGTATTGGTGCACCTTGCTTCCCAAATCGCTGTCCGATACATAAACGGTAGTAATCCGGGAGGCAAACCGATGCCAGTAAGGGCCTTCGAATCAGCAAGTAAGATCGTGGAGGATTTTTTCGGCGGGGCAGACTTTAGCCTTGTCAGGGGAGACGCAACCACTCACGATGTCGAACAGAGCGATAACGCTCTGGTCAAGAGAATAAATTCTGAACTGGGCATGTATCTCTTCATCCTCAAGAGAGCCGGCTTGCCATTTACAGCTACTGAAAGGAAGATGGCTGATGAGATAGCAGATGCCTTTCACATCTTTTTTGCAAATAGAAAAAGAGGCGGCGATATCGCCTATTTCCGAACGGCCTTGCTCTCTTCACTCCTGGATGTTTCTATAGCCCGTTGCCTGCAATTTAACCGGTACCGTGCCTTCTGGTCAATACAGAAACTAATACAGATACTGAAGAATCTTTCCTTTCAGAAGTATGAAGGAAAACCCGCCACCAGCGGGTTCATCGTGTACCGTACTGACATCGAGGAGTTCAATGTGGCATGCAGCATGTCGGACTGCCTCAGACATGACTTCGATCCAGGCATAGGCGTCTCCGTCAATTTCTTCAAAAGCCCGTTTGCGTATCGGATCGTGAACGGTCTGGGAACCTATTATGCGTGCAACATCAATCTGAAGACTACCGGTATGGTAAAGTTCCTGAACTATACTAACAGGGATGCCATTGACCGTCTCAGCTTGCGCGTCCCTTTGTCCCTGCTTGATAAGGCCGGAGAGGGGTCATTTGCCGTGAGTGTCACCCCTGCCTCAGAATTGGAAGTAATTACGCTCCCGGACAACATATTCGTCTGGATAAAGGGGAACTGGAGCCTGTACGACCCGGACATTTTCCGGAGTTTTCTGTCGGAACATCTGAAGGCAAAGGAAATAAAAGCTTTGATCGCTACCGCGTATTCCCTGTCAAAGCTCAGATTCGGTGCGATTATCCTCATTGCCGACAAGAACATACTGGCTTCAGGAGATTTTCAGAAGGGGACGGCCAGCGGCAAGGATCTGCTCAGTCAATCGATCATCAGTGTTTTCAAGGGTAAGACAATCTCCGACCTGAAACATTCAGGGGAACTGATCAGCATCGTGTCTTCGGATGGATTGACGATGTTCAATAAGGACGGAGAGCTTGTCGATGCCGGGATTATCATCAATACCTGCACGACTCCCGGTCTGGTGACGGGGGGGGGAAGGACAACGGCGGCAACCGCTGCATCCTTGTACGGCAAGGTTATAAAGGTATCCGAAGACGGTCCTGTCGAGCTCTATGAAAAGGGGAAATGCATTTACCGATTCGGCTGATGGCCGGGTTGTTCATTACCTGAATGAAGGGGATTCACTATGCGTATATTGATAGCGGAAGATGAACCGAGCTTTCGGCGCCTCCTGGAGGATATACTGGTCAAGTGGGGATACGATGTCGAAGTTGCGGAGGACGGCGCCGCAGCGTTGCAGATTCTGCAATCCGAAGACCCTCCGAGACTTGCCTTGCTCGACTGGATTATGCCGGGCATGGAGGGAGTGGAAGTGTGCCGGAAGGTCAGGGAAAAAACGACTGACTCCTATACCTACATTATTCTCTTGACTTCCCAGCAGGGTGACGAGGACCTTGTAATCGGCATGGAAGCCGGCGCGGACGACTACATTACCAAGCCATTCAAGCATAATGAATTGCGGCTGCGCTTGCGGGCCGGAAGGCGCATCATCGAGTTGCAGAATGAGTTGCTTGCGGCCCGTGATACCTTTCGGACAAAAGCCTCCCACGACTCACTCTCCGGACTGTGGAACCATGAGGAAATCCTTCGCCTGCTGTCACAGGAATTGTCCAGGGCGGAGCGGGAAGAAAAATGCGTTGGCGTTATCATGGCCGACATCGACTTTTTCAAGAAGATCAATGATACCTATGGCCATTTAACGGGCGATGTGGTGCTCCAATCAACTGCCAATAAAATGTGTTCACTGATGCGTTCCTACGATTTTGTCGGTCGGTATGGCGGCGAGGAGTTTCTGATAATCCTTACCGAATGCTGCCTGGAGTGCGCCGCAAGTTTCGCGGAAAGACTCCGGCTGTGCGTGGGGAGTGCCGCCTTCGACACCCCTGAAGGAATAATTCCGGTCACCATCAGTCTCGGGGTGGCGGCGAGCGGCACGGATTGGAAGGCAGGCGCTGAAGCCCTTGTAAAGGCTGCGGATGCAGCCCTTTACCGGGCAAAAGAAAACGGCCGCAACCGGGTGGAATTGTATGTCCAACCGGCAAACGGCGGCTAGAGTCACGGCTCCCGGCAGACCCGGAAGCCGATATTGTCGTAGGCGCTGCTTGTTTCCGCGGAAGCCCTGCTCGTGGTGGACAGCGCGTTCTTCTGGCTGCGCCACGACCCGCCGCGCACGGAATGGCCGGTTCCGGCACTCGGGCCTTTGGGGTTCATTTTCGGGCTGTTGGCATAGTAGTCCTCGGCAAAATAATCCTGCATCCATACAGCCACGTTTCCGGACATATCGTAGAGGCCGAATCCGTTGGGGACATATTTCCCAACCGGCGCGGTACTCCAGTAACCGTCGTTCTGGGACGGGTCTTTCCAATCATAGATGCATTTCATGTCGCAGAAGTTTGCAAAGCGATAGAGGTCGGCATCATTGTTCGTGCCGGCATATTTCTCCTGCTTGCCCCCGCTCCGGGCCGCGAATTCCCATTCCGCCTCAGTGGGGAGCCGGAATTTTTTTCCGCTGCCGCCGGTAAGCCACGCCGTGAAGGCCTGGGCATCATTCCAGGAAACGCAGACCACCGGATCCTTCCTGCTCTGATAAAAGTCGGGGTTTTTCCAGTTGGCGACCGGATTCAGAACTTCCTTGCCGGCAGTGATCGTGTAGCACCCACCGTTTTTCTCAGCATCGGTGACATATTTGCTGCTATCGACAAACCGCTGGAACTGCTCGCGGGTGATCTCGAACTTGGAGATGCTGAAGGCGCCGAGGCAGGCTTCGTGGGCCGCCAGAGTCTTGTCGAAGGGGTCACCCATCGTATAACAGGCGCTGGGGATGGAGACAAGCTGCATGCTGGAGGTGCTGTCCACAATCTCCGTGGGGGTTACGATGGCCGGCGCCGGCAAGACCTTGACAGACGGTTCTTCTGCTGCCTTGGCCGCTGGTTTCGGCGGTGCGGGCGTTTCTTCCGGAATTGGCGGAATTGCAGGAGGGACAGCCTTTTCCTGTTCGGGTTGTTCCTCAACCGGCTTCTTCACGGGAACTTCCTGGGCCACAGTGACCTTTTCCTGCGGCTTTTTGGCGACAGGCTTGGGGGCGAACGGCGCGGACACCGGCTTGGTAACGCCTTTGGCACCGCCAAAGGGGATGGTCACGCCCAGGGTGTACTCAATGGCGCTGGCATTGGCCAGGATGTGGCGGACATCCGCCCGTAGCGCCAGACTGTCGTACAGGAAATACTTCAACCCGGCGCCATAGTCCATGAAGCCCA
>PLYK01000078.1 GCA_003151775.1 Geobacter sp. | reverse complement strand
GTATATCGGTAAATTCCGAGTCCCTAATGTGAAACCTTGTCGCACCCTCCCCGTTTTTTCCGCATGGTAGATGAATTGCCGCGTATACGCAACTTGAAAAAAACGGAAAATGGTACTAGCTACAGCGACCTTTCCGCCGCTTCGGCGAACAGTCGCAACTTGTCCATCATCGCCTGGAATTTGGCCGGTTTCAGCGATTGCGGGCCGTCACTGGAGGCATGTTCCGGGTCGGGGTGGACCTCCACGATCAGGCCGTCGGCACCGGCCGCCACAGCGGCATAGCACATGGGGGCAACGTAGTGATGATTGCCGGTGCCGTGGGAGGGGTCGATCACCACCGGCAGATGGGTCTTTTCCTTGAGCACCGGCACGGCCGAAAGATCAAGGGTGTTGCGGGTGGCGGTCTCGAAGGTGCGGATGCCGCGCTCGCAGAGGATCACCGACTGGTTTCCCTCGCTCATGATGTACTCGGCGCTCATGAGAAATTCCTGGATCGTCATGGACATGCCCCGTTTCAGCAAAACCGGCTTGCCGATCTGGCCGACCTTTTTCAGGAGGGCGAAATTCTGGGAATTGCGGGCGCCGATCTGGAGGATGTCGGAGTATTTTGCCACCAACTCGGCGGTTTCCGGATTGATTACCTCGGTCACCACCGGCAACCCGGTGAGCTCGCGGGCCTTGGCCAGCAGCTTGAGACCCTCCTCCTCCAGCCCCTGGAACGAATAGGGCGACGTGCGCGGCTTGAAGGCGCCGCCCCTCAGGATGTGGGCTCCAGCCTTCTTCACAGCCTCGGCCGTTTCGATGATCTGCCGTTCGCTTTCAACGGAACAGGGGCCGGCCATCATGATTACCCGTTTCCCGCCGATCGCCACAAAAGCGCTGATCCGCACCACGCTCGACTCCTTCTTGACCTCCTTGGAGGCCAGCTTGTAGGGTTGCAGGATAGGCACCACGTTTTCAACGCCGTGCAGCGACTCAAGGCATTGCAACACCGCCTTGCCCCGCTCGTCTCCCACCGCGCCGACAACATCCCTGGTCGAGCCGTGGATCACATGCGGCTTGTAGCCCAGCTCCTTGATGCGCTTCAACACCTCGTCCTTGTCCTTCTTTGCCGCGCCCGCCTTCATTACGATGATCATCCCCTGTTCCTTTCCCACAAGCAAAAGGGCCGAAGGTTCCCCCCCGGCCCTGTCCGCATTTAAATAGCGGTGAATGAAAAAGCCGGGGGACTGTCTGTCCGCCCGGCTCGTGGTGTGTAGTGGTTTCGCTTCCTCGCGCTTACACCTTCGCCTGGGCAGACGGCCTGAAATAAAAGCCGTACCAAAAGAAAAAGTAAAAGGCGCTAAAGAAACGATTCGAATTCATGGCCGTTACTAAATCACAGCCGCAAAGGATTTGTCAAGGCTGAATTTATAATCCAGGCGGCTGGAGCCTCAAAAAAGGCGATTTTTGCGGGGGGTGGGGGTAGGCAGGAAAATGTTAATTTTTTTACCACTAATGCGAAATAAGTTTGTAACCTACTGAATTAAATCATGAAAAACATACGCAAAAAATGGTAATTTATTTAACACTCATAACATAAACTGTATATTTTCAACATGTTACGTCAACTTAAAAAATGGTGAATAAATTAACACCGGCATTATGCCGTCGGCTTGCGCATGGCCAGGTCCTGGCGTACGAGTTGCTCCAGGGCTGCGTCCAGATAGGGACGGCGACAGTCCACGCCGTCGATGGCGCCCTTGTCCAGCAGGCCCCTCCTCCAGCACCACCAACTCCTCCTGGACCTCGCGCATCCGCCTCACCCCCTTTCATTTCAGTATGTTGCAGCACTGATCGGCCAAGTTCTTGCAACATAATCCCCCTCACTCATAACATCTACAAAATAGAGCAGGAGAATGGCCATCGGCTTTCATCCGCAAAATCCCGCTCGTGCCGCTCTGTCCATCGGGACAGACATGGAACAATCCATGATAAAAGTTTCAATTATGGTTTTTAAGCAACTGGACAACACAACCATGCCTCTGGTAGTATCCCCGCCACGGAATCCTATCATGCCGCTTATAAAACCTCAACATTCCATCAGCACTTTTTTGGTGGCCCTTTTCTTGGCTCTCGGCACCCTCCCCTGTCCGGTATGGGGAGAAGAGGCCGATGAGACCCAGGGGCTCTTCAGCGCGTGGCAGGAAGAGGCATCCACCGCCTCCCGCGCTCCCAAGCCGCTCTCCCAGACCGCCGAGAACGTCACCGTGGTCACCGCCCCGGAGATCGAGGCGCTCAACGCCCATACCCTGGCCGACGTGCTGGATACCATCCCCGGTATTCAGGTGCAACACAACGGCGGGCCGGGCGTTACAGCTTACACCTTTATTCAAAGCATCAGCTACAACTTTACGCAAGTATACGTTGATGGAGTCTCGATCACCAACCTGAATAGCGGATTTTCAGATGTCTCGCTGATACCGGCGCGTATCATCGAGCGGATCGAGATCGTCAAGGGGGCCGCCTCCTCGGCTTGGGGCCAATCCTTGGGCGGGGTGATCAACGTCATCACCAAGTTGCCTGGAAAACGTGCCATAGGTGGTATTGCAAGTGCCTCCTACGGTTCCCGTGCCACGACCGACGACAGCCTGGAATTGACCGGCACCAGCGGCCGGACAGGATACTATCTCTCCAGCGGTTTTCTAGGATCTAATGGCCTGCTCCCCAATACCCAGGACGCTATCAATAACGTCTATGGCAAACTGACCTACGACCTCCCCGGCCATGGATCGTTGTGGGGCAACTTCTTTTATACCCACGCCAACATGGGGGATCTGTTTGCCCCGGCTTATGACCTTAAAGAGCTTGTGTATAAGCGCTACCTGCTCGGAACGGTAGGTTTACGCTATCATCTCAGCGATAAGCTTGAATTAGAGGTGATCGCCCACTACACCTATAATCGGTACGAAGACGACTGGTTCAACATAAGCGATGGTGCGCCTTGGTCGGAGCAGCCTGGCTTGCCGGTGGGCATCGTCTCGGAATTGCAGTGCGGCACCAGCGCCAAACTGATATGGCGGAATGAAAACAACATATTGGTGGTAGGCAGCGACTATAACCACATTGAAGAGTACAATAACTCCAGCGATGGCAGCACGTTCAGCCCTTTTAGTCAGCGGGTGGACCGGTGGGGCATCTACCTAAACGATACCGTCACTCTCGGTCCCGTAGCCGTGACCCCCGGTGCTCGCCTTGACCATACTCAAACTGCTGGCGACCAATTCAGCCTTGCCTTGGGCGCTACCTGGCAGCTAACAGACAGCACATTGCTGCGCGCCTACACTGCCCGAGGTTACGGGCTCCCCTTCCTGAATGCCACCGACAATATGCCCTCCATAAAGATCTGGACCACGCAGGTAGGGATGGAGAGCAAAGCCGTGCCCTACCTCTGGCTGAAGGGAACCCTGTTCCGCAACCAGACCTGGAATGATTCTGTCGGACAGCAAATAGCCCTGGGAACTGAATTCGAGGTGCGTACCACGCCGGTATATCACACCTCGCTTGCCGCCGGATACACCTTCACCGACACCACCCGCACCAGCGACGGTTCCGAGGTCAACGATTACGCCCGCCATACCGTGCAGTTGGCCCTGCGCTACAACGACAAGACCTACCGGGGGGTTTTGACCGGCCGCCATATCTTCTGGAACTCCGACCCATCCGAAAACGGCCATTACGGCGGCCTGATTTGGGACCTGCACCTGGGGGCAACCCTCTACCGGCATGAGGACAATTCGCTGGAGGTCTTCTTCTCCGGCCATAACCTGTTCAACGGCGCCCAGTATTCTTTTGATCAAATCCCTAACACTCCTCGCTGGTTCGAGGGCGGCATGAGGGTACGCTTTTGAGAATACTGGCCGCCGTCATATTCTCGCTTGCCCTGCTGCTCCCCGCGGTGGCCGACGCCTACGATGTGCTGGTACTGCAGAGCCGCCGCGATCCGGCCTTTGCGGAGGCCCTTTCCGGGTTCCGCGGCAACCGCGCCTTCTCGGAGCGGGTGATCGTGCTTTCCGATTACGCCGACGTGGACATTACCCGCATCGTCCGCGAGGATCATCCCCTCCTGGTCCTGGCCCTGGGCGACAGCGCCCTGGAAGCGGCCCGCAAACTGCGGCAGACCCCGGTCGTCGCCCTGATCTCCCTCGGCATCCGCAGCCGGCGCGGCTCCAACCCCAACCTGACCGGCATCGACATGTTCGCGCCGCCGGAACGCTACCTCTCCCTGTTCCAGGGGATGAAACGGCACCGCGTCGGGCTGATCCACCATCCCGCCAGGAGCGGCTGGTACGTGCAGCAGGCCCGCCAGGCAGCCCAGCGGATGGGGGTCGAACTGGTGGTGCGCGAGGTTTCGACCCCGCGGGACACCCTGAGCCAGCTTGCGTCCCTTGCCGGCAAGGTCGATGCGCTCTGGATGCTTCCAGACGCCACGGCGGTCACACGCGAGACAGCGGAGGCCTACTTCCGCTTTTCCCAGGAGCAGAACGTGCCGGTGGTCTCCTTTGCCGGCGCCTATCTGGGCCTGGGGGCGGCGGCGGTCCTGGAGATCGACCGCACCGAACTGGGGCGGCAGGCGGCCGACATGACCTCGGCCATCCTCAATGGAGCCGAGGCGGCGGACATCCCCCTTGCCTATCCGCGCAGGGTCCTGCTCAAAACCAATCCGAGCGTATTGAAACACCTGGGGATAGCAACTGAGAAAGCTGTCGCGAATCCAAGGGAATAACCGTGTCGCCACGCACCGGATTCAGAAATTTCCGCGCCAGCTTCCAATTCAAGCTTTTTGCCATCTTTACGCTTTTGACCGCCCTCATGGCCGTCCTGTTCGGTTCCGCCTACATCGTCACCGAGATCCGCGAGCAGCGCGCCTATGCCGGCGACAGGTGCCAACTGATAGCGGCCCATCTGGCCGATACCATCCGCTTGCCCCTGTATGCCGAAAACCGCGACACGCTCCTGCAGATCATCCGGGAAACCGCCCGAACCCCCGACTTCCACGGCGTAACGATCCGCACCAATGACGGCAGGGTTCTGGCAGAGATACACAGGCCGGTTTCCCGCAGCGCCGACGAACTGCTGAGTAAAACGGCGGAGGTGCGCAGCACCCCTCTGGGCTCCTCTCCCGAATCGGCCATTATCGGCGCCAAAAATCCAATGGGCACCTTGATCGGCACCGTGCGCCTCGACCTGGACACGACCGATCTCAAGGCGCGGACCCGGCGCCTGGTAACGGCGGCATGCGCTACGGCCTTCCTCTTCTGGATCACTGTCTCATCCATCTGTTATCTCGCGCTCCGCAAGGTGACCCGTTCCTTCAATGCCCTCATGCGCGGCCTGGAATCCATGCTGGGGGGAGACTACGCGGTCAGGATCGCTCCTGCCGGCAACGACGAACCGGGCCGGGCCGCCGCTGCCATCAGCCGGCTGGCGGCCTCTCTCCAGCAGCGGGAAGAGGAAAACCGCCTTTTGCAACAAAAGCTGGTTGACGCCATGCGCCTTGAGGTCCAGAACGAGAAAACGCGGATAATGGCAAAGCTGATCCAGACCAACCGCATGACCTCCCTGGGGCTGCTCGCCTCCAGCATGGCCCATGAGATAAACACGCCGAACGGAGCCATCAAACTTGCTGGACAGCAGGTCGCCAAAACATGGAAAAGTGCGATCCCCATACTGGACCGGGTAGCGGAGGAAGAGGGCGATTTCGTGCTGGGGGGTGCGGTATTCAGCCTGGTGCGGGACGAGGTCACCAAGGCCACGGAGGTCATCGGCCGGTGTTCGGAGCGGATAGAAAAGGTCGTTCAGGATCTGAGGGCGTACAACATCGGAGGGCAAGGGGACGTGAAGGACCGGGTGAACCTCAACCAAGTGGTCAGCGACGCCCTTACCATTATTCGCGCCCATGGACGCCGCGGCAATATTGCGATTCATAACAAGCCGTATGCGGAACTGCCGACGGTGATCGGCAACCGTTACCAGTTGGAACAGGTGATTATCAACCTGATCCTCAACAGCATGCAGGCCATTCCGGAAGAAAGAAACGGGACCATAACAATTGCATCCGGCTATGACAGCGCAAAAAGAGAGGTTTCCCTCGCCGTAATGGACGACGGCAAAGGCTTTTCGGCGGAGATCATGAGCCGTCTCATGGAACCGTTCTTCTCGACCCGCATGGAGAGCGGCGGCAGCGGACTTGGCCTGTACATATCAAACTTTATCGTGACGGAGCATCACGGCCTGCTGGCGTTTGAATCGGAGCCGGGCAAGGGCACTACCGTTATCATCACTATCCCCATTGCAGGTGGCGGCACTACTCCCGGTCCAGATGACACGCCCGGGCATGAGGTCTAATTCCGGTTTCAAATCAAAGATGACATCAAGGCGGCGAGGATTGAGGCGACGAAGGCGTACAGGTAGTTCATTTTATTCAATCAAGTTTATTTCTAATGGTTTCTAATAAATTTATTGATTTGTATGGTTTTTGTAAAACACTTATATCATTAAATACTGCTAAATTTATATTGTTAAACCCACTAGATAAGATTATTATAGCATTTTTATTAATATTTATTATTTCTTTATATGCAGAAATACCATCTTTACGTGGCATAACTATATCCATAATTATCAAATCAATATTATCAGAATTTAATTTGTATTGTTCAACACCTTCTTGACCATCAAATGCAGTTATCACTTTGTATCCATAGCTCATAAGTATATTAGCTGTAATATCAATTACTTGTTCATCATCATCTACAACAAGAATAGTTTCTGTCCCTCGATAATCATCATTTAGATTTTTCATATTTTCCTCGAAAGAGCTAGACTAAACAAATTCTATAATACAAAGTTTTGTCTAAAACAATTCATCAGGCTGGTGGAAGTGCCACCTTGGTTTATACCACCTGATAGCCTGAAGTGAATATGGTCTCATGGTTCAGTTACTCGGCGGTCTTATTCCGGTTTCAAATCTTGCTTCGATGAGAGAGTTCCATTACTGATGTGATACCCCGTAGCTTGCTGCGGGGTAGTTCATTCAACTAGACAGCACTTACGCCAGTTAAATGAGCGTAATTGAATTTCAGGCAGTGTGTTAGGATTGATGCCTATGGCCATGAGTTCTTCTGAAGCAGACCACATCTCAAGATTCTCAAGAGATTCCATTACCCGCAACAGACGACCGTAATGTCCCGTATGATCTAACAGCGCTGATGCAACTTCTGCGTTGAGATTAAGATTTGAGGTGATATCTTCGACTGTAATATCGTAAATACGTGTCATTAATGATAAAATACCTGTCATAAAAGCCTTTTCCGGCGATGCTTTGTCATGCTGGAGGATGGGATGGACAATGGCCAACTGTTCCATTAGTCCTGCCCTGCTGGAGGCCATATCAAACAAAGGATGATCAAAGGTATCGTCTCCGTCAGCAGCAAACAAGGCTAACTGTATCCATCGCTTGATTTGCTGCCGTCCCGTCATGGCAATGGCGTGACGTACCCCCTCAATATTGAAGCAATTTCCGAATGCCACCGAGTTTACAAGCATCAATAATTTATAGGTAAGTGAGGGGCTTTCCTTGAAGGTTCGCTCGATGATCTCAGTACTGGCATCTTCCGCAAGAAGACGAAGGAGCTTGAGGAGAGTCATTGCACCTTCATCCATTTTCTTCCTTTTGAGAATATCTGGCCGGGCAAAATAGTAACCCTGAAAATAATCAAAACCTAGGTCTCGACACGCTTCTAACTGCTCGATGCTTTCAACTTTCTCGGCGAGAAGCTTGCATGGGTACTGGCGCAGGGGTTCTATGAGATCTGGAAGGGATTCAAGCGGGGCCTGAAGCAAGTCAATTTTTACAATATCTACGATGGTGTATAAATCGGCAAAATCGGAATGGTACTGATGATCATCCAGAGCAAGGAAAAACCCTGCTTCCTTGAGAGCTAAACAACGCCCCAACATAGTGGGTGTAGGTTCGATTGATTCAAGCAACTCTATAACGATGTGCTCTTGCGGTAGCAGTTCCAGAGCGTCATTCATCAACATATCCGTATCGAAATTGATGAAGCCCTTGCGGCCACCAAGGAGTTCTAGAATGCCAAACTCTAAAAGAGTATTTATAATGACGTTGGCAGTTGCGTGACTGGCGTCAAAAACACCAGACTCATTGGCATCAGTGGAGCGAAAAAGAAGTTCGTACCCATGCAGATGCTCATTTCTGTCCAGGATCGGTTGCCTGCCTATGATGCAATTTCCACTCATGATGTCATCGCCGCCTCCGTAATACTTGGGAATTTGGGGATACATAATTGTCAGCCCCGGAATACCTCTATCAAGTGCTGCCCATCCGGCTTAAACATCCGAATGAACTACCCCGCAGCAAGCTACGTGGTATCACAAAAGTAAATGGAACTCTCTCATCGAAGTAAGCTTCGGGGAATTAGACCCGGAGAGATTAACAAAATAACTAAATGCAATTAACGTACCAAATGAATAACCCCGCCGTAGCGGGGTATCTACAATCTTTGGCTGATGATTGAATCGCCTCGAGGGGCGGGGAATTTGAACCTCAGAGATTAGCGCGGCAAGTAGCGCCCTTACATCATGGGTTGTGATGTTTAATTGCCGGAGCAATACCTTGGAACTCAAGCTTTTTCCGCACAGTCTGACGGCACACGCCGAGCAGGTCGGCGGCCGGCCCCTTCTTGCCCCCCGTTAACTTTAAAGCCTCTTCTAACATCAATTTCTCGATCTGCACCATGGAAGGAAAGGCCGGAAAGACCACGTGCAGGCTGTACTGGCTGTTCGCAGCCCTGATGCCGGCTTCGATCATGGTTTTTGACTTGACCGCCAAATCAGGAAAATCGCTCTGCGCCAATAGTCCGCTCTTATTGACGACAACGGCGCTGCTGACCATGTTGATGAGCTCGCGGACATTGCCGGGATAATCATACTCTTCCAGCAGCCAGCGCAATTCGGTCGCAACCCTGGGCGGATTTTTCCCCATCCCTTTTGCCGCAGCGTTGATATAATGGTCAACCAGCGGTAAAATATCCTCCCGCCGCTCCCGCAAGGGGGGTATGTGCAGCTTGTGGTAACAGATCCGGTGGTAGAGGTCTTCCCGGAACGAACCCTCGGCCACCAGTTTTTTGAAGTCACGGTTGGATGCCACGATGATCCGCGCGTTGCTCTTCAGGAGTACATCCGAGCCCAGCCGGTAATATTCGTTTTCCTGCAGGAGCCGCAGTAACTTGATCTGCGACTCGGGTGCCAGATCGCCGATTTCGTCGAGAAACAGCGTCCCTCCCTGCGCCTTGTCGATCAACCCCTGTCGAAGCTCGTTCGCTCCGGTGAAAGCGCCTCTTTTATGGCCGAAGAGCGTGTCCTCGAACATTTGCGCGTCGATTCCGGCTACATTCAGAGGGGTAAAACCGCCATGCAGGCCGCTGGCCTTGTGGACGGCGTGGGCGATCAATTCCTTGCCGACCCCGGTTTCGCCGGTAATCAGCACCGGGTAACGGGAGGGGGCTATCGTTTCCACCAGCTTGAAGATCGACAGCATCTTTTCGCTGTGGGTCAGGATGTCCTTGAAGATATCCGGCTGGGCAATGGGGTCGCCCAGGAGATAGTTCTGGAGCTGTTGATTCAGGTTCGAGAGTTCGAGGATCTTGAATGCGTTGTTGATGCTGGAAATAAGCCGGGATGAATCGAGTGGCTTGGTGATGTAATCCATGGCCCCCTGTTTCATGCAGCTCACCACCGTCTCCACGTCGCGGACCCCGGTCATGATGATAACCGGTATATTCGGAAATTTCTGGGTAATGACCGGCAGGAGGTCGGCGCCCGAGACGCCCGGCATAATCCAGTCAAGGAAGAGGGTCGCGTAGATCCCTTTTCCCAGTTCCGCCAGTACTTGGCTGCTGTCGGTGAGGGTCACAATTTCGCAGATCGAATTGGAAAGAAGAACGAAACGAATCTCTTCCAGGAAATCGGCATTATCATCGACGAACAGGACAAGGGGCAACTTGCCGTTTTTTTGCGGATTTTGCATGTCGGTCATGAGCATCCCCTCCTGATGCGGAATTATGCAAAATTACCGCCCAAAAGACCGTGTGACAACAAAAAAACATCGTTATCCGGTTTGGTATTTGCAGTTATTGAAGAACGTGCCGGAAAAGTTGGTTTTTCGCAGAGGCGTGGGACTTCAGCCGGCAGAATGGCTGCGGAGAAGCCGCAAGGCCCGGAGCAGAGCAAGACCAGGCGGGACACTAGGCAAAGGGTGAAATGAAGCGGGCGGAACAGGGACCTACTGCGTCAACTCATCCGCCACCATGACCAGCTTGGGCAGATCGGGCTTGGTCAGGATGTGGTCGGCCCCCAGTCCGATCCACTTGCGTTTGTTGTCTTCAGATGCCAGGGAGGAGAAGATCACGATCGGGAACCCCTTCAAGGTCTCTTCGTTACGCACGCGCGAGGTCAGGTGCAGGCCGTCCATCTGCGGCATCTCCACATCGGTAATCATCATGCTGATGTGGGATCTGAAATCGCTGCCGTCCTGGGCGCAACGGGTTAATCGGTCTTGAATGAGGTTCCAGGCCACGGCGCCGTTCTCCGCCTCGGCAACGGTATAGCCGGCCGAGCGCAGGGTATTGCACAGGGTGTTGCGGATGAACAGGGAGTCGTCGNNTCCGAGCACAGCTCTCCCACGATCTTCTCAAAGTCCAGTACCAGGATGATGCGGTCGTCCATCTTGACCAGGCCGGTAACCTGATCACTGTGCACCGAGTGAGCCGGCGGCTCGACATTTTTCCAGGAGATGCGGTAGATACGGGAAACGGAATGGACCAGCACCCCAACCATCAGGTTGTTGAACTCAAGCACCACCACCCGGTCCGCCACCATATCCCCGGTATTCTTGCCAAGCACCTTGGCAAGATTGATGATGGTAATCACCTTGTCCCGCAGTTTGATTATCCCTTCGACGCCCGGCTTGGCGTTGACGACCCGGGACATCCGGGGCAGACGTATAATCTCCCGGACCTTGGCCACATTGACGCCGTAGTGGCAGGGCACAGGATTATTATTAGCATCCAACTCGTCAATCCTGAACTCGACGATCTCAAGTTCGTTGGTGCCGCTCTCCAGCAGGATCTTGTTCTGATTCATATCCCTTGCCCTTTGCACTGATTTTTGAGCCAGTATATCAATGAATAACAATGATGGGAAGAGTTAAAAAAGATCCAACCTGGCGGGGCAAACCCGCTGAACTTGACTCTCCCCAATGGCTGTGCTAGTTTTTTCATTCACCCTGATCCATTTTCGGAGCAAAGCCATGTTTTTTCCCCCCATCGAAACGTTTCGCAGCCTGTCCAGGAACGGCAACCTGATTCCGGTCTACCGGGAAATCATGGCCGACATGGATACTCCGGTCACCGCCTTCAAAAAGCTCGACGACGGGCGCTTTTCCTTTCTGCTGGAAAGTATCGAAGGTGGCGAGAAGTGGGGCCGCTACTCTTTTCTCGGCTCCAGCCCCTCGTGCATCATCCGCTCCAAGGGGCACGCCGTGGAGATCATCGAAAACAACGTTGCGACGACCGTAACCAGCGATGATCCCCTGGGCTGCATCCGCACCCTGCTGGCCCGCTTCACCCCCGTGGAGGTTGAAGGTCTGCCGCGCTTTTTCGGCGGCGCCGTCGGCTACCTGGGGTATGACATGGTACGCCATTTCGAGCGCCTCCCCACGGAAAAACCGGCCGTGCTGGATGCCTATGAAGCCTATTTCCTGGTGACCGACACCATCGTCATCTTTGACACCATGAGCCAAAAGATCAAGGTGGTCTCCAATGCCCATCTGGATGGCGGCATAACCCCGGAGGAGGCCTACCGGCAGGCGACGGACAAGATAGAGGCCATCATCCGCAAGCTGCGCGCCCCTTTGCCGCCGGCTGCGTCTATCCCCTCCGGCGAGCCGGTCGAGCTCCGCTCCAACATCACCCGAGAGGATTACGAGGCCGCAGTGGAAAGGGCCAAGGAGTATGTCCGGGCCGGCGACATCATCCAGGTGGTTCCTTCCCAGCGCTTCAGCGGGCGGCTCTCGGCCGACCCCTTTGACGTCTACCGCGTGCTGCGTACCCTCAACCCCTCCCCCTATATGTTCTTCCTGAGACTGGACGGCACGGTCATCGCCGGGGCGTCGCCAGAGGTCATGGTGCGCAAGGAGGGAAACCGGATCGAACTCCGTCCCATCGCCGGCACCCGCCCCAGGGGGGCCACCCCCCAGGAGGATGCGCGGCTGGCCGGGGAGCTTTTGAACGACCCAAAGGAGCGCGCCGAGCACGTCATGCTGGTCGATCTGGGGCGAAACGACCTGGGCAGGGTCTGCGCCACCGGAACGGTCACTGTTTCGGAACTGATGGTCATCGAACGCTACTCCCACGTCATGCACATCGTGTCCAACGTTCAGGGCCGGCTGGGTGACGGTCATGACGCCTTTGATGTCGTGCGTGCCACGTTTCCGGCCGGCACCCTCTCCGGAGCGCCGAAGATAAGGGCCATGGAGATCATCGATGAGCTGGAGCCGGTGCGCCGCGAGATCTATGGGGGCGCCGTGGGCTACTTTTCCTTTTCCGGCAACATGGACCTGGCCATCACCATCCGTACCCTGGTGGTCAAGGACGGTATGGTGCACCTCCAGGCCGGTGGGGGCGTTGTCGCCGACTCCGACCCGGCTGCCGAGTGGCAGGAGACCGTCAACAAGGCCATGGCCGCTCGGCGGGCGATCGAGATTGCCGAGAAAGGGCTTGAATAACATGCTGCTGATGATCGACAATTACGATTCCTTCACCTTCAACATTGTGCAGTATTTCGGACAATTGGGCGAAGATGTGCGCGTCCACCGCAACGACAGGATCACCCTGGAAGAGATCGAGGCCCTGCAACCGGAACGCCTGGTGATATCCCCCGGCCCCTGTTCGCCCGGCGAAGCGGGCATATCGGTAGGCGCAATCGAGCATTTCGCCGGCCGGATTCCGATCCTGGGTGTTTGCCTCGGCCACCAGGCCATCGGGGCGGCATTCGGCGGCGCCGTCATCCGGAGCGTATCCCTGATGCACGGCAAGACCTCGCCCATCATCCACGACGGACGTGAGCTCTTTGCCGGGCTTCCGAACCCTTTTCAGGCCACCCGCTATCACTCTCTGGTGGTGGAACGCAGCAGCCTGCCGGATTGCCTGGAGGTCACGGCATGGGTCGAGAATGGGGAGATCATGGGGATGCGGCACAAAACCCTCCCGATCTGGGGTGTTCAGTTTCATCCCGAGTCGATCCTGACCGAGGGGGGAATGAACCTGCTGGAGAACTTCCTTAAGATAAGCCGGCACTAGTAAAAAGAGCCTGCCGGTTGGAATCCGGGCAGGCTCTTTTGATTCAGCTATGATTAGGGCAATCAGGCGGCCTTGACGGTCACCTTGAGGGTGGCGATAACCTCGGGATGGATCTTGACCGGGACACTGACCTCGCCCACCTGTTTGATGGATTCGGCAAGGACGATCTTCTTGCGGTCGATGTCAAAGCCTTTTTGGGTGAGGAACGCGGCGATCTCCATATTGGTGACAGAACCGAAGAGCTTCCCTTCCTCGCCGGCCTGGTGGACCAATTCGATGGCGAGCCCTTCCAGTTTGGCGGCCAGGCTGCGGGCGGACTCCAGGGTCTTGTTCTTCTTGTAGGCCAACTGCCGTTTGTCGTGTTCAAGCGCCTTGGCGTTCTTCTCGGTGGCCTCGATGGCAAACCCTTTGGGGACCAGAAAGTTGCGGGCATAGCCGGGCGCAACCTTGACGATGTCGCCGATGTGGCCGAGGGATTCGATGTTCTCCTTCAGAATGACCTTCATACTTCTCTCCTTTCGAGCCTGATTTATTACAGGTTTTCCTTTTTTTTGGGGGTGCGGAAGTCTCCCCAGATATCAAATATGCCGATGGCGGCAATAACGGCCGCCAGATACGGTTGCAAGAGCAGCATCACCCATAGAAACACGCGCATGATGCCGGCAAAGGCCTGACGGGCGACGATGGTCTGAACCACCGCCAATCCCTGCAAAAAGTAGAGCATCGTCGTTACCGCCAGCACGTTGAGAGCCGGTGTCGTGACGATCCGGATGGGGGCCAGCAGGGCGAAGCCGGCTACGATCAGAACCCAGACCAGCGGTTCAGGCAGTCTGAGTTCCTTGAAATCGCCCAGTTGGAGTCGATACCCCATCAGGGATGCCGGCCGGCGTATGAGGGCCAGATTGCATCCCGCCATGATCCCGAGCAGGATGGTCACCAATGACGGGTAGATCCTGATCAGCAAAGCGGCAGCCATATCCATGGTCTGCTTGACCATGGACAACTCGTCCCCTTTGACGCCGCTCTTTTCATACAAGGCCAGCGCACGGGAGATGCTCGTGGAGATCTCGCCGGAAAGGGACTGCTGCAGGTCCTGGCCGCTGACCTGGGTAAAAATAACGGCAAAAACGGCCAGAAGCGCTACGTTAACACCCGTTGTCCAGGCAATGGTCCGGACAGCGCTGTAGCCCCTTAGCAGCAGTTCGGGCAAAAGCAGCGCGATAATCCCGCACTGCAACAGATAGACAGCCGCCGCATTGATCCCGAATAGCGCCGTTAATGCGGTGACAGCCGCCAGTAGGATGATGGCAGCTATGGCGCGTCCGTGACGCAAGCGGAAATACATCACCGGGAACGGGGCGAGAATCCCCGAAAAAAAACCGAGCGGCGGTATCACGAAAGACGCCGCAAACAACGCGAACGTTCCTGCGGCGCCCACGAGAACAGCTGTCAGCCGCGCCATGACGGAACCGGCCTGTGCGTTAAGGTCCATTCAGTCCCTAGGACATCACGTGGTTTGAAGCAATCGGCAAGAGCGCCAGGTTGCGGGCGCGCTTGATGGCCTCGGTAATTCCCCTCTGGTGCTTCGCGCAATTACCGGAGATGCGGCGGGGAACGATCTTACCGCGCTCCGAGATGAAGTAGCGGAGGGTACGGGGTTCTTTGTAATCAATGGTCAGATTCTTCTCGGCGCAGAAACGGCAAACCTTCCTGCGCTGGAACGGACGCCGCTTGCGGGGGCCTCCGGGGCCGCCCGACGGACGCTGTCCGCCTGGGCCGCCTGCCGGACGTTGATAGGGTGTGCTGGGTCTTTCGTCGCTCATGATAGGGTATCCTCCAGGAAATTATTCGTTTGCCGCTTCAACGGTTTCGGTTGTCTCTTCAACAGCCTCGACCGCTTCAGCTTCAGCCACGGGAGCCTTTTTCTCGACAGCCTTCTCGGGCTCCCCGGTAATGTTGACGCTCTGGTACCGGAGCACCTTTTCGTTAAGCCTGAGACGCCGCTCCAGTTCGGCGATCATCTCCGACCCACCATCAAAGCGCAGATAGTAGTAGCGCCCCCTGGCAAACTTCCTGATGGGGTATGCCAGCTTCCTGACACCCCAGTCGTCCAGCCTTAAGCACTCGCCATTGTACGACGAGATGACCTCCTGGACCTTGGCGCAGATGTTTTTGATCTCGTCTTCGCCAAGTTCCGGCTGGAGGATGAAAATGGTTTCATACTTCCTCATGTGATTATTCCTCCTCACGGTTTTCGAGCCCCGGTCCTGCCCGGAGCAAGGAGATGCGGCACGGATGCCGTCTTGAAAGAACAGATTATGTACAATATTTTTCAAGCGATTGCAAATTATTTATTGCTGTGGCTCACGGCGAATGCGGAACTTTTTGACCAGCTCAATCGGGTGCCAGGAAAGCTTGGCGCTGCGCAATCCCGCATCCCCCAGATCCTGTTCGCGGTTCATGAATCGGCAGTCCGTGAACAAAAGACGGCTGAATTCGCGGTTAATGAGCTGGGAAAGCCCTTCCATGAAGGGATCGGCCTTTTCGAAATGGCACACCGCGGTCTCGGAGTTGAGCCGCTCACCCAGGCTAAAGGCCTTGACCTCCCCGGCGACCGTCACCACGACACCCTCCAGACCCAACTGTTCCGCTTTTTCAACCGCCTCGGCGGTGGCCTCGATCTCCAGCCCGAATGATGGTTTCTCCTCCATGGCAGCCATGGCCTTCCACACCTCCAGAAGGTTGCGGCACCCGGCCCGATACTGTTCCGAGAATGGCGCTACGTCGTAATCATGGCGGACGGCAAAATAGCTGATACGGTTCTTTTTCTTGTGAAAACGATTACCCGGCAGGGTGGCCAACTCCTCCCGCAGGTAGAGATAATCGAACGCATCGCGGTCTTCGACCGCAGCCACCCCTCCCTGCTTCAGACAGCGCTCGGCAAGCGCTTCATCGGCGCCGTAGAGATCCAGCCCGTTGTCCCACAACACCTCAAGCGCCCCAGCCACGTCACCGTCCAGGGGCGGCATGCAGTAGCGCTCGCCCGAATAACCGCGCCCCAGCACCACCAGCGAGTCCCCTGCCACGGTCAGCAGATAGTCATGGGCGTTGCGGAACAGGTACAGACCGGCAAAGGTCATCTCGGAGACACGCGGCTGAAGGACGGAGAATTTCGCGTCCAGCAGAGGCTTGTCGGCAAGATCGAGCGGTCTCGACGCGGGGTAGGACGGAATTTTCATTGAGTTCTCCGAAGCTGTTGTAGTATTAAATGGAATACCATCTTACCAGAAAAGGCATCAAGGAGGAAACATCCATGGCCATTGCCACCAAAATCGCCGGATTCATCTCGCACTCGTCCTGGATTCGCAAGATGTTTGAGGAGGGAGATGCCCTGCGCAAGGAATACGGCGCCGACAACGTCTACGACTTCACCCTGGGAAACCCGGATCTGGACCCGCCCGAAGCCTTCAACCGCGAGCTTTTGACCTTGGCGCAGCATCCCCTGCCCGGCATGCACAGCTACATGAACAATGCAGGCTACGCCGAAACCCGGTCCGCCGTGGCGGACAAACTGGCCAGGGATTCCGGGATGCCGGTCACAGCCTCCCACGTCGTCATGACCTGCGGCGCAGGAGGGGCACTCAACGTGGTGCTCAAGACCATCCTCAATCCCGGGGAAGAGGTTATCATCCTGGCCCCATATTTTGTGGAATACAAATTCTACATCGACAATCACGGCGGCGTGCCGGTGGAGGTCTGGACCGACCGCGCCACTTTTCAACTCGACATCGACGCCATCGAAAAGGCGCTCACGCCAAAGACGCGGGCCATTATCATCTGTTCACCCAACAACCCAACCGGGGTGGTCTATCCGGCGGAAAGCCTTCGCCGGCTCGGCGGGCTTTTGCAAAAGGCCCAGCAGAAGACCAGCCACCATATCTATGTCATCTCCGATGAACCCTATGCCCGCATCTCTTATGACGGCAAGCATGTCCCCAATATCTTCCCCTTGGTGGAGAACGCCGTCATCGTCACCTCCCACAGCAAGGACCTGGCCTTGCCCGGGGAAAGGATCGGTTTTCTGGCCATCAACCCCTCCATGGCCACCGCCATGCAGTTCATGGAAGGCGCCGTCTTCTGCAACCGGGTACTGGGGTTCGTCAATGCGCCGGCCCTCATGCAGCGCCTGGTAGCCAAACTGCAGGACGAATCGGTGGACATCGGCCTGTATCAGGCAAAACGCGATCTTCTTGTAAACGAGTTGTCTGACATGGGTTTCAGGCTGGTCAAACCGGACGGCGCCTTTTACCTCTTTCCCTCCTCACCGCTGGCCGACGACATGGAATTCATCAAGCTGGCCCAGAAGCATCGCATCCTCCTGGTGCCGGGAAGCGGTTTCGGGGCGCCGGGCTTCTTCAGGATCGCCTACTGCGTGGACAAGAGGATGATCGATCGGAGCCTGCCGGCCTGGCGGGCGTTGGCCCACGAGGTGGGGTTAAAGGGGTAGGATAAACCACATCAATCTCGGTATCGCTTCAACAAATCCCCATATGCGTCGATACGCCGGTCACGGAGAAACGGCCAGATGCGCCGCACGGTTTCGCTCCGTGCCAAGTCCAGATCCACCATCAGGATCTCCTCGTTCTCCTGTGAAGCCTCGGCCAGCAGTTCCCCCTGCGGCCCGGCTGCAAAGCTGCTCCCCCAGAACCGGATACCGGTTTCCGGGTGGAGGGCCGACGGCTCGAAACCGACCCGGTTGACAGCCAAAAGCGGCAGGCCGTTTGCCACGGCATGGCCGCGCTGAACGGTGATCCAGGCGTCGCGCTGGCGCCCCTTCTCCGCCGTACTGTCGGCCGGGTCCCATCCGATGGCGGTCGGGTAGATCAGAAGATCGGCTCCGGCCAGGGCCATCAGGCGGGCGCCCTCGGGATACCATTGATCCCAGCAGACCAGGACCCCGAGGGTCCCGACCGAGGTCTTGACCGGGTTGAACCCCAGGTCGCCCGGCGTGAAATAGAATTTTTCGTAAAAACCGGGATCGTCGGGGATGTGCATCTTTCGGTAGATACCGGCCGTGGAGCCGTCCTTTTCGAAGACCACGGCGGTGTTGTGGTAGAGGCCGGGGGCACGGCGTTCGAAGAGCGAGGCCACGATGACCACCTCCAACTCGCCGGCCAGGCCGGCAATGGCGCGACTGCTGGCGCCGGGGATCGGCTCGGCCATATCGAACAGGCCCGGGTCCTCGACCTGGCAGAAGTACGGGCCGGCATGCAGCTCCTGCAGGACCACCAGGAGCGCCCCGTCGGCCGCGGCCCGCCTGATCATGGCGAAGGTCCTGTCCAAGGTCGCCCCTCTATCGCTCTTGCAACCCTGCTGGATCAAAGCCGTCCTTAAGAGCGTCGTCATGGCAGCACCCCCTGGGGCAATTGCATGGTCACGCAGTGCAGCGAGCCATGCTGTTCCAGGAGCGGCAGGCAGTCGATACCGATGATCTCGCGGCCGGGAAAGGCCTGGCCGATGCGCTCCATGGCCAGCCTGTCCTTCTCCACGTCCCTGTAGGTGGGAACCAGCACGGCGGCGTTGATGACCAGAAAATTGGCGTAGTTGGCCGGTAAACGGTGGGCCTGTTCATCGAAACGGGCCTTGGGCCAGGGGAGCGGGAGCAGACGATAGGGAGAGCCGTCCGGGGCCCTGAAGGCGAGCAACTCACCCTCCATCAGCTTCAGCGCCCGGTGGTGTTCGTCCCGCCGGTCGTCGCATGCTGTGTAGACGATGGTATTGTCCGGGCAGATGCGTGCCAGGGTGTCGATATGGGAGTCGGTGTCGTCCCCGGCCAGAAAACCGTGATTGAGCCACAGCACGCGCCCGGCCCCCAACAGGGAGGCCAGTGCCATCTCGACTTCGTTCTTGTCCAGTTGGGGGTTGCGGTTGGGCGACAGCAGGCATTCGGTTGTGGTCAGTATGGTGCCTAGGCCGTCGCTCTCGATGCTGCCCCCTTCCAGGATCAGGCCGACGGTTTTGAGATTGGGGACCAGCGCGCCCAACTCTTTGAGCCGTTTGGAGATCAGGTTGTCGTGGTTGGCGGCGAACTTGAGCCCCCAGCCGTTGAAGCCGAAGTCCAGAAGCACCGGCTGGTCGTTGAATATCACCGTGATGGGGCCAAAATCCCGCGCCCAGGTGTCGTTGGTGGGGATCTCGCTGACAACGACCCTTTCCAGGTCGATGCCGGCCGATCCCAGGTAGTCGATGGCAGAGGCGGCATCGGGCGCCGCCAACACCACCCGCTCAAAACGGATGATCTGGCGGATAATCTCCGCAAAGACCGGACGGACATCGTCCAGCATATAGGCCCAATCGGTATCCTCGTGGGGCCAGGCCAAAAGGACCCCGTCCTGCACCTCCCATTCGGCGGGAAATCTCGGATTCACGGTCACGTCTCCTGTTGAGGCAGATCTCGTCCCTGTTTTCAAGGGGCTAAGAAACAGTATAGTATGTTGAAACGCCGCCGCGCAAGCCCGCTTTTCATTGGAGAGCAAAAACAGCCGGCGTCCCCTGCAGCAAAGAATCTGGTGGCGCCTTGTGCCGGTCGAACACCCATCCGCAAAAAACGACTGTTTTTTCACGCTGAGTCGTGATAGTTATATAGATTGCTAAATTCTAACAACTATGCGACAGATAAGACCAAACATATCGAAAAGGTCACCGATGGTCAATATCATCATCATCTCCAACAGCCCGAAGACGGAACAAATCGAGTGGTTCCTCCATACGACGATCGAAGTTAAGATCGACGTGGTGGCGGACATCGACCAGGCGTTGCGGGATATCTTCGTGATACGCCCGACAGTGGTCTGCATCCAGAACCGGATCTCCAATATCAATGCCGATGAAATTGCCCGACACATCAAGATGCTGCTCAGAAACAGAGCGCCCTCCTTTATTCTGATGCACGAAGGGGACAGCAGCGCCAAACCGGTAGAGGGGCTGTTCGAGCACCTGCTCGACCTGAGCCTGCCCGAAACAAAGCTGGCCGAGGCCCTTGTCGCTGCCCTCAAATCGATTCTCGGCGCCCAATGGGAGCATGTCCGCCTGTCATCGCGCCCCCAGAATAACAAACCACTCGAAACAACCGGCGCCACGCCGAAGTCCCCCCAGGAATCCCCTGGCGCCGAAGAACATGATCCCTTCGTGCTCGTAAACTCGCTGGACGAGTTCATGATAACCATGCCCGAGGCCCGGGACATGGGGTGGGAGAACAGCACCCGCCCGGACAATGCACTCACGGCTGCCGCCCCCCACCTCGCGGAGGCGCCCGTCGCCGCCCCCCGTAAAAGCGTCTCATCCCGGCAATTATCCGTAGAATACGGAAAACCGGCCAAGAGTATGACTCATGAATCTCTTTCCCCGGAAGACACGGCGGCTTTGTCCGAAACCAGCTCGCCCCCATCCCCGTCTTCAACACATCCAGCCCCCCCGCCCCGGCCGGCACGCGCCCACCCTGCGGCCAGGGCGGCACAACAAGACAACCGCCCGGCGCCGAAGCCTGCTGTTTCGGCGCCTTCCGCCGCACCGGCGCCGGGCGATTTCCGCATCACCACGACGGCTGCGGCGGCCGCTGGAGGGAAACAGAACGACATAGCGCCGTTCATAGAGAACATTGAGCAACCGGACAGGAAATGGAAGCGTCGTGCGGGTATCGCCCTGGCCATCGTGGTCTGCACCGCCGCCTGGTATCTGCTGCGGCAGAAACCGGTGGCCTCAAACCATTTTCCGTTGCCGCCCCCTGACGCGGCAACGGAGCAGCGAAAGCCGGCACCTGTCCCGACAGCGGTCCACAAGGCTATTTCGAGCGTGCACCCCCCCGTTGGAAACGCGGCTGCCCTATCGCCTAAGTTGCCGGTATTTGTCCCGGCCGATGGCCGTGACAGTGCCTATGCAACCCGCCACCCGGGCTGGGAACGTTATGCTGGAACAAGTTACGAATGCCGGGTATTCAGGGAGAACAACCGCATCAAGGCCGTCCAGGTATTGTCGGGTAATCGGCAGGGCCTCGACGAAGAGCTGGTGAAGAAGGTGCTGGCGGAACTGGTGGGCAATGACCATTACCGGGTGGTATCCCGGGAACGCGTCAGGGGTTACCTGATAGAGCGTGGCAGTGTTGTCGGCAAGGCTGACCTGATGCTTTACACCCAGAATTCGAAACTGCACGCCTTTGTCGTGTCCCTGAACTAATAACCGGTCACGGATATATTTATCGGCCTTGGCCCGTAAACGGGCACAACCTTGATCAAAGGCCGATCATGGAGATGCAATGTTCTCATGTGCCTGTACCCGTAAAACTCTTGCTTTCCTGCTTACCTTTACCGCTTCGGCAACCGTGCAACCTCTGCATGCCGCCATGGACCCGCGTTTCGAACTGAGCCCCCAGGCACTTGAGGGGACCCCGGCCCGCAAGCCTTTGGCCAAGAGCGGCAGGCACTCCGCCCGCCCCCGTCCCCACGCCGGGCAACTGCCCAAAAACGGCACGACCTATGTCATAAAGTCCGGCGACAATCTCCACAAGGTCCTGGTACGCAGTTTCGGCTTAAGCAATTACGAGGCCGAGGTGTTGATCGAAGGGATCTGCCGGAAGAACAATATCCGGAATATCAAACGCCTGCAGGTCGGCCAGCGCATCGAGTTCCCTGCCCTTTCCCACTGGACGGAAGGTGCAACAGCGGCGCGTGAGACGGACCGTCCTTCTTTGGCCGTGCCTGCCCCGGACGTGCCCGCAACCGTGGGGAAGACCTTTACCCTGACGGCCCCCTCTCCGGCTGCGTATGACGAACAGGAGACCCTTCGGCAGATAAAAGGCGTCTGGGACAGGATCGTGCCCCCGAAAAGCGAGATGAGCAAGCCGCTTACACTCCATTCGCCCACATTCACCCTGACCCTCGACCCCAAGCGCTATCCCATGTACGCCACCATGGATGGCGGCCGGATCCTGGTGGACTGCAAAAACGCCATACCGCCCCTGATCAAGGCGCTGATCGAGGAAAAGGAGCCATCGGTCCGGATTGTATCCGAAACGCCGGCGAACACCAGGCAGCTTATGGCTACCATGCTTGAAACGGCCGGATTCTATTCGGTGGAGGAAAACTTCAACCTGGAATTCGGCGCTGACCCCACGGTGACCGTCCACTCGGACTTCAAGATAGAAAAGTCGGCCGACAGCTTGGTCAACCAGGATGTTGTTCTGCTGAACAACGAGCGGCATGCCCTGCCAACCGCCTTGCGGGGGATGCTCAAAAAAGAAGGTTTCACGGTCTATGAACCGTTTGCCGCGCCCAGCCCGCTCATTGTCCGCCCTCCGCGCAACGTCGCGCAGATAGGGGTTTTTGCCCAGCCGGAGATGGTGGATGCCATCCTGGCGTCCCTGGCGGTCTCGCCCGAGCGGGACCGCCCCCTGGACGTCTTTGGGGCGGATGACAACGGCATCTCGCTTTCCGTCAAGGCCGACCGGTCGTTCGTCCGCAACGGACAAAGGTACGTCATCACCCACTTTGACGGTGATGCGGTCACCTATACCCTCTTCCGCATCCTGGAAACCAAGGGATACCGCGTCATAATCCTCGACAGGAATGACGGCTTCCGCAAGAGCACGGAAAAGATCCTCTCGGGTATGAAGATCCGGGGCGCCTATGGCCGGCATGACCTGATCCACGAGGAAGGCCTCCCTTATTCGGTGCAGATGTCGGGATTCTGGCTCGATGACCCCTCACTGCCCGGCGGCAGCCTGTTTCTTACCGACCTCGCCATTGACCGGGTTGAACGCAGCCTTCTTCTGGAAAACGGCTTCAACATCTACACTAGATAAAGGTGCATTAACGCATGACCTTAAAAAAAGTCGGTGAAATATTGATCGAGCAGGAGTTGATCTCCCAGGAGGAGCTACAGCAGGCGCTCGAACTGCAGAAAAACATTCCCGACCAGACGATCGGGCAATTGCTCTGCAAACTCGGCTTCATCCGTGAAAGCGACCTGCGTTCCATGCTCGACCAGAAAAACAAGCGGCCGGAACTGGTCGATATCCTCATCAGGAACGGCCTTGTGGATCAACAGAAGATACGGCAGGCCCGCGAGATCGGCGAGCAGCACAACATACCCCTGGAAAAGGCGCTGATCAAACTGCGCCATATCGATGAAGAACAGCTTGCCCAGGCGGTGGCAACACAATACGACCTGCCGTATGTCACCATCAACTACCAGAATCTGGATGTGGTCCTCTCACAGTACATCAGCGTCGTCTATGCCCGGAAACACCGCATCGCTCCCATCTCCAAGATCGGCAACACACTGACCCTGGCCATGAGCGCCCCCCTCAGGCAGCTCGACATCAGGGAACTGGAAGACAGCATCCGTCTGAGGATCATTGCCGTAATCGCGACCGAAAGCGATATCCGGATGGCCCACCGGCAACTCTACAACGTCACGAGCGCAGGAACAGCGGCCAGCGCCAGCGATGAGGTAAATCTGGACATCCTGCCGGACAGCATAATCGAACTGCTCAGCAAGACATCCTTCGGCGATGAGCCCGACATAGAGGAAGAGACCAGAAAGGTCACCGAGAAGGACAGCGTCATCGTCAAGCTGGTCAACAAGATCATCTACGATGCCTATGTCAGTAAATCCTCCGATATCCACATCGAACCCTACCCCGGCAAGAAGGACGTGGTGGTACGCACCCGCGTTGACGGCCAGTGTTCCGTCTACCAGAAGATCCCGTACAGATACAAGTTCGCCATCCCCTCCCGCATCAAGATCATGGCGGACCTGGATATCGCGGAACGGCGCAAACCCCAAGACGGCAAGATCGAATTCAAGAAATTCGGCCCGCTGGACATCGAGCTGCGCGTTGCGACCATGCCGACCATCGGCGGACTGGAGGACGTCGTCATCCGCGTCCTGTCCAGCGGCGAACCGATCGGCTTCAAGGACCTGGGCCTGTCCGACCGCAACAGGCGTGTCTTCGAGGAGGCGCTCAAGAGCCCCCACGGCCTGGTGCTGGTCGTCGGCCCGACCGGTTCCGGCAAGACCACTACCCTTCATTCGGCCCTGACCACGATCAACCAACCCACCCGCAAGATCTGGACGGCGGAGGACCCGGTGGAGATCACCCAGCCGGGCCTGCGCCAGGTACAGGTCAACCCGCGCATAGGCTTCACCTTCGCCACCGCCCTGCGTTCATTCCTGCGCCTCGATCCGGACGTCATTATGGTCGGCGAGATGCGCGACGAGGAAACTGCCGGCATTGCCGTTGAAGCCTCTCTGACCGGCCACCTGGTGTTTTCGACGCTGCACACCAATTCAGCGCCCGAGACGGTTACCCGGCTTTTGGAGATGGGACTCGATCCCTATGGCTTCTCCGATTCCCTGCTCTGCGTCCTGGCCCAGCGCCTGGCCCGCCGGCTCTGCACCGACTGCAGGGAGAGCTATCAGCCCTTGGAATCCGAAATCGACGAGTGCATAGACGAGTACGGCCAGGAGGATTTCGCCCTGAGCGGCCTGAAACGGGAGGGGCTGGCCCTGTACCGGTCGGTGGGCTGCGAACGCTGCGGGCACAGCGGTTATCGCGGCCGGCTCGGCATCCACGAGGTGCTTGACTGCACCGCTCAGTTGAAAAGCCTGATCAAGCGCCGGGCGCATACGGATTCCATCTACGATCAGGCGGTGCTGGACGGCATGACCAGCCTCAAGCAGGACGGCATCATCAAGGTGTTGCAGGGGCTGACCGATATCCACGAGGTGCGGCGGGTTTGCATCAAATAGGGAGTGTATGTGAAGAGCCTTACGTTACTAGCCCCGGCCAAGGTCAACTACCTCCTGGAGGTGATCCGCCGCCGCCCCGACGGTTACCATGATCTGCGCATGGTCATGCAACGGGTCAACCTGTGCGACACCATTACCATTACCCTGACCGAGACCCCTGATATCAGCGTAAACTGCGGCAAGAGAGGCGTCCCCGACGGGCCGGGAAACATCGCCTGGAAGGCGGCCCGCGCCATGCTCGACCTGACGGATCACGGGCAGGGAGCGGTCATCGATATCACCAAGAACATCCCGGTTGCAGCCGGGCTGGGCGGCGGCAGCAGTGATGCCGCCACGGTGCTGATGGGCATGAACGAGTTGCTGGGCCTGGGGCTCTTAGAACAACGCCTTATGGAGATCGGCGTCACCCTGGGGGCCGACGTCCCCTTTTTCATCTTCCAAAAAACCGCCCTGGCGGAGGGTATCGGCGAAGAGCTCACCACCATGCCGGCCATGCCTGCCGCATGGGTGTTGCTGGTAAATCCCGGCGTGCATGTCTCCACGGCCTGGGTTTATCGAAGTTTACAGTTGACAAACCGGGCAGGTCTGGATAAACTCCCCGAGCTTTTCCGGAGTGTTGAGGATATCTGCTCGATCTTTTCAAACGACCTCGAAACGGTGACCATCCCCGCCTTCCCCGTGATCGCCGAGATCAAGGAAACCATGCTTCGCGAAGGTGCGGCAGGAGCCATGATGTCCGGCAGCGGTCCGACCGTTTTCGGCCTCTTCCGGGACCGGGAAAGCGCCGAACGGGCACGTAACGTTCTGACCCAAGAAACCGGCTGGTTCACAGCAGTTGTCGAGACCATCTGATACAAATCTTCCCCCTTGCTTGTTGGGGCGTCGCCAAGCGGTAAGGCACCGGATTTTGATTCCGGCATTCACAGGTTCGATCCCTGTCGCCCCAGCCATATTGAACGAAGGTCGTCACCACCCTTGGAGACGACCTTCTTCATTTCTTGGGCGTGGTTCGAAACCGAAATGATATCGTACCCCGATAACCTCACGGGGACAATATTGCCCGTTGATTGTATTTAGAAAGTAAGGTATCCTTATTGTAAGGAGACCAGCCATGCTTGCAAAAAAGACATCAAAAAACCAACTGACCCTTCCTAAGGAGATCGTCAGAGACTTTCCCGATGTAGACTTATTCGACGCCACGATCGAGGAAAATCGCATCGTGCTGACACCGGTGAAGGTTACACCGATAACAGCCTCCCTCGCAGGTGTCCGCGCAAAAATGGAAAAACTGGGGTTGACCACCGCCGATGTCGAAGAGGCCGTCAAATGGGCCAGGGAGTAAAACCGGTTAGGGTCGTGATCGACACCAATGTGCTGCTCTCAGGCTTGCTGTTCGGCGGCACGCCGGAGCGAATTCGCGATCTATGTGTATCGAGGCGCCTGGTGCCGCTACTCTCTCGGGAAACCTTTGCGGAGTTCAGAAGGGTGCTCGCCTATCCCAAGTTTCGCCTGACGCCGGCGGAGATCACCATGATTATCGAGGAGGAACTACTCCCTTACGCCGAGGTGATGGAGGTCACCGTTGACGCTTCCGGCGTTTGTCGCGATCCCCATGACGACAAGTTCCTATCCCTTGCAGCATCAGGCCGGGCTGACTACCTCATCACAGGCGACCAGGACCTCTTGGTGCTGCGGTCGTACAAGAAGGTCAGGATCTTGACGGTGAGCGAGTTTGCGGTATTGCTTCACTGGTGAATAACCGCAGATTGAGGCGACGAAGGCGTACAGGNNCGTTGAGGAGCAAAAAGACGAGCCAACGAAGATAGCGCCTTGATTTGGAATCGGTATAAGCAAGCTCTGCATGACATGCAAATAAAATAGCTTGATGAATAGACAAAAATATATTAAATGATATGATTATATTATAATAAATTTTTGGGGGTAAAAGAAATGTCCACATTAGCAGAACTCACAGCACAGATTATTGCAGCACGTGTAGCAAAGAAAGATATGACTTTAGATGAACTGCAACAGGAAATGCAGATCGTCTCAAACATGCTTAAAGGTATTGATGCCGGCACACTTACCGAGGCTGTAGCCCAAGAGCCGGAAACATCAAAGCCCGAAAAGATCAATTTCAAGAAAGTATTCAAGGATAATGAGGTAGTATGTCTCCTTTGCAATAAAGGCTTCACGACCCTCAAGAGGCATCTTACCCAGGTACACAAGATCACCGACAAGGATTATAAGAAACAGTTTGGTATTCCCGCTAAACAGAAGCTCATAGCCAAGGCATATTCCGAGGAGAGAAGGAAAGCGGCTCTTGATAGGGGACAGGGGGAGATACTCGTAAAGGCCAGAGCGGCAAGGGCTGCAAAGAAGGCAGAGGCTCCTAAGCCCAAGGCAGCCAAGGTAGCCAAGAAGAAGTAAAGGGGATTGCATAGTTGGATGATAAAGCCACTCGGAGACGGGTGGCTTTTTTTATCGAGGAGGTGTCTTCTTCTTCAAAGTCTCCGATGCAGATTTTAAAACATCCGTCAGCAGTAAATTCTCGACAATATCTATTACGTGATTCATCAGCATGCATTACAGCTTCACAACAGAGGTGATCCGTCGGTCGGCAAGAAAGCGCACCAGCAGAAACAGGGGTATGCACCAGAGTGCCGTCATAAGGGCGATATTCACCACCTCGATGAAATAGCCGCTGATGGAATGCGGAATCGGCTGCATTACCCAGGCAACGAATCCCGTGACAAAGTAGACCGGTACGAAAAAGATCGCGGCCCACAGCAGTTGCGACAGCATCTTGAGCGATAGCGCGCTCCGTCTCAAGAACAGCACCCCTGCCGCCAGAAGCGCTACGCCGTACAGGTAGTACTTTGAGGAGCCGAAGACGAGCCAACGAAGATAGCGCCTTGATTTGGAATCGGTATAACAACTCCAGTCGATTGTTGACCACTGTATTTTCCCTCCTTCTCTGCATAGCCGTCCATGTCCCGCCTGCCGCATGGGCCGGTCCGCCGTTCACAACCGATGACCCCGAACCGGTCGAGCACCATCATGGCGAATTCTATGTGGCCTCACAGTACGCGAACAACAAGGACGGGAAGCAAGGGACCCTGCCCCATTTCGAGTTCAACTACGGCGTACTACCCGACGTGCAGTTGCATCTCCTTGTTCCGCTTGCCTTTGCCCATCCCAACGGCGGGCCGGCCATGTACGGCTTTGGGGATACGGAGCTAGGGGTAAAGTACCGCTTCATCCATGAGAGCGAAACGGCCCCCCAGATTGGCATCTTCCCCCTTGTTCATGCTCCCACGGGTGACAGTGACCGTGGGCTCGGCGGTGGCCACGTGCCGGTTTTCCTCCCGCTCTGGCTCCAAAAGAGCTGGGGACCATGGACGACTTACGGCGGTGGCGGTTACTGGATCAACCCCGGCAGTGGCAACAGGAACTACTGGCAACTCGGCTGGCTTTTTCAGCGTGACCTGACCAAGAAACTCACATTAGGAGCCGAACTATTCTATTTTGGTAAAGATACCGACTCCGGCCGTGACCGGACCGGCTACAACGTTGGAGGCATATTCAACCTGAGCGAAGATCACCACATTCTTTTCTCTGCCGGTAGCGACATCGCGGGTGACAACGGATTCTCGGCCTACCTGGGGTATCAATGGACCTTTGGTCCTCATGAAGAAGTAAAAAAATAGCCGCTACACCCCCGGACACACAACGAGAGGATCGAGTATTCACGCGTGATTGAGTTCAAATTATTCACCCCCCGCCGCGACCGCACCGCGGCCATGCCCTTCATCATGCTGACCGTGCTGATCGACATGATGTCTATCGGCTTGATCATTCCCGTGCTGCCCACCCTGGTGGGCAGCTTCACCGGTTCCCAGGCGGACCAGGCATACTGGTACGGCGTGGTGGTGTTTGCCTTCGGCATCGCCAACTTTTTCAGCTCGCCGGTTCTGGGCGCGCTGTCCGACGCCTACGGTCGCCGCCCCCTGCTCCTGCTCGGCTTCTGCGGCCTGGGCCTCAACTTCTTCGCCACCGGTCTTGCCACGGCTCTGTGGGTGCTGATCGCGGTGCGGCTGGTGGGTGGCGCGATGCAGGCCAACGCGGCCGTGGCCAACGCCTACGTGGCGGATATCACCCCACCCGAGGAGCGGGCCAAACGCTTCGGCATGCTGGGCGCCATGTTCGGCGTCGGCTTCATCATCGGGCCGGTCATGGGGGGTCTCTTGGGCGCAATTTCCATCCAGCTCCCATTTTTCGCGGCCGGCGGCCTGGCCATGACCAACTGGCTCTACGGCTATTTCGTGCTGCCCGAGTCGCTCCCCGCAGAGCGGAGGCGGACGTTTCTCTGGAAACAGGCCAACCCGCTGGCATCGCTGCGCGCCCTGGCGTCGCTGAGCGGCGTCGGCCGGCTGGTGGCCGTGGTCGCCCTGAGCGGGCTGGCCCAGTTCGTGATGTTCACCAGTTGGGTGCTGTACACCACCTTCAAGTTCGGGTGGGGGCCGCGGGAAAACGGCTGGTCTCTGGCCGCGGTCGGCGTCATGTCGCTGATCGTGCAGGGGTTTCTGCTGGGCCGCCTGCTGAAGCGCTTCAGTCCGCGCCGCCTGGCGGTGGCCGGGCTGTTGTCCTCGTCCGTGGCCTACGTGTTGTGGGGCGCGGCCACCCAGGGGTGGATGATGTACGCGGTGATCTTCCTGAACATGCTCGGCTTCACCATTAGCGCGGCGTTCCAGAGCATCATCTCCAGCGCCGCCGACCCCCAAAGCCAGGGCCAGACCCTTGGGGCGGTCAACTCCCTGAACAGCCTGATGGCGGTGGTGGCCCCCCTGTGCGGCGCGCCGCTTCTGGCGACGGTGTCCCATCTGCCCCGCGGCGACTGGCGCATCGGCGCGCCGTTCTATTTCAGCGCCGCGCTCCAGGCCACTTCGCTGTTCCTGGCATATTTCCACTTCCGCAGCGAGCGGGAACGCCGCGCGGAGGGAGCAACGGAAAGTGAAAAGTGAAAGGTGAATGGTGAAAAATTCCCATAAGCTAGTTTATGTGTCGGTAATATCCACGTTCCTTGGGGAGTTAACTACTGGACGAGAGGGCTGAAATGAACTTCATCATTGGTGGCACTATTGAGCAGCATGGATCACTAGGTTTTTAAGCAAAGCCTGATTTGGCGTCTCTTTTATGGCACGGAAAGCCGTGCATCATTTTTGTCGTGCAAAAACAGCCGGTTTCGTGAATGGTCCGGGAGTGTTAATTTTTTTAACACTCTGAAATTACGTTGAAATTCGCTGTTTGGTGGTGTAGAAGAGTAATCGAGGATTAAACCTAAATAAAGCTGTTAACCGCCGATAAACGCAGACAAACGCCGATAAATCAAAGGCTTGAAAAAAATATTAGTTTAACCAAAAAGGTGAGTCGTTTTAAAAAATCTAGGTTTCATTTATCACAAGGTTCACAGCCTTTCTTGGAGGGAAGTATATGCGCAACCTGCTCTGGTCAGGTCTTGTTATGGCAGTGCTGCTATCCGGCTGCGGATGGAGCGGAAGTGCGTCCCGGCCGAACACCATCACCCCCCTCACCTCCATCACGATCAGTGCGGCTTACTCGACCATCGCCCAAGGCACCTCAGTCAAGCTCACGGCCACCGGCAATTACTCGGGACTGTTCACCCGCGACATCAGCGACCAGGTGGTCTGGACGAGCAATGCCACAACCGTGGCCAACTTCGTGATTGCGGCGAGCCCCAGCCGGGTGACCGGCCTGACTCCGGGCAGCGCCGTCCTGACCGCAACCATGGGAGGCATGTCGGCCAACTTCAATATGACCGTAAGCTCGGCCACCGCCACCTCCGTGACAGTCACCCCTGCCAACCCATCCATCGCCTTGGGCCTGACCCAGCAGTTTACGGCGACCGGCGCCTTCTCGGACGGAACAACCCAGGACCTGACCTTCGATGCTACCTGGACCTCCAGCAACACAACGGTGGCGACGGTCAGCAACGCAGCCGGCGACAATAACGGCGGCCTTGCCTCAACACCCTCAAACGCCGTATCCGGCACCACGACCATCACCGCCACCTTCGGCGCGGTCAACGGGGCCGGCGGGGTCAGCGGTTCCTCGGTCCTCACCGTTACGGCGCCAGTGCTGCAATCCATTGCGGTCACGACACCCAATACCTCGGCCACGACACCCAATCCCTCGGTCCTGAGCCTGTCCACGGTGACCTTTACAGCCACAGGCACCTATTCGGGCGGAACGACCAACGACATCACCAACCAGGTTACCTGGACCTCATCCAACACCAACGTGGCTCCGAACCCCGACAGCACCGGCGTGACCCAGACCACCACCCAGGGAACCACCAACATCACCGCCAGCCTGGGCACCGTCGTCAGCAATACAACCACCCTCAACGTGAACGGCGGCAACCTCGCCAGCTTCCCTGTCCTGACCAACATGACCGTCGTCAACGGCACTTCCGTCCCCATCAGCGTGACCGGCAACTTCGGCAACGGCATCGCACGGGACATCACAGGAGCGCTCAAATGGACGATTGCCAACCCGACCTTCGCAAACGTGACCACGGTGTCGACCAACCGGCTGCTGATCAGGGGCCTGGCGCCCGGAACCACCACCATAACGGCCACATCCCCTGGATCTGCCGGCCAGATCTCCACTGCCTTTCTGACGGTCACCAATCCGGGGCTCAGTACATTTACGGTCTCCCCTCCTCCCTCGACCGGCCTGGCTCTAACGGCCGGGACCAGCGGCCGCCTCACAGCGACCGCCTACTTCAGTGATGGCACGAACCAGGATGTGACGGCCAATGTCACCTGGGGTTCCAATGCAACTGCCGTCGCCACGGTCGGCACGGCCGGCCCGACCGGAGAACGGATCACCGGGGTAGCCACCGGCACCACCACCATCACCGCCGCCTTTGGCAACCTGATCTTAACAAACCCTGTCCCGGTTTCGGTCAGCACTCGCACCCTCCGTAGCTTCACCATCATCCCCAGCGGCACAGTGAGCGTTGTGGCCGGCAATCAGACCCTCTTCACCGTAACGGCCACGTACAACGACGGCACCACCGTGGATATTACCTCGGATGTGGCCTGGGCGACCGGCGACGGGAACGTCGCCATCCTGCCTGACCCCCAGAACCAGCCTGGCCAGGTCGTGGGGGTCAGCAGCGGCACAACGAACCTTACCGCCTCTTTCAACGGCCAGACCTCGACCGTGACGCTCAAGGTGCCTTAGTGCCATGTAACATCTATGTCTAACCCCCCTAAATCCCCCCTTAGTAAGGGGAGATTTAGGGGGGTTAGCTGCGAGAGATTAAGTGTTCCAAGGTACTCATGAGTTCTGCCAGGAAGGGATGACATGAAACAAACCTACAGGATGATACTAGCCCTCTGTCTGCCGCTTTTGCTCTGCGGCCAGGCCTGGGCCGCGCACTCGGGCCCCTATGCGGGGGTCTTCCTGGGCGCTAATGCCCTGATGACCGCCACGTGCAACGACAGCCTGGGGGAGTTCTACCTCAGGTTCAACCCCGGCCTGCTGGGGAGCGCCGTGGTCGGCTGGGACTTCGAGCCGGGCAACCCCGCGGGCGAGGGTCGCATCGAGCTTGAATACAGCCACCGCATCAACCGGCTCGACCAAGCCAGGTTTGCGGATGGGGTCGCCCCGGCGGGCGGTAACCTGACGGCGGACAGCATGCTGGTCAACTTCTACGGCGTCTTCCACGGCGAGGGCCGGTCGTGGTCCCCCTATGCGGGCGCCGGCCTCGGCGCCGCCCGCATCGAGACCTCGGACCTGACGGTGACCGGCGGGCCCCTGAGCAGCGACTCGGCCCTGGTCTTTGCCTACCAGTTGGGCCTGGGGATCGATTATGCGCTGACGAACCGGCTGAGCCTGGACCTAGGCTACCGTTTTTTCAGCAGCACCCGCCCCAAGTTCAGCGAGTTCAACGGGCCGGCCTTTAAGATGGATTATCTCAACCACAGCGTTGTTCTCGGCCTGAGAGTCGGGTTTTGAGGGATGAGGAAAAAAGGGTGAAAGGCTTTCCCTCTTCCAGACAAAGATAAAAAGCCAATTTAACGGAGATAGGAAGCAATGGATGAGATACAGAATAAATATAAAAAGAGAAAAAAACTGTACCTCGGGCTTCTGGCAAGCTTGGTTGCCCTTGTTATCGTCTTTCGCCTGACCGCACCGGCAAGCGGGCAAGACACCTTCCAAGCCAACCTGCTGAAGCTCGCCTGCCTGCTTGTGGTCATCTTCGCCGCCCGAACCGTTTTCCGCTGCCCCAACTGCAAAACCGCCCTGGCCCATGAATTCTATTTATCATGGTGCAAGCTGCGCCGCTGTCCAAAGTGCGGGGTGAAGTTGACCGAGGATTGAATCATGTTCATCTACTGCCTAGAACTCCACCTGGACCTGCCCGCCCGCTCCCTCAAGGAGAAGCGCGGCATCGTTAAGAGCATCCTGGGGCGCTGCCGCAACCGCTTCAACACGGCCTGTGCCGAGGTTGACCGCCAGGACGCGCCTGGCTCGGCGGTGCTGGCGTTCGTAACGGTCAGCCCGGACAAGGTCATTGCCCGGCAGGTTCTGGAACGCATCGAGGAGTGGATCTACGAGGGATGGCCGGATGTGGAGATAACGGCCGCCGATATCTGCGAGGTATGAACATCGGCCCGATCTCCCTGACTTATTCCGGTTTCAAATCAAAGANNCCGCTTTGATTTGGAATTGGAATTAAGTGCATTATTGACAGTGAGGTTCATGCAGAGTATATTTAAATTTTATTTCAAATACTTATATTGCATGGACCGCATGGCGGCGCCTTGCCGGATCATAGACCCCCTATGCCTGAGCAACCTGTCAATAATCAGGGCCAAAACACACTGACATATCTGACCAAGCTGGGGTCAAACCTCCTCGACCTGATGATGAAGTGGTTTTCCAACCCCCGCACAGCCCGCCGCAACAGGTTTATCCTGCTCATCACGACCGCCTTCCTGCTGACGCTCATCCTGCTCCCCGGCCGGCCTTTCCGTTCGGCCGAATTCAAGCCGGGAGATATCGCCACCTCCGATATCCGCGCCCCCCAGGATTACCTCGTCGAAGACCGCGCCCTGACCGAACAGCGCCGGAAGGAGGCCGCCAACAACGCGCCGGTCGTCTATAACCTGAGCGACCGCGTCCCCTCCTATATCATCGGCAAGCTCGAACAGGTCGTGGCTGCGATCCGCAAGGAACATGCGGCCAAAAGCCGGAAAGATACTGACGAATGGCGCACCCTGCTCGCCCCGCTCTTGGACACGGAGCTGAGCGAGGCGGATATCCGCGCCTTCACCCACATCGCCGCGGACAGGGACTTTCCGGCGGACGCCGGCCGCATGCTGAACGACTTGTACCGGCGCCGGATCGTCCTCGACGGCAAAGCATTCCAGACCGATTTCCGGCGAGGTATCGAGATCATCAACGACAATGGCCGGATGATCGAGGGAGGCGACGTCGCCGCCGACTTCACCGAGATCAGGGAAGCCCGCAGAATGGTTGCCGGCTGGCAGTTTTCGGGCCTGAACGACCGCGCCGACGGGGACAGGATAAAAGCCGTGATCGCCCGCATCCTTCTACCGAACCTCTTTTACAACCGTGAGGCGTCGGAGGCCCGGGCCAAGACGGCCATGGAGGCGGTCAGGCCGGTGCTCTTCAAGGTCCAGAAGGGGGAGATGATCGTCAGGGTCGGCGAGCGGATCAGCACCGAACAGGCCCACAAGCTGCAAACGATCTTTCAGGAGAACCGCAGCGGCAACCGCCTGTCCTCGGCTGTCGGCATCTTTGCCCTGATCCTGGTGCTGTTCTATTTCCCGTACCGTTTCGCCTTGAAGAACATCCGCAAGTTCAACCCGACCAACAAGGACATCCTGATCATCTCGCTGCTGGTTATCTGCAGCTTCCTGCTCTTCAAGATTTCGCTCCTGATCGTCCACAACATCGGTCCGGTCTTCCCGAACATCGACGCCAACTCCTTCTTCTACCTGTTTCCCTTTGCCGCCGGCCCAATGATCGTGCGCATCTTCATCAATTCAGAGGTGGCCCTGGTCTACTGCGCTATCCTGGCGCCACTCCTGGGGATCATGTTCGACAGCAACATGACGGTCGTGATCTACGCCATGCTGGGGAGTATCGTCGGCGCCCACGGCGTACGCCATTGCTCTGACCGAAGCACCATCTACACCGCCGGCCTGAAGGTGTCGGTCGTCAACCTTGCCATGGCGCTGGCCTTTCAGACCTCAAACGCCACGCTGTTCACCTTGCAGACGATCTATGTGGTCTTTTTCGCCCTGGTGAGCGGCGTGTTGAGCGCCGGCCTCATTTCCGGCTTCATCCCGCTCATAGAGACGCTGTTCCATTACACCACCGACATCAAGCTCCTGGAGCTGGCCAACCTCAACTCACCCATGCTGCGGGACCTGATGGTGCGGGCTCCGGGGACCTATCACCATAGCGTGGTGGTGGGCAACCTGGTGGAGTCCGCGGCCGAGTCCATCAACGCCAATCCGCTCCTGGCACGGGTTGCCGCCTATTACCACGACATCGGCAAGATCTCCAAGCCGCTCTATTTCATCGAAAACCTGGGGGGCGAGGACAATCGCCACGACAAGCTGACCCCCAGCATGAGCGCCCTTATCCTGATATCCCATATCAAGGAGGGGTCCGAACTGGCCCGGGAGAGGCGCCTGGGACAGCCGATCATCGACATCATCCGTCAGCACCACGGCACCGGGTTGATCAAATTCTTCTACGACCGGGCCAAGACCCAGGCCGAGGCGAGCGGCCAGACGGTGGAGGAGAAGGACTTCCGCTACCCAGGCCCCAAGCCCCAAACCCGAGAGGCCGGCATCGTTATGCTGGCCGATTGCGTCGAGGCGGCTTCCCGCACCCTGGTCAATCCGACCCCTGACCGCATTCAGGGGATGGTGCAAAAGATCATCAATAATATTTTTATCGACGGCCAGCTTGAGGAATGCGAACTGACCCTCAAGAACCTCCATGAGATCGCACGATGTTTCAACCGCATCCTGAACGGCATATTCCACCACCGGATCGATTACCCCGAACCGGTCCACAAGGGCGGCAGCGGGCAGAAAAAAGTCGAACATAAGACCATCTCCGGCGAACATGGCAAGCCGGGAAACGGAGACACGACGAGTGCTCATACAGTTGAACAACCGCCAGAGGCGGCACCGGGTCATGGCGCCCCGGCTAAGAAGGGTGGCGGAGAGGATCTTAAGCGCCTTGGCATGTCATAAGGAGACCGAGCTGTCCATCTCCATCGTCGGTGACCGGACCATCCGCGGCATCAACCGGGAATACCTGGCACGGGACCGCCCCACCAACGTCATCTCCTTTCCGCTCCAGGAAGGGGAATGCGCAGGCATTGCGCCCCATGCCTTGGGGGATGTGGTTATTTCGGCCGATACCGCTGCCCGGGAGGCCGTGGAAGGGGGCATGGAAACCTTTGAACGACTGAGTTTTCTGCTGTTGCACGGCATTCTGCACCTGTGCGGCTATGACCACGAACGAAGTGGCGAGGCCGAGGCGCTGCGGATGGAAAAGAAGGAGAGGGAATTATTCGGTCTTCTGAAGAGGGAAGGGTTACTGAACCCGTAAAACCGGACCGGTTCATCGACTCGGTCAACTGCGCCATCGAGGGGATCATCCACGCGGTCCGCACCGAACGGCACATGCGCAACCACTTCATCGCCGCCGCGGTGGTGCTCTTGCTGGCACTGTTCCTGCGGGTGAACCCCTTGGAGTTTGCCCTGCTGGCGCTCTCGATCCTGTTCGTGCTCTTTGCCGAACTGCTCAACACGGCGGTGGAGGCGGTGGTGGACCTAGTTTCGCCCGGTTACAACCATTTGGCTAGGATAGCAAAGGATACTGCGGCCGGCGCGGTGCTGATCGCTGCCTGCGGGGCCGCCATCATGGGCTACCTGATCCTGGCCAAATATATCCTGCCGCTCTACGGGGAGATTCTTGCAATGTTCGGCACACCTTCGGATATCGGTACGGTGGTCTCAATCCTGATCGTCACGATCGTCGTGATCATGCTCAAGAGCATGACCGGCACGGGGAGCCCCCTGCACGGTGGAGCCCCCAGCGGCCATGCCGCAATCGCCTTTTCCATCGCCACGGCGGCATCGCTTAACTCCCGCGACCCGCTCATCTCGCTGCTTTCCATCGCCTTGGCGCTGATGGTCAGCCACTCCCGGCTGTTCATGCGCATACATACCATGGGCGAGGTGGTGATGGGTTCGTGCCTCGGGGCGGGGATTACCCTGATAGTTCTGTTATTATTCAAATTTTTTGGAACATAGAGGAGGGAAGAGAATTGGAAGAAGGCGGCAGTAAAAAGTCCGGGTTCATCGAACTGGTGAGCTGGTTCATGACCGGACGCAAAAAGATCACCGAAGGGGAGATCCACGACTTTATCGAAGCCAGAGAGGAAGAGGGACTGGTCAACGAGGAGGAGAGCGAGATGATCCGCTCCATCTTCTCGCTTCGAACGACGGTGGTGCGCGAGATCATGGTGCCCCGCACCGACATGGTCTGCGTCTCCGTGGAAGCCACCATCCCCGAGCTTCTGGAAACCATCATCGCCTGCGGCCACTCCCGCATCCCGGTCTACGAGAACACCATGGACAACATCGTAGGCCTGCTCTACGCCAAGGACCTTCTCAAATTCTGGGACGACGGCAGGGAACAACTCCAGGTGCGCACCATCGCGCGCCACCCATACTTTATCCCCGAGACAAAGAACCTGGAGCATCTGCTCCAGGAGTTCAAGCGCAAACGGGTACACCTGGCCATCGTCATCGACGAATACGGCGGCACCTCGGGGCTGATAACCATCGAAGACCTGCTGGAACAGATCGTGGGCGACATCCAGGACGAATACGACCGGGAGGAGGCGCTCTTCACGATCAATTCCGACGGCTCGATAACCGCCGATGCCCGCATGCCGGTGGAAGACCTGGAGGACCACTTCAACGTGGAGATCGAGCGGGACAAGTTCGACACCATCGGCGGCCTGATCTTCCACCTGACCGGCAAGATCCCCGCTATCGGCGACAACATGGACGGTTCCGGCCTGCACCTGACCATCCTGGATGCCGATGAGCGCAAGATAAAGCAGGTCCGCATCGCCCGCCTGGTCGCCGTCGCCGGTAAAGAGCAGGGTAACGAGTGATCCTTCAGGCCCCGCGTACCCATCTGACGGCGTTCTTCGACCGGCAGGGGCTCCTGGCCATGGTCTCCGGCGCCCTGATCGCACTCTCTTTTCCCACGGCAGGACTCTCCCTTTTGGCCTGGATCGCCCTGATACCGCTTCTGATCTCCCTGGAACGGGTCTCCCTGCGTCAGGCGTTCCGCCTTGGCTTTACCTGCGGCCTGACCGCCTACGCCATCATCCTCTACTGGATCAATATCGTCGTCACCCGCTACGGCCATCTCCCCTGGGCGGTCAGCATCCCGCTTTATCTCGCGCTGGCGGCCTGGCTGGCCCTGTTTTACGGCTTGGCCACCCTGATAGCCCGCCACGGGGAATCGGCTGGGGTCAAGCAGGTCTTCACCCTGCCGGTGGCCTGGGTGGCTCTGGATTTTTTCCGCTCCTTCCTGCTCTCCGGCTTTCCCTGGGCCATGCTGGGGCACTCCCAGTACCGTATCCTCCCCTTGATACAGATTGCGGACCTGACCGGCGTTTACGGCATCACGCTGTTGATCGTGCTGACCAACGTGGTCCTGTTCCGGGTGCTGAGGGCGGTTTCCGGGGCCGGGGTTCCCTACCCCGCCAAGAGCGCCCTCATTCTCCTGGTGCTGTTCACCGCTACACTCTTCTATGGTTTCAGCCGTCTGAACGGAGGGGATCCGGCTCCTGGCCCGACGCTCAGGGTGGCCTTGATCCAGGGGAATATCGACCAGGACGTCAAGTGGAGCCCGGACTATCAGGAACAGACCATGGCAATCTACGAGCGGCTCACCCGCGAGGCCGCCCGCGGGGGCGTTGACCTGGTGGTCTGGCCGGAGAGCGCCGTCCCGTTCTTTTTCCAGGACCAAGCCCGACAGGCGGAACGGGTCCGCACCCTGGCACGGGAGATCAAAGCCTTCATTCTCTTCGGCAGCCCGGCCCACGAACTGCGCAACAACGCTCGCACCTTTTTCAACAGCGCTTTTGTCGTTGCCCCCAGCGGTGAAACCGTCGCCAGGGGAGACAAATTGCACCTGGTCCCCTTTGGCGAATACGTGCCGCTCAATCGCCTGCTCCCCTTCGTCAACAAGCTGGTGGTGGGGATCGGCGACTTCTCCCCCGGCGAAAGCGCCGTTCCGCTTGATGTCGGCCGGACCCGGGTGGGCCTTCTGGTATGTTACGAAGGGATATTCCCGGAGCTGGCCCGTGAATACGTGCGTAACGGCGCCCGCATTCTGGTGAACATCACCAACGACGCTTGGTACGGCCGTTCGTCGGCCCCCTTTCAACACTTTTCCATCGCGGTGTTCCGCGCCGTGGAAACCCGTACGCCGCTGGTCCGGGCCGCCAACACCGGCATAACCGCCATCATCGACCAGAACGGCCATATCCGCACCATGAGCAACCTCTTTCAGGAAGATTTCCGCACCGGTGAGGTCAAGCCGGGCAGCGGGGACTCCTTGTACCTGAAAATAGGCGACTCGCCGGCCTGGTTGTGTGTTATCCTGACCATAGTGGTGATCCTCTTTGCCCGGTCAAGGCGGGAGAGGTCTCAAGGCAGCAATTTAGATTAAATAATCATCAAGGAGTACAAGAACATGTTTCGTGAAGAAGTAGCCAACGTGCAGAATTTTGAAGAACGTATCGCAAAACTTCGGGGGTCTCTTTGACGTAGACGCCAAACGGGAATCGCTCCAGGAGATCGAGGCCCAGATCGCAGCGCCCGGTTTCTGGGATGCGGTGGACAAATCCCAGGAGGTCCTCCGCAGGCGCGCGGCCCTGGAAAAGCTCCTCCAGAGCTGGGACGCGCTCGTCCGGCAGTTGGACGACGTGCGGGTGATGATCGAGCTGGGAGAGGAGGCCCAGGACGAGGCGACCCTTGCCGAGGTCGCTGAGATGAACCGCCGCCTCAAGGAAGGCATCGAGGCGGCCGAGTTCCAGCGCATGCTCTCCGGCAGCCATGACAAAAACTCCTGCTTCCTCTCCATCAATCCCGGGGCCGGCGGCACGGAATCCCAGGACTGGGCCGAGATGCTGCTGCGCATGTACCTGCGCTACTGCGAAAAGAAGGGGTGGAAGACCGCCATCACCGACTACCAGACCGGGGACGAGGCGGGCATCAAATCAGCCACCTTCAGCGTCAGCGGCGAGTACGCCTACGGCCATCTCAAGGCCGAGGCGGGCATCCACCGCCTGGTGCGCATCTCCCCCTTTGACAGCAATGCCCGCCGCCATACCTCCTTTGCTTCGGTATACGCCTTTCCAGAGATAGACGAGGAGGACATCAGCATCAAGATCGCCGACTCCGACCTCCGGATTGATACGTACCGTTCCAGCGGCGCCGGCGGCCAGCACGTCAACACCACCGACTCGGCCGTACGCATCACCCATCTGGCCACCGGCATCGTGGTGGCCTGCCAGAGCGAGCGGAGCCAGATCCTCAATCGGGCCACCGCCATGAAGGTGCTGCGGGCCAAGCTGTACGAGCGGGAGGTGGAGGAGCGGAGCGTCAAGGCCTCCGAGATCGCCGCTGAAAAGAAGGAGATCGGCTGGGGAAGCCAGATCCGCTCCTATGTGCTGCACCCCTACAAGATGGTCAAGGACCTGCGGACCGGGGTGGAATCGGGCAACCCGGACGCGGTGCTGGATGGGGCCCTGGAGGATTTCGTGGTGGCATACCTGATGGGGGTGCGCCGCCAGACGAGCGACGTGGAATAGTCACAGGCCGGCCGACAAAAAAGCCGCTCTCCGGGGCTGACCGGGGAACGGCTTTTTATAAAAAATGTCATTTTTCTGGTTAAACTTATATCCTGGCGCTTACCGAAGAGCCGGAGCGCATCATAAGATCCGCCGTACGCGCCATCATCACCGGCGGCGTCTGGTACACCAGGTTGTTTTTGCTGTCCATGAACCTGACGCGCAGGACGCCTTTCATGGTGTAGACAAACAACACCGCACCCATTCTCCCACCGGTCGTGCCGTTCCCTGGCTTGGGGCTAACCTTCACTGCGTCCCGGACCTTGCCCTGCAAGGTGACCGTGTCAACCGAGGGGGCCTTCGCTCCTGGATCAACCGCGGGTGCCATCACCAGTGGGCCAACCGTGCGGCTGTCCGTAGCTGAAATGGGCGTTTCGGCCCCGCCGGACACCGGACCGGCAACCGTCGTTGCGTCGGTTGCCGCCGCCCCGCCTGTCGCTACCGAAAATGTCGTCATGATGTTTCCCTCCCTTCAGAGAAAGGGTACGCGGAACAAAACATTATTTAAATGACTCCTATTCAACATTATATTCCTATCACGATACTTATAGCAATAATTTTTTTCATGTCAAGTGCGTGCATGCGACCGCATGGTCCTTTGCCTCTCACATCCCGCATACAGGCCTACGGACGTGCCGTTTGGGAGAAAAAGTTCTTTACTCGCGACGATCAATTATGGATACTAGCTTCATCGACCCTTTTCGTTCACGTCACGACAAAGACCGCCTTCGAGCCATGTTCTCTACATTCAAGCCAGTCATCCCAGCATACCTGCTCGCTATCCTCCTCCTTCTCGGTGCAGATGGGCATGCTGCCTCATCATCGGGGCTTAACCGTCTGGGCTACGCCATCCAGATGGGGGCCTTCGCCGACGTGAAGAATGCGGAGCGCTTCACCGCCGCCCTCCAGAAGAAAGGGATCGAGGCCTTTTACTTCCGCAAGGACAACGGCATCTACGCCGTGCGCTTCGGCGATTTCGCCACCAAGGACAAGGCTCGGGCTGCTGCCCAGAGGCTGGTGGCGGACCGGCTGATAGACGGCTTCTATATCGCTCCTCCGCACGAGATCGTCTTTGCCCGCCCCCGGGAATCGGGTTGGCAGAAACCGCACCAGGAAGAGATCGCTCCACCCCGTCCTGCCGAGAGCCCCAAGACGCCGAAAGACAAGGGCAAGGGAGGAACCGGGGAGAGCGCCCGGCAGAGGCCTGCACGGGAATCCGGGGATATGGGCGCCATCGCCGCCCGTACCGCCGAACGCTTCGTGGGCATCCCCTACCGATGGGGAGGCGAGAATGTGGTGGACGGCATGGATTGCAGCGGCTTTGTGCGGGCGGTGTACAACCTGTGCGGCCTCAGCATACCGCGGACATCCCGGGATCAGTACAGGGCCGGCGATCCGGTGCTGAAGGATGGCCTGCGGGACGGGGACCTGGTCTTTTTCGGATCATCGGCCGACAGCATCAACCACGTCGGCATCTACGTGGGGAACGGCAGGTTCGTGCACGCCCCCCGCCGCGGCGAGGACATCAAGCTATCCGGCGTTGACGAGAGCTACTTCGAGAAGCGCTTTATCGGCGCACGCAGGTATTTTCAGTAGACTACAGAGGTAATGATGGCATTTATCAAACCGTTCCGGGCGCTGCGCCCCCCTAAGGATCTGGCCGACAAGGTGGCGGCCCTCCCCTATGACGTGATGAACGTCGAAGAGGCCAGCCGGATGGCGGCCGGCAACCACGACAGCTTTCTGCACGTCTCCCGGCCTGAGATCGACCTTGCCGCCGACATCGACCCCCACGACGAAACGGTCTATGTGCAGGGGAGAAAAAACCTGGACGAGTTCATCCGGCGCGGCGCCCTGGTCCAGGATGAGAGCGACTGTTTCTACGTCTATCGCCAGCGAATGGGGGAGATCACCCAGACCGGGTTGGTGGTCTGCACCAGCGTGGACGACTATCAGTCCGGCGTGATAAAGAAGCACGAACTCACAAGGGCCGACAAGGAGGATGACCGGGTCAAGCATATCGATTACCTGGACGCCAACGACGAACCGGTATTCTATCTCTCCCGCTCCAGCGCAGAGATCGAGGCGCTCATCTCGGGGATCGCGGCTGCCCCCCCTGAATACGACTTCACCACCGACGACTGCGTAAGCCACACCCTCTGGATCGTCTCCGACCAAGAGCTGATCGGCCGGCTTACCACCCTGTTCGCGGCCGTTCCCCGCCTGTATGTGGCTGACGGCCATCACCGCAGCGCCGCTGCCGGGAGGGTGCGCGAGCTGCGCCGGGAGAAGAATCCGGGCCATACCGGCCAGGAGGAGTACAACTACTTTTTGACCGTCATCTTCCCTGAAACCCAACTCAACATCATGCCCTACAACCGGGCAGTAAAGGACTTGAACGGCCAACGCCCGGCAGAGTTCATGGCACGGGTGGAGGAGGCCTTCACACTCCTCCCCTCCCCGGTCCCGGTCGTACCGTGCGAGCGCCACCAGTACGGCATGTACCTGAAGGGCCGCTGGTATCAGCTCCATGCCCGCCAAACCGTTGTCGATGAATCGGACACGGTCGGACGCCTGGACGTGTCGATCCTCCAGAACCTTCTGCTCGACCCGGCCCTGGGCATCCGCGACCCCCGCACCGACAAGCGCATCCATTTTGTCGGCGGCATCAGGGGGAGCGAGGAACTGGTGAGGCTGGTGGATTCGGGCGAGTATGCCGTGGCCTTCTCCCTCTATCCCACCTCGATCCGCGAGTTGATCGAACTGGCCGACCAGGACCGGATCATGCCCCCAAAATCCACCTGGTTCGAACCCAAACTGCGGAGCGGTCTCTTCGTGCACCTCCTCTCATGACCCGGCCGGCCATGTTTCAGCGGATGGCGCAAGCGATCGGGGAGGCCGAGGTGATCATCATCACCGCCGGCGCAGGCATGGGGGTTGACTCCGGCCTGCCCGATTTCCGCGGCACCCAGGGCTTCTGGAACAGCTACCCCCCCTATGCCCGGCTGGGCATCTCCTTCGAGGAAGCCGCCAACCCCGAACACTTTGAACGCGATCCGGCCTTCGGCTGGGGCTTTTACGGGCACCGCACCAACCTGTACCGCGCCACGGTCCCCCACGAAGGTTTTCACATCTTGCAGGGATGGATCGAGCGGAACAGGGCCGTCTCGTTCGTGGTCACCTCCAACGTGGACGGCCAGTTCCAGAAGGCCGGCTACCCGGAGGAGCGCATCCTTGAGGTGCATGGTTCGATCCACTGGTTACAGTGCACGACGCCGTGCAGCCGGCGCATCTGGGCCAATCAGGAAGAGATCCCCATCAACCAGGAAACCATGCGGGCTCGCGCCATTCCCCGCTGCATCTCCTGCGGGACCGTAAGCCGCCCCAATATCCTCATGTTCGGTGATTATACCTGGCTTTCCGAGCGTACCGCGGAACAGGAGCGCCGCTTCAACCGGTTCTGCGAAGAGCTCCGCGGCCGGCGCACCGTCGTGATCGAACTCGGGGCCGGTCGGGCCGTCCCCACTATACGCTATGCCTCGGAGCGGCTCGGCGCCCGGCCCAATACCACGGTAATCCGCATCAATCCACGGGAAGCGGAGATCGACGCCCCCCACCTGTCGCTCCCCTTCGGCGCTATTGAGGCGTTGCGGGGCATCGCGGAATACCTTTGATATCAAAGTGTAATTTAAATGAGTAATTTTTTTGGATATTTACACTCATGGAGCGTATAAGTGGTTATTAAATATGTATGGCCATCTGCCGAAAAAAGGAACCGGTAATGTTCAAAAAACCGATGCCTGAGGAAACCCGTTACACCATCATCCTGCTCATCATCGTGATCCTGGCGCCCATCCCGTTCTTTTTCCTCAATAAATATTTCAATAAGGACACTTCGGCCCTCCTAGCCGGCAAGGAGAAGGAAAAAACCGTCATCGTCTCGGAGGCCGAAAAGGCGGACATCCTCACCAAGCCCGCCGCCAAACCGGTCACTCAAACCGTACGCGAGGCGATGAGCCAGGGGGACTACTCCACGGCCCACCTGCAACTGAGCAAGGTCCCCAAGGATTCGCCGGAATACGAGGAACTCCGCCAACAACTGGCCTCGGAACCGCGCGCCCGCAAACTCCCCGGCGTGAGGAAAGAGGCGGTTACGACCCAGAGCCCCCTGCGCTATCTTGACGAATCAACCCCCCACGACAGATTCAGCGATGGGCTCTACCTCTACCTGGTGGAAGTTTCCGGCAGCGTTTGGCCGAAGTTCTGCATCCAATCGGTGGGCAAACGGGCGCTCGACATAACCGGCTTCCGAATAAAGGCCGATGGGAAAACCATTATCATACCGGCCCTTGCCATCAAGTCGGAGAGATCCCCCGCCAAGGTCGCCGAGTATTACGACGTCCCGGTCGATCAGCAGTCCTACGACGCCATGCAGGCCTTGATCAAGGCGCGCAAGGCGTCGCTTACGTACCTAGGGAGGTCAGGGGAGCGGGTGCGTGAAATTACCGATAACGAGAAAAAAGGGCTGGGCAGGATGATGGATGCCTATGCCGCCCTGGGCGGGAACTTCGCCTTCATCCAGCACTGACAACGGGGTGACGCGCGAAACGGCAGGGGCTATGCAAGGGGGGCTTGAAGAGGGGGCGGGTAATCTCAGGATATTTCATTCCGCTCCGGAAAAGGGAAAAACCCGGCACCGTCTGGTTACGGCGCCGGGCGAGATTCCAGGTTTAGCAGGCTGTGAGGTCAGCAACTGCCGACACCGCATTTCAGCCACTCTTCCAGTGCCTGCTTGATGATTTCCTTGCGGGTCTGTCCCATGTTGGCAGCCACCTTGTCGATTTTTTTCAAAAGTTCATCGGATACGCGGGTTGCAATGACTTGCGGTTTCATGTGGGGTACGCCTCTTCAAAGAATGTCTCGACAGATGATCCGGATGAGCCATTGGTGCCTCCATTTTCGTTTCCGGGCTGTCAGACCTCCCAGTTGTCGATCTTCATGGTGCCGTTCTTGGCCAGGTTGACCTGCATCTTGAACACCCTGTCGAGCATCTGCGGTTCGTGGCCCGCCTTGCGCGCCAGACACTCCTTCGTTGACATGTCGAGGTATTCCTGCAGCAGGGGCTTGTAGTCCGGGTGGGCGCAGTTGTCGATGATGAGCTGTGCCCTGCTCTTCGGGTCCAGACCGCGCAGGTCGGCCAGACCCTGCTCCGTAACCAGCACGTCCAGGTCGTGCTCGGTATGATCCACATGGGGCACATGGGGCACCACGCAGGTGATGCCGGTCGGGTCGGTCTTGCTCGGCCGGGCCGACGGCGTGTGCATGATAGAGAGATAAGCATTGCGGAGGAAGTCGCCGGAACCGCCGATGCCGTTTATCATCCTGGTACCCCCCACGAGGGTGGAGTTGGCATGGGCATAGATGTCGAACTCCACCGGGGTATTCATGGCGATGCACCCCAGGCGGCGGATCGGCTCCGGATGGTTGGCGATGGAGAGGGGGCGCATCAGCACCTTGCTGCTGTACTTGTCCCAGTTGCCGTAAAAGCGCTTGAAGCCTTCAACCGAATAGGAAAGGGAGACAGTGGAGGCGAAATCCAGCTTCCCGGAATCAAAGAAATCGAGCATGGTATCCTGCAACACCTCGGTCCATACCTTCAAACCGGTGAATGGCCCCTTGGCGAGCCCGCCGATGACTGCGTTTGCAATGGAGCCGACACCGGACTGGAGCGGCAGCAGGTTCTTGGGCAGGCGCCCCATCTTGACCTCGTGGGAGAAGAAATTGATGATGTTGTCGGCGATGGCCTCCGAGGTCTCGTCCTGTTCGTTGAAGGAACGGCCGTTATCGGGACGGTCCGATTCGATGATGGCCACGATCCGGTCCGTATCCACCCGCACGTAGGGGGTGCCGGCCCGGTCGTCCACCCGGCTGATGAGATACGGTTGCCGGTTGGGGGGGTTGACCGGTTCGATGATGTCGTGCAACCCTTCGAAGTTTGGTATGGAGGTATTGATCTCGATGATGATCTTGTCGGCGATCTGCACGATCTCCGGCACGGCGCCGCAGGAGGCGGTCAAAACCAGTCCGCCGTCCTCCGTGATGGCGGAGCATTCGATGATGGCGATATCAAGACGTCCGCTGTTCTCCTTGGTGTAGAAGCCATACCCCAGGTCCTGGGCAAACATGGAGAGATGCTTGTCCCCCATGCGGATGCGTCCCTCGTTGATGCCCGCCTGGATATTCTTGCCGGTCTGGTAGGGCCAGCGGCGGTCGATCATGTCCAGGGAGGCCCACCGGTCCTCTGTCTCGGCGCCGACCGAGGCGCCGATGAACAGGTTGAATCTCAGCTTTCCCTGCAGCCCGTTCTTCTCCACGTGATCCGCAAGGGCGATTGGCACCACCTTGGGGTAACCTGCAGGGGTAAAGCCCGACCAGCCCAAGTTCATCCCGTTTTCGAACAGGGGGATGACATCCTCGACCTTCCTGATCCTGGAGTGGAGATTGGTTTTCCTGATCCTGTTGTGCAATTCTGACATTTGTCCGTTGTCTCCTTTATTGTGTGATGGTTAGTTTCCTTTGGCCGCGTTCCGTTGGGCAGCGCGGACTAACATATCGAACGTTCGTTTGAATACAAAATAACAATACATTGTTTGTACTGCAAGAACTTTTTTAGCGCACCATCTCCGGCATTGGATTTTACGGGCGACTTTGCTACTCTTGGCGCTACATTCGAGTGGATCGGAATACACATGACAAAAGCGGATTGCCGAAGCAGGTTGTTGGAGGTGGGAACACGGCTGTTTGCCGAGCGCGGTTTGCACGGCGTCAGCGTCAGGGAGCTATCCCAGGCGGCCGGGGCGAGCATCTCCATGATTTCGTATCATTTCGGCAGCAAGGAGGGGTTGTACAGCGAGGTCTTGCAGGAGCAGTTCGCCTGTTTCGACCAGATCGAGGAGATCCGCCGGCAAGGCGCCGGCCCCCTGGCCGTGATCGAGGGGTACCTGCGCTGGACCATGCTGCGGCACCGCAACAACCCGTACCTGCTGCGGTTCTACACCAGCGAGCTCACCAATCCCACCGCCTGGTTCGCCACCATCGTCTCGCCCGCCATCGCCAACGTGATCCGGATCCTTGCGGAGGTGGTCGAAGAAGGGATGCAACAGGGGCAGTTCCGGCAGGATCTCGATGCCGTCAATGCCGCGCTGGCCCTTGCCGGCATGGTCAATTACTTCTTCCTCAGCACCCTGGCCACCGAGTCGCTGACCAACCATTCGCCCGAACAGGACGAGCAGTTGATCCGCCAGTACGTCGCCATCTTCACCACGGGGATCATTGCCGCCGGGTAGATCTCATACCGGTGTGGCCGGCCTTGGGGGGCTATGTAGCCCGACAGCGCCCCCTCAATTTGTTTTTTACCGGGTTGTGAGATAATATTATATATAAAGAAGAAGGAGGTGCTCTCAATGGCAACTATGATTGAACAAAAAGTGGCGGAAAAAGAGGCGGAACAAATCGAGAAACTGGCCGGAGAAGCCGAAATTTTGCTGGATGAAGCCGACGCCAAGAAGGAACTCAAAGAGAAACGGGGGATCATCAAGCAGACCCTGTATGGTGGCTCGAACAAACTCAAACACATCATCCCGAAAGGAAAACGTCTGTAGGCGGACCAGACCATGAGTGGGGGCTGGGGGGGGCGCTGGTGATCCGTTGACGCCCCCCTGAGAGCCGGATTCTTGGGAGAGACGGCGTGGTCTAGCTTTGAGGCGTTATGATGCTGTTACCGCCTTTTCCAGCTGGATGGTCATTTTCAATCCCATACCGTGAAGGATGGAAAGCAGGTTTGACAGAGCTGGATTACCACGGGTAGAAAGCATACGGTACAGACTTTCCCTCTTCACATGTGCCTTTTCAGCAACGGTAGCCATGCCTCCCTGTGCTTCCGCGATGTTACGGAGGGCAAGCAAAAGTCCATCCCGGTCTCCGTCTTCAAGAGCCGCATTCAGATATTCAGCGGCGTTTATTTCATCCTTTAGCCATTCAATATGGTATTCGTGCCAGTCACCAGTTTTCCGTGCCATAACTCTATCTCCCCTTTTGCCTTTTCCAGAATGCTTTTGCCGCCTCGATATCCCTGCTCTGCATTGACTTGTCGCCGCCGATGAGAAAGAGCACAACTGTTTATCTCCCGCAATTAATCACTCTCCATATGAAAAAGTTTCAAAATTGTAATGTTATGACAGCAAAAATATGCTATGACGAAACAAAGTCGATAATCTTTAATATTGTTGCATTACCAAGGAGGGATTGATTGAATCAGATTCCGGGAGCTGTCCTTGAAGCCATTGAATCGATCCAATTACCGTCATTTCCGCAGGTGTTGCATCGATTTTTGAGCGCGGTTAATGACGATCAGGTAACGATGGCCGAGTTGGCAACAATGGCCGGACAGGATCCGGCGTTGAGTGCGCGGATTCTCACCGTGGCGAATTCGCCGGCGATGCGGCGCGTGGCAGAGGTCAAGAGCCTTGACAAGTGTCTGGTTGTTCTTGGCACCCGCCTCATGAGAACAATATCGGCATGCCTTGCCATTCAGAGCGTTTTTGCCCGCACAACCGGTGATCTTGGATACAACTTGACCGGGTTTTGGGCTCATTCGCTGCGTACCGCCGAATTGGCGTATGCCATTGCATCCCATGTTGACTACCCTGATGTAGACGAAGCCTATCTGGCCGGCCTGATGCACGATATAGGCCAGTTGCTTCTTCTGGGAGGCATGAGTGATCGTTATGGCGTCTTGCTCGACAGAAGCGCTGACGAAGCCGCGCTTCTGAACAATGAAGATTCGTTACTCGGTACGGATCATGCCGCTGTCGGCGCCTGGCTGATCGATCAGTGGCAGCTTTCGTCTTTCATGGCGGATGCCGTTCTTTTCCATCACATGCCTGCCAACGAGATCGTCCATGCCGATTTCCTGAGTCAAATCGTCTGGTCTGCGGATATTATCGGTAACAACAAAAAAACAGATCTTTTACAAAATGAATCAAACACAAATATTGCTGCAATCACATCAATCCTGGGAATCAAATTAACCGATGCAGTGGCCATCCAGCAGCTATGTTTCGAGCGTGTCGACAAGCTGGCCACCGCACTTGACATCCAGGAATCCTCTCAGACGAAGACTATCCCGTATCTATCAACCCCATTTGAATACTTCAGGACAAAACTGAACGATAGCGACGTGGCGTATTCCCGCATAGAGGCACTGGTGCGTGACATGGCAACGATGCATTCCCTGCAGCTTAGTCTTGCCGAACTCTGCAGAGAAAACGAAATTGTCACGGCAGTACGTGAATCCGCCCGAATCCTGTTCGGACTTGGCAAAATCGCCTTTCTTTTCGTGCAGCACGACAAGAAGTCGCTTTCCGGAGCGAATATCGGTGGCCAGTCGGACCTGTTCCAGCATATCGAAATCAGCCTCGATCGTGTACAGAGTCTCGCGGCTGCCGTTGTCCTGGGGAAACAACCGTCCTCCACCTTCGATGATGAATGCCAGGCTTCCGTCTCGCTGGTGGATGTCCGGATAGCGCGTGCACTGAAATGTGAAGGTTTGCTGTACGTTCCGATGAGCGTTCGTGGAAATAACATCGGCATCATGGCCTATGGAGTGAGCGCGGCCCAATATGCCAGGATACTGCCTCGTCTCGGCTGGATGGCCGGTTTTGCCAATCTGGCCGCGGACAGCATTGAAACCTGGAGAGAATTGCGACGTCGCGAGCAGGAACTTGAGACCACCCTGACAAGCCGCTTCGAGCAGCAGGCCCGCAAGGTCGTGCACGAGACGGGAAACCCGCTCGGTATCATAAAAAACTATCTGAAGATCGTCAGCCGAAAGCTGCCTGATGAGCACGACGTGCAACAGGAGTTGACAATCCTCGGCGAGGAAATTGACCGCGTTACACAAATTGTGCGGAGCTTGGGTGAACTCGTCGAAACTCCCCCGGCAACCGGCGCATTCGACGTCAATGTCGTGATCGGAGAGATGTTGGCGCTGTATGGTGAATCTTTATTCTCAAGTTGCGGCATAGCACTGATAAAGTCATTGGAAGCGAATCTCTCCCCTGTCGGTGGAGACCGGGACAGCTTTAAACAAATCCTGTTCAACATCTGGAAAAACGGGTCCGAGGCGATGCCGGAAGGTGGCCATTTTATCATCTCCACGCGCGGGAATATCATACACGACGAACAGCACTATATCGAAATCCATCTAAGCGACTCCGGTCCCGGTATTCCTCAAGAGGTTATGGAGCGCCTGTTTCAGCCTCTGCCCACAAACAGGCGCCCAGGGCATTTTGGTGTCGGATTGTCTATCGTGGCGTCAATGGTGGAACGTCTTGGCGGTCAAATAAGCTGCCAGAGCCAGGCCGGCAAAGGGACAAGTTTCATTATTCTGCTGCCGCAACCCAAGGGGTGCCTAAAAGAGTGAATTTTTTAGCCCGAACAAAATTCGACCCCTCCCATGACGGGGTTGGCCAACAACAGCGTATACTCATCGTCGACGACGAACCGCGAATACGCTCCAGTCTGCGCCAACTCTTAGCCTCCGAAGGCCGGGATATCCTGGAGTGCGGAACCGGTGGAGATGCCATCGCCGCGCTCAAGTCACAAGGACACGGCCCTTGTTCTTCTGGACATCCATCTTCCGGATATTTCCGGTTTGGACCTGATGGAGTGGATAACCAATTTCACTACATCAACACGCGTCATCATGGTCAGTGCGGATGCGAACATCGATTCCGCCATACGCGCCCTGCGCGGCGGAGCCGTGGAATACATACGCAAGCCTTATGATTTGGAAGAAATGCAGCTCAAGGTGGACAATGCTCTGCATCGAAGTCGTCTGGAGCGATGCAACGCGCTTATGACGGCGCGCCTTGAATTCTCTGAACGAATGCACCGGTTCCTGGTGGAAAACTCTCCGGACCTTATCTACACACTTGACGCCAACGGTTGTTTCATGTTTATCAATGGCAGGGTCGAGTCACTGCTTGGCTATTCATGCGATGAACTGATCGGGTGCAAGTACACAAGTATCGTCTACGAGGAAGACATCAGTATCGCCCACTGGGCCTTCTCTGAAAGGCGCCGCGACAATCGCGCCATGGCAAATGTTGAAGTCCGCTTGAAGGATAAAAACAGCCTCCACCTCTTCAAGCCCCGCCTCATCGTGACGACGGTAAGCGCCATAGGCGTTTATGACGAAGAGTGCGGGAGCAATGATCCGTTAGCGAGACGATTTCTGGGCACCTACGGCGTTGCACAAGATATAACCGAACGCAAAAAAGCCGAAGAGACCATCAGTTTTCAGGCTTTGCACGATCATCTTACCCACCTGCCAAACCGAAGTTTGTTCAAGGACCGGCTCGAACATTCGCTCAGTCAGGCGAAACGCAATGGCGGGGTGATAGGTGTTCTGTTTATTGATCTCGACCGTTTCAAGCTCGTGAATGACAGCTATGGACATGCCGAAGGAGATGATCTTCTAATGAACGTGGCTCAGCGCCTGCGCAATTGCGTCAGGGCTGGCGATACCCTCGCCCGCCAGGGGGGGGACGAATTTACGGTGTTGTTGCCGGATCTCTATGGGCCGGAGGGTGCGAGCATCATTGCCGGGAAGATTCTGGATATATTGAAAACGCCATTCCAGGTCAGAGGGCAGGAATTCCGGATAACAGCCAGCATCGGTATTGCGTTGTATCCCCAAGACGGAAATAGCGCCGATGTATTGTTGAAGAATGCCGATATAGCGATGTACGAGGTAAAGGCCAGCGGCAAAAACGACTATCTGTGTTTTACCGACAAGATGAATGTTTGCCATCATGAGCGTATAAGTCTTGAAAACGAGTTGCGGCAGGCCATCAACTGCTCGGAATTTGAGTTGCACTATCAGCCGCAGATCAGTATTGGCGGAGACAGGATTGTTGGGCTGGAGGCCTTGATCCGATGGCAACATCCGACACACGGGTTATTGGGCCCGGCCAGCTTTATTGACATGGCTGAGGAATCGGGATTGGTTTGCAACATCACCGATTGGGTATTGGCCGAGGCTTGCGGCCAAATGGCCAAGTGGCGGGAAAGGGGGTTAGTTGATCTGCGCATTTCGGTCAATGTCTCACCGCTGGAATTCGAACGCAGCGATTTTGTCGAAAGAATCAAATGCAACCTTGCCAGGTTTCAATTGCCTGCCAATTGCCTGGAGCTGGAAATCACCGAGAACCTGCTTTTGAACGATGATTCAAGCATCATCGATAAAATGCGGCAATTACACAACCAGGGGGTGCGAATATCGATCGATGACTTCGGCACCCGCTATTCTTCGCTCAATTACCTGCGCAAGTTTCCTATCAGCAGCATCAAGATCGACCAGTCATTTGTTCGCGAACTGGTAGAGGGCGTTCACGTCTCCCCGATTCTCCATGCAATTTTGGGCATAGCGCAAGGGTTCGGACTGCATCTCGTGGCAGAGGGTGTCGAAACACCGTTTCAAATGAAAACCTTGAGCGAATTAGGTTGTGATGAGATGCAGGGGTATCTTTTCAGCAAACCCATACCGGGTGTCAAGGTCGAAGAGGTGCTGATGAATCCATTTTCCATTCACCGAACGACTCCGGTTTTTTTGAGGGACTCCCTCATCACCTTGAAATCTATCGGCTTGGACACGTAGGCATCCACGATCAGAATTTTATAGGCCTCGTCAGTCATTGCATGATCGCCTCTCTGGTGAAACCACGGCCTCTGCCGCGGAAGCCGGCAGATAAACGCTAACGCCGGTGCCGGCCCACGCTTTGGATTCCACGAAGATATGGCCGTTGTGTTTCTTCAGGATGGCATGGCATATCGACAGCCCAAGCCCCATCCCCCTCTGACTTTCAGCAGTGTCTGGTTTGGTTATTGCTTACGTCACATAGCGACAGATTGATGGTAGCCGGGGAATTAATTCCCCGGAAATGGTGGCAATAATTCACATCGTCACGTACGTGACGAATGAATATGTGACATTTCCAG
>PLYK01000077.1 GCA_003151775.1 Geobacter sp. | reverse complement strand
GTTCGATGATCTTTTGTAGAAAGGAACGGGCCGGCGTGGAAAGAAACCCGCTTTCCAGGAGCGCTTCGGCAATGCCCTCCCTTTGATAATGGACCTTGGCGATGGCGTCGAGGACCGCAGGATGCGCGTCTTGTGATCCGGCCACGGCGAGCAGCGTCTCCCCGGGCAGCGAGGAGAACGCCGACTGCGCACAAGCCTTGACCCCATGGTCCCCATCCCTCATCAGGCAGAAGATGAGCATGAGCCGGTCGAACGGCTCCAAGGCAGAGGCGCTCTCAAGTCTCCTGAGCCGCTCTTCGGCGCTCTGCCCCGGACGGAGGCACTCTGCCACAGCCGGGGATATCTTCAGCTTGATCGTTTCGGCGGCCATAGCCCTCGTCACAGCCGGGACAGCGTGGCCTTGAAGCCGATGCCTTTCAGCTTTTTAACTGCCGCGTCCGCGGCCTTTTTATCGCTGAACGTGCCAGCGGTAAGACATTTTGCCGGTATGGACACCTCGGCATGTTTTATGGTCAGCTTGATGCCGGCCGCGGCCAGGCGTTCCTTCTCCGAATCGGCCAGTTCCGTGAGCAGGTAGGAACCGGCATAGACGGCATACTTGCCGCCCTGCTCCAGGATAAAGGCATCCGAGGTAAATTGTTTCAACGTGTCCAGCTCTTTCCGGGCCTCGGCGCGGGTCGGATATTCACCGGCAAGGAGCCGGTTCATGGCCGTCTTCCTGCGGCCCCCCTCCTTGACGGCGGCTTCCAACCCGGCGCCTCTGACGCGAGCCAGGTCGGACGCCATGGCGTCCTCGAGGACATAGCTCCCCGCCACGACCGTCCAGGGGCCGTTCTCCGCGTCCGGAGCGGCTTTCACCTCTTCCTTGTCATGCAGCGCTACGGGTGCCGGTTTCTTCGTTGTTCCTGACGGTCCTGCAGGAACGCTATTCTGAGCCTTGCCGGCGGCTTTGGCGACGGCTTTGGCGACGGCTTTGGCGACTTTTTTGTTTTCCTTTGCCGATGCCGGTTTCTTCGCCGCTGTGGCAGGCTGCGGTTTGGCTGCTGCAGTTTTGGGTTCTTTCGCATCGGGCGCCGCCCCCTTTTTCTCAGGCGTTACCGATTTATTTTCATGGGGGGCCGCTTTGGAAGGCTTGACCGGCTCGGGCTTTTGGGGCACTTCCGGCGCCCCCGTCACCTTCCGGGGTTCGGGCTTGACAGGAGCCGCGGCATTCTTCCGGGCTTCCGGCGCGCCTGCCGTTGCACCTGCCGGAAGAGCTGCGGCGGGCTTTCCATCGCGCGGCGGCAGCGGCATCTTCACAACCTGCGGCGCCGGGGCTTCGGCCGGTTTCCGGGTCTCCTGCGGTTTGATCAGGGCGGTGAAGAAATAGATGTACGCAAAGGCTGCCACAAGAATCAGCAGTACAACCAGCAGTATATTTTGATTGCCCTTTTCGGCCGTGGAATCGTTACTCGGCTTGAAATCCATAAAACCTCCGTTGAAGTTTAACCCTGGGTAGGGGTTACTCCTTTTTGGCAGCCTGGGACTCGGCAACCACCTTTTGGGACAGGTGCGTCGGCATTTCCTCGTAATGGGAGAATTCCATGCTGAAAAGGCCGCGGTCGCTGGTCATGGACTTGAGGTCGTTGGAATATGCCAGCACCTCGGACATGGGCACCACGGCGCGGATGATCTGGGAGTTGGCCTTCGGCTCGACCCCGACCACCTTGCCGCGGCGGGAGTTCAGGTCGCCGATCACATCCCCCATGCTTTCGTCCGGCACGGTCACCTTCATGTTCACGATCGGTTCCAAAAGCACCGGCTTGCACAGCTCCATCGCCTTCTTGAACGCCATGGACCCGGCCACCTTGAAGGCCATTTCCGAGGAATCCACCGTATGGAAGGAGCCGTCGTAGAGCGCCACCCTGAAGTCCACCACGGGATAGCCGGCCAGAAATCCATCCACGGCAGCCTCCTGAATACCCTTGTCCACAGCCGGGATATACTGGCGCGGGATGACACCCCCCACGATCTTGTCATCGAACTGATACCCCTCGCCCCGGCCGGTGGGCGACATCTCGATCCAGCAATCGCCGTACTGGCCCCGGCCGCCGGACTGCTTCTTGTATTTGCCCTGGACCTTGGTCGAGGCGCGTATCGTCTCCAGATACGGCACCTTGGGGGTCTTGAGCAGGACCTCCACGCCGAACTTCCGTTTCAGCTTTTCGACGATCACTTCCAGGTGCACTTGGCCCATGCCTGAGATGATGAATTCCTTGGTCAGGGGGTCGCGGTGCGATTCAAGGGTCGGCTCTTCCTCGATCATGCGGTGCAGGGCGCTGTGGATCTTGTCCTCGTCGGCCTTGGTCTTGGGGACGATGGCGTAGGAGATCACCGGCAGGAGTTGGCGGGCCGGCTCATACACGATCGGTTTGGCGGGATCGCACAGGGTGTCGCCGGTCACGGTCTCCTTGAGCTTGGCCACGGCCACGATGTCGCCGGCCACGGCCTGTTTGATGGGGTGCTGCTTCTTTCCCTCCAGCTCATAGATCTGGCCGATGCGTTCTTCGACCCCTTTGGTCGAGTTGTAGATATTGGAGTCGGAGTTGAGCACCCCCGAGTACATCCTGAAGATGGTGATCTTTCCCGTATAGGGGTCGGACGTGGTCTTGAAGACCAGGGCCGAGAACGGCTCCTTCTCATCAGGGCCGCGCTCGATCATCTCGCCGCTTTTGGGTTCCGTTCCGACCGCCTTGGTGCGGTCCAGGGGCGACGGCAGGTAGGCGCACACGGCGTCGAGCAACTGCCTGACGCCGATGTTCTGCATGGCTGACCCGCACAGCACGGCCGTAAAGGTGTTGCGCATGGTCCCGACCCGCAGGCCGTCGATGATCTCCTCGACGGTCAGTTCGCCGCTGTCCAGGTATTTCTCGGTCAGGGCGTCGTAGGCTTCGGCCACGGTCTCGACCATGTGCTCATGCAGGCGTGCGGCCTCATCCCGGTATTCGGGCGGTATCTCACCTTCGGTGCAGGTCCCTGAGCCATCCTTGGGGTAAAAACAGGCCTTCATGTGAATCAGGTCGATGATCCCCACAAACTTGTCTTCGGCCCCTATGGGCATCTGGATCGGAACGCCCCGTGCTCCCAGGGCTTTCTCCATGTTGTCGATGGCCCGCAGAAAATTGGCCCGCTCCCGGTCCATCTTGTTGACGAAGGCGATGCGGGGGATCTCGAACTCGTTGGCCCAGCCCCATATTTCCTCGGTCTGGGCCTTGACCCCGGAGATGGCGGACAAAATGACGACGGCGCAATCAAGGGCGCGCATGCAGGCGCGGGTGTCGGCAATGAAGTTGCCGTAGCCTGGGGTATCAACGATGTGGATGGAATGGCCGTTCCACACGCAATGGTCCAGGGCCGAGGTGATGGATATCTTGCGCTTGATCTCCTCAGGTTCGAAATCCATGGTGGAGGTGCCGTCGTCAACCCGCCCCAAACGGTCGATCATCCCGGTGTTGTACAGGATCGCTTCGGACAGGGAGGTCTTGCCCGCCCCTCCGTGTGCGACGATACCCAGATTGCGAAGTTTGCTCGTGTCGTACTGTCCCATTGCCCAGCCCCCTTAAAAATGAGATATCCTCTGCGTAGCTGCCACTTCATTGCTGTTCGTTCAATGCGTATGTTATCTGTTGGCTATGCCATGACGCCGGAATCAGCGGTTGCGTTCGTACAGTATTCTCAGTCCCTTCAGGGTAAGGAATTCGTCCACCTCGTCAATGGTCTTGGATTCAGGCGCAATCAGGGCAGCCAAGCCGCCGGTTGCGATCACCCTGAATCTCTCCTTGGCCTCCGTACGCATATGTTCCACAATTCCGTCGACCAGGCCGACATAGCCGAAAAAAATGCCGGCCTGCATGGAGTTGACGGTGTTTTTGGCAATGATGTGGGGCGGCTTGACGATGTCAACGCGCGGGAGCTTGCTGGCCCGCTGAAAGAGCGCTTCCAGGGAGATGGCCAGGCCGGGGGCGATGGCGCCGCCGCAGTACTCCCCCCTGGCGTTGACAAAATCAAAGGTGGTGGCGGTGCCGAAATCCACAATGACCATGGCCCCTTTATGCTTCTCGTACCCCGCTACGGCATTGACGATACGGTCGGCCCCCACCTCGCGGGGGTTGTCGTACTGAATCGGCATGCCGGTCTTGATCCCTGGGCCGACCACATAGGGGGTCAGGTTGAAAAAGTCGTGGGCAATGGCCTCCATCACCCCTGTCAGCGGGGGAACGACCGAAGAGATGATGGCGGCTTTAATGGATGCGAATTCGAGGCCGGCTTGGCCGAACAGGCTGTGCAGCAGGACCGCGTATTCGTCGGATGTGCGCGATTTGTCCGTGGAGAGCCGCCAGTTGCGGATGAGCTGCGACCCGTCATAGATTCCGAGAACGATATTGCTGTTGCCGACGTCGATTACCAGAAGCATTTCAGAGCACCCTCACATCCCCGCTGAGTATCCGTTCGATCGTGCCGTCCGGGCATTGCACCAAAAGGGCGCCGTCGCTATCGATGCCGGCAAATTGTCCCCTGATGTCGGCGCTTAAGTAATTGCTGACTAAAACCTCGCGGCCGCCGGCATTGCAGCGCTCTTGCCATTCCCGGCGCACCTGGGCGAAGCCGTGGTCGAGAAAGCCGGCATAGAGGCGGTCCAGCTCGTTCAGGAGGAGCGCGGTGAAACGCGCCCGGCCGACCTTGACCCCCCCTTCGATGTACAGCGAGGTGGCTGGATGGCGCAGGTCGCCCGGAAACTGGTCGGCCGTCATGTTCAGGTTGACGCCGATGCCCAGGATGACAAAATTGATGCCGTCTGTTTCGGCGCTCATCTCATTGAGCAGACCGGCTACCTTTTTACCGTCGATCAGCACGTCATTGGGCCATTTGATCTCCGGTTTCAGGCCAAAGGCCTGTTCGATGGCCCTGGCGACCGCGACGGCGGAGAGGAACGTGAGTTGGGGGGCCTCAAAGGGCTTGATCTGCGGGCGCAGGATGACCGAACAGTAGAGGTTGGCCCCCGGTGGAGACGACCAGATTCGGCCCAAGCGTCCCTTGCCCTTGTTCTGCTCATCGGCCGTGACCACCGTCCCCTCGACGGCGCCTTCCTCTGCCAGGCGGAAAGCATGGGTATTGGTGGAGGCGGTCAGTGCCAGGTTGACGAGCCGTTTGCCGATGATCGCGGTGTCCAACTGCACGCTGATCTCTTCGGCAGCAAGGATGTCGGGCGACGAAAGCAGCCGGTATCCCCGGGAGGGGTACGCATCCACCTGGTACCCCGCTGCCCTGAGCGCCGAGATGTGTTTCCAGACCGCGGTGCGCGAAACGCCAAGCTCCCTGCTGAGCTGTTCGCCTGAAACGAACCCGCCCTGTTGCCGGAAAAACTGCAGGATGGTGGCTGCCTTCTGGTGCATGGAAACGACTCCTGCCGATCAATCCAAAAGCATGGTGATGTCCATGGCCCGGGCCGAATGGGTCAGGGCGCCGACGGAAATGATATCGACGCCGGTTTCGGCAATGGCGCGAACCGTCTCCAGGTTGACCCCGCCGGAGGCCTCGACCAGGGCGCGGCCGGCTATGGCCGCCACTGCGGAACGCATGTCAGCGAGGCTCATGTTGTCCAGCATGATGATGTCGGCGCCGCTCTCCAGCGCCTCGTCAACCTGAGCCAGGGTTTCGGTTTCGATCTCGATCTTCAGGGTATGGGGGATATAATTGCGTGCGCGCTTGATCGCTTCCCCAATGCCGCCGGTGGCGGCAATATGGTTTTCCTTGATCAGGATGCCGTCGTAGAGCCCGGTTCGGTGGTTGATGCCGCCGCCGACACGCACGGCGTATTTTTCCAGCTCCCGCAGGCCGGGGGTGGTCTTGCGGGTGTCGACGATGCGCGCCCCGGTTCCGGCCACCGCTGCGACATAGCGCGAGGTGAGGGTGGCGATGCCGCTAAGGCGCTGGAGCAGGTTCAGGGCCACCCGTTCGCCCATCAACAGTTCGGCCGCACTGCCGCGTACCGTGGCGATCAGGGCGCCTTTCGCGGCCTGTGCCCCCTCCGCCTGGCCGGGGATAAACTCCACATCGGCATAGAGGCGTTTGAAAACCTTTTCGGCGACGAACAGCCCGGCAAGGGTCAACTCCTCTTTGGCGATCAGGCGGGCGGTAGCCCGGCTGTCAGCGGGGATCAGCGCCTGCGTGGTGATGTCGCCGGTATGGATGTCTTCGAGCAGGGCCTGTTCTATGAGTTTGTCGAGTGAGAGCATCATAATGTGCCCATTTCTATACCACAGGTCAGAAGGCGTATCAACCGCAAAACCTGCACTTTTGGGGCTCCGCTTCCGCGCCTTCTTTGCAATTGACGAAGTATGCAGGCTCCTGTATAGTAATCCGCTTGTAAATACTATTAATTCTCATCATCTAGGAGTGGTTGGAATGCAGAAGCACACCCCAGCGTATGTCCTTGCGGTTATTCTACTCACAGCCGTCTGCGCCGCTGCAGTCGAAACCAAGGACATCAAGTTTACCTTCAAAAATGCGGCCCCGGTCGTTTTCAGCCACGAATTGCACCTGCTCAAATATAACAACAACTGCAAGATCTGCCATAACGTTCTCTATGACCTGAGGGCACGCACCCATTTCACCATGGCCGAGATGGAAAAGACCAAATCCTGCGGGGCCTGCCACAGCGGTGTCAAGGCCTTCAGCGTGGCAAGCGAAAAGGACTGCGTCAGGTGCCATAAGGGGAAGACCCAGGATAAGGTCTTCAAGATCAAGGGCGTGGCGGATGCGGTCTTCGGCCATACGGCCCATGTTGCCAAGACCGGCGGCGCCTGCAAGAGCTGCCATAACGGCAAAGTCTTCGGCGGCAAAGGCAAGAGCGTCACCATGGCCGAGATGGAAAAAGGAAAGACCTGCGGCGTCTGTCACAACGGCGCCAAGGACTTTACCGTTGCCGGCAACTGCGATCGCTGCCACAAGGGACTGAAGCCGAAGGACATCACCTTCACGGTCAAGAATGCCGCGCCGGCAACCTTCAGTCACTCACACCACACCCAGGCCTATTCCTGCAAGGATTGCCACACAAAGACCTTCCCCTACAAGGCTGTTGTGGGCAAGTTCACCATGGATGACATGGCAAAGGGCACATCCTGCGGCAAGTGCCACAACGGCAAGGACGTCTTTGCCACGACCGGCGACTGCGACAAGTGCCACAAGGGGATGAAGCCGGCCAACATCGCTTTCAAGACATCTGCCGGCGAGGCCGCCTTCAGCCACGAATTCCATCTTAAGGCCTATAAATGCGCGGATTGCCACACCAAGGTCTTCCCCTTCAAGGCGGTATCCGGCGCCTTCACCATGGATGACATGGCAAAGGGCAAATCCTGCGGGACGTGCCACAACGGCAAGGATGCCTTTTCCTCCACCGGCGATTGCGACAAGTGCCACAAGGGGTTCAAGCCGCGCAACATCACCTTCAAGACCGATGCCGGCATTGCCACCTTCAGCCACGATTACCATATCCAGGCATATAAATGCGCCGACTGCCACACCAAGATATTCCCCTACAAGGCCGTGACCGGCAAGGCGACCATGGCCGACATGGAGAAGGGCGCCTCCTGCGGCGTTTGTCATAACAAGGACAAGGACGCCTTCTCGGTCAAGGACGACAAGTTCTGCAGCAAGTGCCACAAGATGTAGCCCCTTGGCTGCAAACATATAAAAAAGGCGTCCTTCCCAACTTCTCCGGGAGGACGCCTTTTTTATGCCTGACGCGCAGGAAAACCAGGGACACTTCCCCTATTTTCTTTTAAAACCGGTCGGCCATTTGGAACAGTTCAATTTATCGATCACTTGGAATTTCGGTTGAGTAAACCATTAAGGGACTCGGAACTTACCAATATACCGTTTTACATCTCATCTTCAGGCCATTTTTGCCGCCCCTTCAATCACAAAAT
>PLYK01000111.1 GCA_003151775.1 Geobacter sp. | reverse complement strand
AGTGTCGCGATCATTATTGAAATATATAGGGATATCTTGTTCTTTATCGTGTTACCACCCGGAGTAGTTAAATGCTACTTGTTCCTGCCACGTCCTACAATAATTAGATTTCCAGGGCCGTTTAATTTGGCAGGTATGGACTGAAAAAATGGATTTTGGGCGATTAGTTTGATAGATATATAAACCCATGTATAATCACTCTTGGCCCCGAATGATCTCAATGATCTCTCCATCCCAAGGAGCATTCATGAAAGTCTACAAGCACAAACCACACCCCGAAATCGAACTCCGGAAGAAGCGCGCCCCCAAGCCCAAGGAGGCTCCGGAAGGCCCGGTGGCCCGTTTTAACTCATTACTGGGAGAAAAGATCACAAAGGGCGTGGGCACCATGTGGTGCGCCTATGCCTTTGCCCTTATCGCATTCATCAGCCTCCCGGAAGCCATTCACACGGGCACGAGCGCTCTCATATCCTGGATCGCGCAGACCTTCCTGCAATTGGTCCTATTGTCCATCATCATGGTAGGACAGAAAGTGGGGGGCGATGCAGCCGATACCAGGGCTGACGACACCTACAAGGATGCCGAGGCCATTCTGTATGAGGCGCTTGAGATCCAGAAGCACCTTCAAGCGCAGGATGAATTGTTTCAGGGGCTCATCGATTCCTATCAGAACCCTGCCAAGCCGGGACCCGGGGCCTGAAAAAGGGACATCCGTTATACAAATGGTAAGAGGTGACCCTGCCCCTACGTCGTAATATTGGGGCACATTATCGGTGGCGTGGCCGCGGGGATTCTCCGGGCTTCGTACGGGCGGGCTGTTTCTTTGTCTGTTTTTCGGGTGTCCGGGCGGGAGGACGTCCTGTCGCCTCTGTGCCGGTTTTTGTCGTGCTGCGCGGTTTCTGGGGGCGTCCTGTCGCCGCTGTGCCAGCTTTTGTAGTGCTGCGGGAGGGGCGCGGTTTCTGCGCCTTCTGCGGCTCGGGCTGTGATGGCTGTGGCGCCTGCCCCGGTTGGAGCAACCCCTTCACCTCTGCCTCGGTCAGGTACCGGAACTGCCCCGGTTTCAGCGCTCCGATCTCCAGGCTACCGTAGCGCACCCGCCGCAGGCGCACCACGGAGAGGCTGACCGCCTCGCACATGCGCCGCACCTGGCGGTTTCGCCCCTCGTGGATCGTCACCGAGATCCAGTCGTTCTGGTCGCTGCTCTTCACCAGCCGCACTACTGCCGGCGCGGTGACCCCTTCTTCCAGTTCGACCCCTCCCGCCATTCGTTTCAACTGCTGGTCCAGCGCCTTGCCCCGGACCCTGACGTGATACTCCTTCTCCACCTCGTGGCGCGGGTGCATCAGGCGATTGGCCCACTCTCCGTCGTTGGTCAGGAGCAGAAGCCCCTCGGTATTGTAATCCAGCCTGCCCACCGGATACACCCGCTCTTCAACCCCCTTCAGGAGATCGGTCACCAGCGGTCTTCCCTGGGAGTCCTTCAGGGCGGTGATGTAGCCGGTCGGCTTGTTGAGCAGGATGTACAGGTGTTTCGCGCTGAACCGGAGCGGCTTGCCGTCCACGGCGATGCGGTCCTGGGCCGGGTCGGCCTTGCTCCCCAGCTTGGTAACTACTGTGCCGTTGACCGTCACCCGGCCGTTCAGGATCAACTCCTCGGCGGCCCGGCGGGAGGTGATGCCGGCCTGGGAGATGAGTTTTTGCAGGCGTTCCATCTATGTGCCTATTCCACGCAGCGCGTCATGGCGCGGAATTTCTGGTAGCGCTGCTCCACCAGGTCGTCGGGGGAGAGCTTGTTCAATTCCGCCAGGTTGCGGGCAATTGCCGCCTTCAGGGTCGCGGCCATGGCCTTGGAGTCGCGGTGGGCGCCCCCAATGGGCTCGGCGATGATCTCGTCGATGACCCCCAGGCCGATGATGTCCTTGGCGGTCGGTTTGAGCGCCTCGGCGGCCTGCTCCCCCTTGGTGCCGTCGGACCAGAGGATGGCGGCGCATCCCTCCGGGGAGATGACGGCGTAGACCGAGTGTTGCAGCATTAGGATGCGGTCCCCCACGGCGATGGCCAGGGCCCCGCCGGAGCCCCCTTCGCCGGTGACGCAGACGATGATCGGCGTGCGCAGGCTGGCCATCTCGCGCAGGTTGCGGGCTATGGCCTCGGCCTGGCCGCGCTCCTCGGCGCCGATGCCGGGGTAGGCGCCGGGTGTATCCACGAAGGTGATGACCGGCAGCTTGAACTGCTCGGCCATCTGCATCAGGCGCAGTGCCTTGCGGTACCCTTCCGGATTGGGCATGCCGAAGTTGCGGTAGACCTTATCCTTGGTGTCGCGTCCCTTCTGGTGGCCGATCACCATGACCGGCTGGCCGTTGAAGCGGGCCAGGCCACCGACAATGGCGTGATCGTCGCCGAAGTTGCGGTCGCCGTGCAGTTCCACGAATTCGGTGAACATGTGCCTGATATAGTCGAGGGTGAAGGGGCGGTTGATGTGGCGTGCCACCTGGGCGGTCTGCCAGCGGGAGAGGTTGGAGAAGATATCCTTGCGCATCTCCTCAACGTGCCCTTCCAGGGTGGCCACGTCGGCGCCGATATCCAGACCGTCGGCGGCCAGGGCGTTCAACTCCTCGATCTTCTTCTCAAGTTCCACAATAGGTTTTTCGAATTCCAGATGAAACGGGGTCGCCATAGTGATACCTCAGTAATTCTCGCCACAGGTTAGATTCAAAGATTTTTTTATGCCTACTCAAAAGTCGCGGCATTATAGCCGAACAGTTGCTCCACTTCCAGCCTTAAATCATCGCTGGCCATGACATTGAAATCAGCGGGGAGCGGCATGGTCGCACGGCTCCGCTCCGGAATGAGGAACTGGAGGCAGGCCGGCACGCTGCCGTGGTGGCGCTGGATGATCCCTCTGAGGGCGTCCAGCCGCTCCACCGGCACGTCGTCTGTGCGCAGGCTGAAGCAGACCCGCTTGGTCGTTTGGGCTCGGGCCTCCAGGAGCAGCTTGATGTCGCCCACCGGGCCGGAGTCCCGCTGATGGCCCCCTCTGCGCCCGTTGTCGGCGCTGGGGCGGCTGACCAGGATCTTTGCCCCCTTCTCGGTCTTTTCCAGCTTGCCGGTCACCAGCAGCGGGTCATCGGATTTGAGCAGGCTGGCGGTCTCGGCATAGATGTCGGGAAACACGGTGATCTCCACCGAGCCGGTCAGATCCTCGATGGTGGCGAAACACATGCGATCTCCCTTTTTGGTGGGGATCTCCCGGAAGGTGGAGACGATGCCGCAGACGCGGGCCTCACAGCCGTCCGGCAGCTCGCACAGGTTGGCGATCTCGGAGTTGGCCAGGCGTTTGATGTCGTCCACGAAGCGGTCCAGGGGATGGCCGGTGATCAGGAAGCCAAGGGCCTCCTTCTCATAACCCAGCTTTTCCTTGTCCGGCCATTCGGGGACGTTGGGGAGCTTCATGCCTCCGTTGCCGTTGTGTTTGACCACCTCTGCGGTGCCGAACAGGGAGACCTGGGCACTGGTCTTCTCCTCCTGGATCTTCTGGCCGTAGGCCATGGCCGGCTCAAGCCCCTCCAAAAGGGCTGAACGGGCGGCGCCGGTGGAATCGAAAGCGCCGCATTTGATGAGGGCTTCCTGAACCTTCTTGTTGGAGCGCCGCATATCGACCCGTTCGCAGAAATCGTACAGATCCTTGAAGGGATCGTCGCCCCGCGCCTCCAGGATAGCCTCCACGGCGCCGGAGCCGATCCCCTTGACCGCGCCCAGGCCGAACCGCATGGAATTGCCCACCACGGCGAAAGAATGGCCGGACTTGTTCACGTCCGGCGGCAGCACCTCGATCCCCTGCTCGCGGCAGTCGCAGATGTTCTTGACCACCTTGTCGGTGTTGTCCATGTCGCAGGTCAGAAGCGCAGCCATGAACTCCACCGGAAAGTGGGCCTTGAGGTAGGCGGTCTGGTAGGAGATCAGGGCATAGGCGGCCGAGTGGGACTTGTTGAAGCCGTATTCGGCGAACTTAGCCATCTGGTCGAAGATCGCCTCGGCCTTTTTCGGGTCGATCCCCTGGGCCTTGGCCCCGGCCAGGAACGGTTCCTTCTCCTTGGCCATGACCGCCGGGTCCTTCTTCCCCATGGCGCGGCGCAAGAGGTCGGCGCGCCCCAGGGAGTAGCCGGCCAGGGTGCGTGAGATCTGCATGACCTGTTCCTGGTAGACGATGACACCGTAGGTGTCCTTCAGGATCGGCTCCAGTTGGGGCAGATCGTAGACCACCTTCTGGCGGCCGTGCTTGCGGTCGATGAAGTCGTCCACTATGCCGCATCCCAGCGGGCCCGGCCGGTAGAGGGCGCCTGCGGCGATCACGTCCTCGAAGCAGGAGGGCTTGAGCTTGACCAGCATCTCCTTCATGCCGCTGGATTCGAACTGGAAGATGCCGGTGGTGTTGCCCGAGGAGATCAGGTCATAGCTGGCTTGGTCGTCGTCCCGCAGGCGGGTGATGTCGAACTCCGGGTCCTTTCCCTCCCGCACCAGTTTGACGGCGTTCTGGATCACGGTGAGGTTCTTGAGCCCCAGGAAGTCGAATTTCACCAGGCCGACCATCTCAACGTACTTCATGGAGTACTGGGTGTTGATGGAGCCGGTCTTCTGGTCCTTGTAGACCGGCAGGTACTCCTCCAACTGCTGGGGGGCCACCACCACCCCGGCGGCGTGGGTGCCGGCGTGACGGGCCAGACCTTCCAGGCAGACGGCGGTTTCCAGCAGCTCCTTCACCTGGGGGTCGGCCGCCGCCAACTCCTTCAATTGCGGCTCCTGCTTCATGGCCTTGTCCAGGGTCATGTTCAGGTCGTCCGGGACCAGTTTGGCGATCCGGTCCACGTCCCCGTAGGTCATATTGAGCGCCCGGCCCACGTCCCGCACCACGGCCTTGGCCTTCATGGTCCCGAAGGTGATGATCTGGCAGACACGCTCCCGCCCGTATTTCTCCACCACGTACTGGATGACCTCTTCCCGGCGGTCCTGGCAGAAGTCAACGTCGATATCGGGCATGGAGATGCGTTCCGGGTTGAGGAAGCGCTCGAACAGCAGGTTGTAGGGCATGGGGTCCAGATCGGTGATCTTGATGGCGTAGGCCACCAGCGAACCGGCGGCCGAACCCCTGCCCGGACCGACCGGAATTCCCTTGTTCTTGGCCCAGTTGATGAAGTCGGACACGATCAGGAAGTAGGCCGGGAACTGCATCTGGCGGATACAGTCCAGCTCGATGCGCAGGCGGTCGAAGTAGGCCTTTTGCCGTTCCAGGGTCATGTCGGGATACTTGGCCAGGATGGTGGCCATGCGCTCCTTGAGCCCCTCCGTGGCAAGGTCTTCCAGCATCTCGTCGTGGCTCTTGCCGGCAGGGGGCTCGAAGTGGGGGAAATAGTATTCCTTGTTCAGGGAGAGTTCCAGGTCACAACGCTCGGCGATGGCCACGGTGTTGGCGATGGCCTCGGGCGCGTAGGAAAAGGCCCGCGCCATCTCCTCCGGCGACTTGACGTAGAACTCGTCCGCCGTGAACTTCATGTGGGTCGGGTCGCTCATGGTCTTGCCGGTCTGGATGCAGAGCAGCACCTCGTGAGCCTGGGCATCCTCCCGGTTCAGGTAGTGGCAGTCGTTGGTGGCCACCAGGGGCAGCTTCAGTTCGCTTGCCACCTCCAGCAGGCGCTTGTTGACCACCTCCTGCTTGGCCAGGGTGTTTTCCTGCAACTCGATGTAATAACGGTCCGGGAAGACCTCGCTGTACCAGCGGGCCGTGGCCACGGCATCTTCCATCCTTCCCCGGCCGCACTGCATGGCCACCTCGCCCTTGAGGCAGGCCGACAGGGCGAAAAGCCCCCCGGAATGCTCCTTCAGGATCTCCCGGTCGATGCGGGGACGGTAGTAGAACCCTTCCTTGAAGCCGGCCGAGGTGAGGTAGGAGAGGTTCTTGTACCCCTCCATGTTCCGGCAGAGCAGGATCAGGTGGTAGGCCGCGTCGGAGATCCCCTTAGCCTCTTTGGAGAAGCGGGATTCGGGCGCCAGGTAGACCTCGCAGCCGATGAGCGGCTTGATGCCGGCCTTCTTGCACTTGAGGTAGAACTCGACGGCGCCGAACATGTTGCCGTGGTCGGTGATGGCCAGGGCCGGCATGTGATACTCCTTTGCCTTGTGGACCAGGTCCTCGACGCGGATGGCGCCGTCCAGCAGGGAGTACTGGGTATGGAGGTGGAGATGGACGAAGGGCGNNGAATCAATGCGTCGAAGATTATGCCTCTGCCATGATATGGTGTCAAGGAAAGGGATTAGGCACAATATTTTGCGTGTGATGGCGGGAGGTTGTCCAACTGGCGCAGTCTTACTCATTAAAGTATGCAACGGTACGGTTTTTCTTCCAAACCTTTTTTCATCACTGCAAAAACTATGATATGATAGCCTCGTTCAAATGAAACATATTACAAGAAGGAGAAGAACCATGGAACCTGCGCAAGCGCAATACATCACCAGCAGCACTGGCAGGAAAAAAGCCGTTATCCTGCCCATCCGCGAATACCAGCGACTGCTTGAGGATTTGCATGATCTGACGATGGTTGCCGAACGGCGTGAGGAATATCCCATTTCGCTTGATGAAATGAAGAAACGCCTGACCGATCATGCCCCCGTTTAACATCCTGTTAAAACCTTCGGTTGAAAAAGATCTGCGAAAACTTCCCGCATCTGTTGTGCGGCAGGTATTTGAAGCTTTTGAACGGTTGGCCGAAGAACCTGCCGTCCCTCCTGATCGCAAACTATCCGGCACCGAGCGAACCTGGCGCCGTAGAATCGGCGATTACCGCATCGTCTATGAACTGGACCTTTCCAATCACACCGTCATAATCCACTATGTACGTCACCGCAAGGAAGTTTATCGTCGTTTGTAAACCTACCTATCCCCGCTTTGATCTCACGGCGCACAAACCAAGCACCCCGCAAAAAGCCATGGTGGCGGTCATCGGTATTGCCGTACCGTTGTGGAACATCCCCACGAGAGCACCGGCAGTGGCGCCGAGCGTATATTGGATCGTTCCGAGGAGCGCCGACGCGCTCCCTGCCGCCTTGTCGAAGGGGGCCATGGCAAGCGCGGTCACGTTGGGATAGAGAAGCCCTGTCATGCAAATGCAGACAAAGATAAGTGCGACCTGTGCGGGAAAGCCGCCGGTTCCCGTTATCCCCGCGATGGTGAGAAGCACGGCTGCCGCTGCATTGATGGTGAAGGCTATGTCCAGAATCCTTCGGGGGGTGAAGCGGCGCAAGAGCCGGCGGTTGATCTGGGAGGCGCCGATCAATCCACAGGCGTTGGCGCCGAAGAAGAGGCCGAAGTGCTGGGGGGACACGCCGTGCAGCTCGATGAAGACAAACGGGGCACCCGAGATGTAGGAGAAGTTGACCCCGGCAATGCACCCCAGGGCTATGGCATACCGCAGATACTGGCGATTGCGGAGAAGATGGCCGTAGACGGCGATCATTTCGGTAAAACTGCGGCGAATGCGCCGTTCTTTTGGGAGCGATTCGGGGAGACCGAGCGCTACCGCGCAGAGAGAGAGCAGCCCAAAGACACCAAGAAAGACGAAGATACCCCGCCAGCCGGTAATCAAAAGGAGTTGTCCCCCCGCTATGGGCGCCAGGATCGGCGCGGCGCCCATGACCAGCATGAGAAGGGAGAACATCCTGGCTGCTTCTGCGGTATCGTAGAGGTCGCGCACCACGGCCCGCGAGATCACCATGCCGGCCCCGCCACCCACCGCCATCACCACGCGCCAGAACAAGAGTCCCTCACCCGTCTGGACGCAGGCGCACCCGATCGTCGAGGCAACATACAGCGACAGCCCCATCAGAAGGGGCATGCGCCGTCCCCATCGGTCGGCCAGCGGACCGTAAAACAACTGTCCCGCGGCTGAGCCGTACAGAAAGGCGGAGATGGAGAGCTGCACCATGCCGAGTGGTATGCCCAGATCCCGGGCAATCTGCGGAAAGGCGGGGAGATACATGTCGATGGACATGGAACTGAAGGCGGTCAAAGCCCCGAGGATCAGCACAAACCCTGCCAGTTGGCGTCGATTCATGTCTTCGGGGTGGATGGTCGTGGCGGTTTTGGTTAGTTTCATATGTACAGTGCAGCGCTACTTCTTCGCCTTTTTCGTCGCAGGCTTCGCTGCCGGTTTGTCCACCGCCTTCAACGCCTCCTTCATGGCATGCCCCATCTTGGTCGGGCTCTCGGCCACCGTCACCCCGCATTCGTTCAGGGTGCGGATCTTGTCCTCAGCCTTGCCCTTGCCGCCGGTGATGATGGCGCCCGCATGGCCCATGCGCTTGCCCGGAGGCGCGGTGACGCCTGCGATGAAGGCCGCCACCGGCTTCTTCATGTTCTCCCTGATCCAGTAGGCGGCCTCTTCCTCGGCGCCGCCGCCGATCTCGCCGATCATGAAGACCGCCTCGGTCTGGGGGTCGTTGTTGAATTGCTCCAGCACGTCTATGAACTTCATGCCGATGATCGGGTCGCCGCCGATGCCGACGCAGGTGGACTGCCCCAGCCCCATGTCGGTCAACTGCTTGACCGCCTCGTAGGTCAGGGTGCCGCTGCGGGAGATCACGCCGATCTTGCCCGGCTTGTGGATGTACCCCGGCATGATGCCCAGCTTGCACTGGCCGGGGGTGATGACGCCGGGGCAGTTGGGGCCGACCAGGAGGGTCTTGCTCCGCTCCTGCACCGACCGGGCCAGGACCATGTCCCGCACAGGTATCCCCTCGGTGATGCAGACCGCCAGGTCCAACTCGGCGGCGCAAGCCTCCAGGATCGCGTCGGCCGCAGCGGGTGGCGGGACAAAGATCATGGAGACGTTTGCCTTGGTGTAGCGCACCGCCTCTTCCACGGTGTTGAAGACCGGGATGCCGTCGATGTGGATGCCCCCCTTGCCGGGGGTGACGCCTGCCACGATGTTGGTGCCGTAGGCTCTGCACTGCTGGGTATGGAACAGGCCGCTGCGGCCGGTGATCCCCTGCACGACTATCCTGGAATTCTTATCTATCAGTATGGACATGACTTATTTACCCCCCTGTTAATAGTGTCCTCAGCGGTTACTTCATTCCTTGTAATTCCGGTCCTTTTAGCCCCTGGCTGCGTTACGGCTCCTCGTGCTATGCCTGCGTCGCAGCGCGTTGCCAGTGACTAAAATCCCTCGGAATTACTGCGGCGAATTAACCGCAGAGGACACTAGCATCTTGACGATCTTCCTGGCGCCGTCCCCCAGGTTCTCGCCCACCTGCACGTTCAGGCCGGATTCCATGAGGAGGCGTTTCCCCTCCTCCACGTTGCTGCCGTCCATGCGCACCACGATGGGGAGGTGGCACTTCACCTCGCTGGCCGCCTCGATGATCCCCTGAGCGATTACGTCGCAGCGCATGATGCCGCCGAAGATGTTGACGAAGACCGCCTTGACGTCGCTGTCCTCCAGGATGATCTTGAACGCCTCGGTAACCTTCTCCCGGGTGGCGCCGCCTCCCACGTCCAGGAAGTTGGCCGGCTCGCCGCCGAACTCCTTCAGCACGTCCAGGGTGGCCATGGCGAGGCCTGCGCCGTTGACCATGCAGCCGATGGAGCCGTTCAGCTTTATGTAGGCCAGGTCGTACTTGCCGGCATTGATCTCCAGGGGGTCTAGCTGGGAGTAGTCCACCATGTCCGGGTATTCCCGGTGGCGGTACACGGCGTTGTCGTCAAAGGACATCTTGCCGTCCATGGCCAACAGCCAGCCGGCCTTGGTGACCACCAGGGGGTTGATCTCCACCAGGTAACAGTCCTTTTCAATGCAGCAGCGGTACAGGTTGAGGATCAACTCTACGCAGTCCTCGCACACCACCCCGGCCAGTCCCAGAGCCAGGGCCATCTTGCGGGCCTGGTAGGGGCGCAGCCCCATGAGCGGGTCAATGGTCAGGACATGGATCTTCTCAGGGGACCGGTGGGCCACCTCCTCGATGTCCATGCCCCCTTCCGGCGAGGCGATCAGGCAGTAGCGGGACGTGGCGCGGTCCAGGGTGATGGAGATGTAGAACTCACGGGCGATCTCCACCGCCTCCTCCACCAGGATGCGGCGGACCCTGAGCCCTTCTGGCCCGGTCTGGGGCGTGACCAGATTTTTGCCGAACAACTCCTTGGCCACATCGTTGGCCTGCTCCGGGTGGTGGACGATCTTGACCCCCCCCGCCTTGCCGCGGCCCCCTGCATAGATCTGTGCCTTGACCACGCAGTGGCCCCCCATCTCCTTGGCCGCCCGCTCCACCTGGTCGGCGGTCAGCGCCACCCGGCTGCGGGGCACGGGGATGCCGAATGTGCTGAAGATCTCCTTGGCCTGGTACTCATGAATGTTCATGGCAAGCTCCGTCCGTAAAGATTTTGTGGGATTATAGCAGGAAAAACAGTGTGGACAAGACTATCTTTACTGCGGGTGAACATATTTACTTTTGATAAAATTGTCGGGTATTCTGGCGGTCCATCTTGGCGTACTCGGCCTCGGAAGGGCGCAGGTAGACCGGCAGCAGGCGGCCCGGCTCCAGGTCTTGGCCGTTTAGGTGGGCGTGGAGGGCCAGGAGTGCGCCATTGGCGGCGTGGCCCACGTTAAAGAAGGGGGGGGCGAAGAGTGCTTGCCCGCCCAGGCGTCCGGAGATGACCTCTTGATAGCGGACAGCGCCGTCCCCGGCAAAGATGACCGGTTTGCCGGTCATGGCCAGGAGCTTGTCCAGGAACGCCTCCGGCCCCATGACGCAGTCTGCGATGACAGGGGCGGGCAGGAGGGAGGAACCGTCGTAGAGGGCGGCATAGACCTCGTTCTTCCGGGCATCCAGCAGGGGGCAAAGCGGCAGGGAGGCCATGGGGAAATTCATGGCAATAAGCGCCAGGGTGGAGAAGCCGACGCACGGCCTGCCGGTCGCCAGGGCCAGCCCCTGGATCGTGGCGACGCCGGCCCGCACGCCGGTAAAGGAGCCGGGCCCGACGGCACAGGCAAAGAGGTCTATCTCGCCCACCGTCAGCCCTGAAGAGGCCAGCATGCGTTCCATCTCCGGCAGCAGCCGGGCCGAAAGGGCCTTGTCGGCTCTGAAAAGGGTCTCGGCGATGATCGTATCATCGGCGGCCAGGGCGATGCTGGCAAGGTGGGTGGAGGAGTCGATACTGACGATGTGCATGTCTATTCATCCTCCGGCGGCATCCTGCCGGTCCGCTGCAGGAACTCCAATTGCTCGTTCCTGCGGCTCATGGCCTCCCGGCAGAAGGTCCAGATGCGGTAACTTTCGATGGACAGGATGGTGACGCCGGAACCGAAAACGGCCCAGAAGTTGTCGTCCAGTGCCTTGGCGAAATGGTAGAAGAGCAAGAAACCGGTCAAGTACCCTACGTGGCAGAAGCTGCTTTTATGCTCGATGCCGGCCGTCATGCGCGACAGGCTCAGGATGATGGCGGAGAAGGTGTAGAACAAAAGTACGATGCTGATGATGTTGGGTGGAGGGGGAGGGCCGAGGGCTGCCACGACCTTGTTGGGAAGTGAAAGCATGGGAAAGTAGCGCCAGGCGGCCAGGCTGACGAGTATGAACAGGGAGAAGGCCCACAGCCCCCGGTTGGAGAAGCGGTTGAGGCGCTTGATGTCAGCCCTGAGCTGCTGTTCGAGCAACCCCGCTTGGCTCTGCTGCGGCGCCAGGCCGGGTACCGGCTGATGGTCGATGGACTGTGTCATTGCATGACCCGATGTGCGCCACACCGGGGCCGAGCCCCGGCTGTCATTCTCCGGCTGCACCTATGAATCCTTCGGGACGGTTCCTTTATCGATGGCGGCCTGGTCCCCCCCGGCGCTCTGATTCTTCTGGCTCAGGTTATAAAGGGATTGGGCGATTCTGTCAAGCTCGCGGGGGAAGTGGGATGGATGGGCCTCGGGATGTTCCCCCGCCTCCACCTGCATGGCCAGGAGGCGCAGTTTCTGGAGCGGCAGGAAGACGCTCCTGCGCAGGAGCGCCGTGACCCCGCCGACGGTCAACACGAGGATCATGACCGTGAAGACGATCATCTGGTTGCGGATGGCGGCCAGGGATTTGAGGAGCATCTCCCTTGAGAGCCCTATGTCGAGCGTCCCCAGCACCTTTTGTGCCGGCGGGTGGACATGGCAGGGGGCATTGAAACATTCCGGCTCATTGTAGATGGGGGACATGATGGCAAGCACCTTCCGACCCTCGCCGTTGGTGAAGGTCCGCGCCTGCTCCATCCGGCCCAGGGAGGCGGAGGGAATGGCGCCGGCATGGCAGCCGATGCACCCCTCTGTCTTCTTGTCCACCTGGCGGTCCAGTTCCTTCTTCTTGGTGGAGATTTGGACGATCCCCTGCTTGTTGAACACCCTGATATGCTCGACCCCCTGCTGCCGGCCGATGTTCTGGATGATTGTGGTGAGCATCTCCCGGTCGGATTTGAGCATGGCGTAGCGGGTCGATCTGAGGATAGTGTCGGCCAGGTTGGTTGCATAGCCGACCGTGTCCCGGTTGACGACGTTCTTGATGACCGAATAGAGGAGCAGGAAGCATACGATGACGAATCCCGTGACCGCTATCCCGACCGGGACGAGGGCTCGGCCTGCGAGGGTTTTGAACATGTCTCATCTCTCCCTGGGGTAGTGTTGCTCGACGTTTACACCCCCCTAACCCTTCCCTATGGGACCTATAGGGAAGGGTTAGGGGGAGGAAGGAGGGGGCTATGCTGGGTACTCAATGCATGCGGCGAACCAGCCGCCGCAAAGGCCGCTAGCTTGTTTTGTGACAGGTGGCGCAGTTGGCCTTGACGCTGAAGGCTGTCTTGCCGTTATGGCACGCACCGCACGATTTCCCCTTTTCCATCGCCATCATGGAGACCCTCGCCGTGCTGCGGGGGAGTGCATAGATCTTGGTGTGGCAACTGCCGCACTGGTAGTGGCCCGTGTGGGTCGCGTGGCTGAAGGTGACGCTGCCGGCGCCCTTGATGGTGTATTTCTGGTTCTTGGTCGGGTGGCACTTGGCGCAACTGTCGATGCTGAAGGCCGCCTTGCCGTTATGGCACGCCCCGCACGATTTCCCCTGTTTCATCTCCGCCATGGTTGTCGGCTTGTTGTGGCCGGCGACGAACAGGGCCGGGTGGCAGGCGTTGCAGTTGGGCTCGGCGGCCAGGTGTTTCTGGTGGCTGAAAAGGGTCGCGCCGGTGGCCTTCACCGCAAAGGTGATCTCCTTCACCTGGTGGCAGCGGGCGCATTCCTTCAGGGCAAAGGCGCTCTTGCCGTCATGGCAGGCGCCGCACGATTTGCCCTTGTCCATGTCGGCCATGGTGTAGGTGGCCTTCTGCTTGAAGGGGTAGATAGTGTCGTGACAGGCCTTGCAGTTGTTGGCCATCTGTTTCTGCCGTATATGGTTCTTGTGGCTGAAGACAACCTTGCCGGCATTGTCGGTGGCGAAGGTGATATTCTTTAGATCCACGGCATGTGCGATCATGCCGGAAACCAGAACCGCCATGGTGATGAAAAAGATGAGATTGCGACGCATTGCGCCCTCCTGTGGATGATGTTTAAGGGAAAGGGTTCTTTTCCGCCCATGCGGCGTTAATCTTCGGTCTTGCTTGGGCGGCGTACTGATGTCCGCCCCCGCGCAATCCCTTGATTTCCTGGCCTGGACGAAAAAGCCATCCTTTCCGGATCGAAAACGTGTTTAGGCCGAATGGCGCCCGGCCGAATGGGCCGGCGCTGCCGTATCTGCTCCGGGGGCCTGCTCGTGAATGCCGTCCTCCACCTCCTCCTCTTCCCAGCCGCTCCACATCGGTATGAAGTGTGCAAACGGGGTGTGGCCGAGGGTCGCCAGGTAGATGTGCACGAACAGGAAGGCGCAGAAACAGCAGGCGATCAGGTAGTGGGCGCTTACCAGTGTCTTGATCCCGCCGATCAGGACGAATACCTCGCGTAGCGGGGCGATGTACATCAGAAAATAGCCCGAAACGATCACCAGCGGCAAAAGGACGAGCATGATCACAAGGTACGCGGCCTTCTGCATCGGGTTGAACTTGCTGTCCGGGGTGCTGTGGTGGGGGTTGGGCCGCCCGAAGAAGTAAAAGAAGAAGTAAAAGAACGCTTGGCGGAAGAGACCGTACTTTATGTCGTCAAGGGTGGGGATGTAGAGTTTCACCAAGGTGCGGGTCACGAACATGTAATAGATGAGCCAGAGCGCATAGGAGACGGAAACCACGACGCCGGCGGTGTTGTGGAGGCGGATGGCCGCCTTATAGGTGCCGAAGATGTTCACATAGTCGGGAAACCTGATCTGCAGGGCGGTTACGCAGAGAGTCACGATCCCTAAGGCATTCAGCCAATGCCAGATCCTGACCGGCATGGGGGTGAGATAGATCTGTTCGGTGTGTTTCATGATTCGTGCTCCTTACGGTTTTTTCTGGTCAGGAACCGCAGGGTTCCGTGCCCGATCGGCATCATCATCCCTCCGGCGATGATCAGGGCGCCGATAATGTTGAGGGCGGTGCTGCGGGTGGTTCCCAGCATGTAGAAGTCGGGCGTGCCGTAGAGGATGTCGAGGATAGCGCCCTTTTCAACCGCAACCCTGGTCACGCCGCCGTTTCTGTCGGGGAACTCCACATAGCTGGTCTGCATCGCCTTGGGACCCGAGGCGTGGCAGTAGGAACAGTCCCAGCATTTCTCGTTGATCTGGTAGGTGTGGGTGAGCACCTCGGGGGTCATCATCCCCCACAGCCGCATCCCCTTGCCGCGCGCTTCATAGTTGAACTCCCTCAGCTCGGCCAGGGAGATGATGCCGTCGCCGTTTTTGTCGATCAGCCTGTTGATATCGCCATTTTTGGGTTGAAGGGCGGAGAGCTCGCCATAATCGGCGGTCTTGAATTCGCCGTAGGGATCACCCGGCTTTTTGTTTTCAATGGTCATGTTGATGACGTAGTTCTTCGAGCCGGTGTGGCAAGTGATGCAGGGGAGCGCCTCCAGGTGCAGGTCGGCCTGGGTGAGCCATTTAGCATGGCTCTTGATGGTTTTGCTCTTATCGTGGCATTTTGCGCACTTGCTGTTCAGGTATTCACCCGATACCGCGATGGCCGGTTTAACCTCGTGGGGGTTGTGGCAGTCGTTGCAGATCGCCTTGCTGCCATGGAGGCTTGCGGCGTATTCCGCCTGGATGGGGGCGTGGCATTCCTTGCACCGGGCCTTGGAGGGCCGGGAGCCATCACGGGGATGCGCCGCTGTCACCGAGTCATGGCATGAGGTGCAGCCGATCAGGGCGTGGGTTGTGGAGGCAAACTTGCCCGCCTCCAGGTAAAGCCGCTCTCCCCCTTTTTTGACAATCTCCCTGTTGCCATGGCAGGTGAGGCAGCCGCTATTGTCCGTGCCGGCCGCCGAAGCGGCGCCGGCAGGCGCCATGAGAACAGCCAGGCACAGTATCACATTGCAGACTTCCATCTTCACGTTAGCTCTCCTTCTTCCTTGGACCCCGTCTCGTGCGGGGCAAGAGGATATTGTTGCTGTCTGGTGCGTTGTCTTCCGTTGACGTGTTTTCAATTCCAACTCACTGATTTGAATTCGGTAAAAGTGTTTGATCCGTGCAGCGCTATTTGTGGGTCGCGGTATGTGGTTCGGCCGCCTTCTCCTTGCCCATGGCCTTGGCAAAGCCGAGCATCATCAGCACCGCCGGCATGACCTGGGCGACGACGATCAGGGCGCAGAAGCCCAGGAATATCCAGACGAAGAACCCGCTGTTGTCTTCCCGCGCGCCGCTTGCCGCAAAGGCGCTCGATGCGGAGCCGATGGTCATCATGAGAGCGTTTTTGAAAGGTGTGGTTTTCATGGCTGTCTCCTTGGATGATATAACATTTGCCTGCTATTTTTGAAGTACTTTAATCCATGTTTACGGAATAAGCGACATTATTTGTTGGCGGTTGTTTCGTTCGGCTTTTTCTCGCTTGCCGAAAATATCCCCTTGAGCATTCCGACCAGCAGCATGATGCCGGGGACGAACTGGAACAGAACGATCAGAATGCCGAATGCGATGAAGAGCGAGCCGAACATGCTCAGGCCTTCTCCTTTTGCTCCTCCTCCCGCTGCCAGAGCCCAACTGGCAGTGATTATCAGGGACAATAGCGTTGCTGATGCGGTTCTCATGGCTCTCTCCCTTCTTGCTTCGCGTGTCCGGCGTGTTTCCTTGCCCATTTCTAAAGCATTGACTGTGCCATAACGTGCCGCCCGTGGGGTAAATAATTATAACATTCCTGAATCAATGGATATTTTTACATTTGCCGCAGGGACCGGTCCCGTGGGGGCGGCGGGATGATGCGGCCGCGTGTATAGCAAAGACATACAGTCCGGAACCCCTGCGCAAAAACATGTGCGCCATTAGTTGAGCGAAATCATTTGGGTTTTATGATGGAGTTTGCAGGGAAACGAGCGTATAGTGAAATTATACATTTTAAGATTCTGTGAATTAACGTATTGTCTTGCTGGAATAAAAAGCATTTATTGTTCAGTTGACTGACATATTCTGAAACCTGGTGGGAAGGGGAAACGGGATGGGACAGATCAGAGTGCTTGTGGTGGATGACGAGGCGGTGATCCGGGACGCTCTGAAGCGCATTCTTGAGGGCGAGCGCTTCAGTGTGGAAACGTGCGTGAGCGGCCACAGCGCCATCGAGTCTCTGCACGAGCGGGATTTCGACCTGATCGTCACCGACCTGAAGATGCCGGGCATGAACGGCATCGAGGTCCTCAAGGCGGTGAAGACCCTCCAGCCCGAGGCGCCGGTTATCATGATTACCGGCTACGCCAGCGTGGATACGGCCGTGGAGGCCATGAAGAACGGGGCTGTCGACTATTTAGCCAAGCCCTTTTCCCCCGAGCAGTTTCTCGAAAAGGTCAAACGGGCTCTGGAGCAGCGGGTTCTCCTGAGGGAGGAACTCAACCGGCAGAAGGATGCGATTCCCCCCCAGGGATTTGACCTGTTCGTGGGCCAAAGCAAGGAGATGCAGAAGGTCTTCCGCCGGATCATGCAGGTGGCCATGACCGACAGCACGGTGCTGGTCACCGGCGAAAGCGGCACCGGCAAGGAGTTAGTCGCCCGCGCCATCCACAAGTACAGTCCCCGCGACGGTAAACCCTTTGTGCCCGTAGATTGCAGTTCCCTGGCAGAGAACCTCCTGGAAAGCGAGCTGTTCGGCCACGTCAAGGGATCTTTTACCGGGGCCGTCCAGGCCAAGTCCGGGCTTTTCACGGTAGCCGACGGAGGCACCCTGTTTCTGGACGAGGTCTCCAACATCAGCCTTGCGACCCAGGCCAAGCTGCTGCGGGTGCTCCAGGAACGCATGGTGACCCCCATCGGAGGGACCCAGCCGGTCCCCATAAATATCCACCTGGTGGCGGCCTCCAACCGGAACCTCAAGACCATGGTCACCGAAGGGACCTTCCGCGAGGATCTGTTCTACCGCCTCAACATCATCCCCATCGAACTGCCCCCCCTGCGGGAGCGTAAAGGGGACATCCCGCTCCTCATCAGCCACTTCCTGAAGAAGTTCACCGCCGCGGTCGGCAAGAATATGCGGGGGATTGCGCCGGATGCCATGGCGCTGCTGGAGTCCTACGACTATCCCGGCAACGTGCGGGAGCTGGAGAACACCATCGAGCGCGCTGTGGTGCTGGCGGTGGGAGAGATTATTCACAAGGAGGACCTGGAGCTTTTGGCGGAGGATGACGGCGACGCGTCGCCCGACGACATGGAAGGTTATGTCCCCCAAACGGCGGATGAGCTGAAGGAGATGAAACGCCACATCCGGAACCATGCGGTCGAGTCGATCGAAAAGGCCTTTGTCATGAGCGCGCTGGAGCGGAACAAATGGAACATCACCAAGGCCGCGGAGGAAACCGGTATCCTGCGCCCAAATTTTCAGGGGATGCTCAAGCGGCTGGGGATCTCGGTGAAGGCTCAACTCGAAAAATAGATTTCAAAAAACATCTGCCACAGAGACACGGAGACACGGAGAACGTCAAAAACAGAACCTTTTTAACAGGGATGAACAGGATGAAAGGGATAATAACCTGAAACTTGGTTACAAACTTATCAGAAAATCTTTCACGAAATAACCGATGATATCCTCCACATCATCTTCCAGGTCTTCAACGTACTCCACATACACCTGATAATCCATCTGCTTGATGAAATGCCCCATAAGGTTGACCAACTTCATCGGATTCATGCCGATGGTAAGCGTCCAGGCGCAGAAGGTATGCCGCGTGCTGTACAGCGTCTTGTTGGCTACCTGTGATGACGAAAGGGGTCGCTGCCTGCGACCCCTTCACCAAACTCGTTGCTGCATTGTCACCTCCCTGGTTGTTGTTAGGCTTTGTGCCCTTTCATTTCGTCTTTGACGACTCCCGTTATCCCTTTTGCCATTCCGAACATAAGCAGGACGGCAGGCATTACCTGTGCGATGACTATCAGGGCGCAGAAGCCGAGGAAGATCCAAACGAAGAGCCCGCTGTCATCGACGCGAGGAGTAGAAGCTGCGAATGCTGTTGCGGGGGCGATGGTTC
>PLYK01000144.1 GCA_003151775.1 Geobacter sp. | reverse complement strand
ACTTATTATTGCTAGCCTCCTAAGCCACTGTGACCAGATCCGGAAACAAAAGAGATAGGCGGCAGCCGGGCAACGGCCGTATCGCCGCCTTGGCCGCTCTGGCCATTGTCCTTTTAGTCATTGGCCTCTATTGGATGATGCATTCCCCCCANNCCAACCTCCCCGGCCGACCTTGACCCACCCCCTTCCTCAGAATCAGGAAGCGCACCATCCCGCGGCGCCGGCCGCGCCGGCGCCCGAGACATCGGGAACGGGTGACAGGAAGTATCCCAACAAAACCGCTACCGGGGAAGAAGGCAAACAAACGGCGCCCAAGGGTCGTGATGGCTCTCAAGGGCAACTTGCGGTCATCATTGACGATATGGGGAGCAATCTGCAGCAGGCCCGTGCGTTTGCCGGCATAGGGCTCCCCGTGACCTTTTCCATCATTCCGGGGCTGAAAAGTGATCGGGATGTAGCAGGCTTCGCCGCCCGTTCCGGCATTGAGACCATGATCCATATCCCCATGCAGGCCAAAGGATGGCCCCAGCGCAAGCTTGAAGCCAACGGGCTTTTGCTCTCAATGGATGAGGCCGCTATCCGCGAACATCTCGGCGACTACGCGCGCCAGATCCCCACGGCGATCGGGGTCAATAACCACATGGGGTCCGAGTTCACCGAGCACGAGGACAAGATGAGGGTGGTGCTGGAGATGCTGAAGGGAAAAGGGCTGTTCTTCATTGACAGCGTGACGACGCCTCGGACGGTTGGGCAGAGCCTGGCCCGTGAAATGGGGGTAAAGACAGCGAGGCGTGACGTGTTCCTCGATAACGAGCAGAACAGCGCCTATATCCGCGGGCAGCTTGCCCAGGCGGTGCGGATGGCGAAGAAAAACGGCTCAGCCATTGTCATTTGCCATCCGCACCCGGCAACCATAGCCACCCTCACCGAAACCTTGCCCACCCTGGCCGGCCAGGGGATAACCCTTGTTCCGGTATCGCATCTGGTTCGATAAAACTGTAATAAGTATCAGATGTTTTCCAGCAGGTGGCCCAGTTTTGTCTGCTTGGTCTTGAGGTACTTGCGGTTTTTATCGGTGGCAACAGCCTCGATGGCGACCCGTTCCACAATATCGATTCCATACCCCTGCAACCCGATGAGTTTCTTGGGGTTGTTGGTCAAGAGACGAATCTTTGTGATTCCCAGGGCCAGGAGGATCTGGGCCCCGATGCCATATTCGCGCAGATCGGCCTTGAAGCCGAGTTCCAGGTTGGCCTCCACCGTGTCGCGGCCCCGATCCTGCAGCTCATAGGCGCGGAGCTTGTTGATCAGGCCGATGCCGCGCCCTTCCTGGCGCATGTAGAGGATCACCCCTTTTTTCTCCCGCGCGATCATCTCCATAGCGCGGTGCAACTGTTCCCCGCAGTCGCAGCGCTGGCTCCCGAAAACATCGCCGGTCAGGCACTCCGAATGAACCCGGACCAATACGGATTCGCCCTTCGCAAACTCCCCTTTGACCAAGGCGATGTGATCCAGCTTGTCCACATCGTTTTCAAAGGCAATGGCCCTCCACTCGCCGCCGAAAACCGACGGGAGGCGGGCCTCGGCCACGGTGCGCACGAGACGTTCGTGCCGCAGCCGGTAGGCGACCAGGTCGGCAACGGTGCAGATTTTAATGCCGTGCTGTTTTGCGAATTTCTTCAGTTCCGGCATGCGCGCCATGGTGCCGTCGTCATTCATGATCTCGCAGATGACCCCGGCCGGCCGAAGTCCGGCCAGACGCGCCAGATCCACAGAACCCTCGGTTTGTCCCGACCGGACCAGGACCCCCCCCTTGCGGGCGCGCAGGGGAAAGATGTGGCCGGGGCTGACCAGGTCGTCCGGGATCGCGTTATCGGCAACAGCGGTCAGGATGGTGTGGGCCCGGTCTGCGGCCGAGATGCCGGTGGTTACCCCGCGTTTCGCCTCGATGGAGATGGTGAAAGCGGTCTCGAACGGTGAGGTATTGTCCCGCACCATCGGCCGCAGGTTGAGGCCATCGCATTTCTCGGCCGTCATGGTCAGGCAGATCAGGCCACGCCCGTATCTGGCCATGAAATTTATTGCCTCGGGGGTGGCCGTCTCTGCTGCCATGGTCAGGTCACCCTCATTCTCCCGATCCTCGTCATCGGCCAGGATGACCATCTTCCCCTGGCGGATATCCTCGATCGCCTCTTCTATGGTTGCTATCGACATGTGGTCTTTTGTCCCTTTCTGTTTACACGAATCCGTTTTCCGCCAGCGTCTGCATGCTCAACCCGGTTCCGGATCTTATGGGCTGTGCCAGCCGCTCAATGTATTTGCCCAGGATGTCGGTCTCGATGTTGACCCTGCCCCCCGGCTTAAGCTTTGCCAGTGTGGTTTTGCCAAAGGAGTGGGGAATGATGGTAACGGTAAACCCTTCCCCGCTCACCTCATTGACGGTCAGGCTGATTCCGTCTATGGCCACCGATCCCTTTTGGACCAGGTAGCGCGAGAATCCGGCCGGGAGGGTGAAGGTCAGGATATGATAACCGGAAACATGCTCGGTCTTTAAGAGCATGCCGCAGCAATCCACATGTCCGGTCACTAGGTGCCCCCCCAGCCGATCACCCAGGCGCAGAGCGCGTTCGAGATTGACCCTGTCCCCCGTTCGCAGGGATGCAAAGGTGCTCTTGGAGATGGTCTCCGGCGAGACGTCAAAGGACAGGACCGTGCCGCTGTGAGCTGTGACCGTCAGGCAGATGCCGTTGACCGCCACCGAGTCTCCCAAAGCGAGCTCGTGAACGGGCAGGGTGGTTGAAATGCCGAGAACCGCTGCCGTATGGCCCCGCCTGAAGGAGGCGACGGCGCCCATATCCTCGATCAGGCCGGTGAACATGATGCTTCCCCCGGCCATGCATGGATAACGATGTCCTGGCCGCTCCGGGCCACCGGGCCGAAGTGCAACCTGAACGCATGGTCCATACTGGTGATCCCGCGCAGGGTGAAAGGAGCAAACCCGTCGCTGCCGATGATCTTGGGCGCCAGGAAAAAGATAAACTCGTCGATGATGCCGTTTTGCAGCATATTGCCCGCCAGCCTGCTCCCCCCCTCGAGGAGAATGGACTGAATCCCGCGTGACCCTAGTTTTTGCAGAAGATCGACCATGGAAACCCTGCCGTCGTATTCATCGCAGACGATAACGGTGGCGCCTTGCTGGGTGTAGCGCAGATGTACCCTGGGATTGCTTTCGGTCGTGGCGATAATGGTGTCCTGCGCCATGCATTCGCTGAGCACGTTCACGCTCTCCGGCGTTCGCAAGCGGGTATCCACGATGATCCGCAGCGGATTGCGCCCCCTGACATGGCGTACCGTCAGTTGGGGGTTGTCGGAGATGATCGTATCGACGCCGACCATGATGGCGTCGTGCGCCGCCCGCAGCCGGTGGGTATAACGTCGCGAATCCGCGCAGCTTATCCACTGTGATTCGCCGGTAATGGTGGCTATGTTGCCGTCCATGGTCATGGCGCATTTGTAGGTCACATAGGGGAGACCGGTTGTGACGTGCTTTATGAAGGGACGGTTAATGGCACGGCACTCCGGCTCCATGAGGCCATGTTCCACGATTATGCCGGCACTTCGCAGCATGGCGAATCCTTTGCCCGCCACCTGCGGATTGGGGTCCACCATGCCGGCGACCACCCGCCGCACGCCGGCGGCGATCAAGGCTTCGGCGCAGGGGGGGGTGAGGCCGGTATGGCTGCAGGGTTCCAACGTCACAAAGACGTCGGCGCTTTTCGCCGCGGAGCCGGCCATGGCCAGCGCATTTATCTCGGCGTGGGGCAGGCCGGCTTTTTGGTGCCACCCATAGCCTTCGATGCGGTTATCCTTGACAACAACACATCCCACCGCAGGATTGGGCGACGTTTTGCCGATCCCCTTGCGGGCCATGGAGAGGGCCCGCTTCATATGGTGCTTGTCATGCTCATTCATTTTTTGAGCAGCTCCTGTAACTCCTGCATAAATTCGCCAATGTCGCGGAACGAACGGTAGACGGAGGCGAAACGGACGTAGGCTACCTCATCCATACCGTGCAACCCCTTCATGACCCATTCCCCGATGGTGGTCGTGGAGATCTCCCGCTCGGAGGAGTCCTGCAACTTGCCTTCCAGCCTGTCCACCAGGCGTTCGATCTCATCCATGGAGATGGGACGCTTTTCGCAGGCCTTTTTAATGCCGGCGACAATCTTCATCCGGTCAAAAGGCTCGCGGCGGCCATCCTTTTTGCATACCAGGGGGAGCATCTCTTCTGTGCGTTCATGGGTGGTAAAGCGTTTGGCGCATGCCTCGCATTCGCGCCTTCTCCTGATGGCCGCCCCACCTTTGTCGGGACGCGAGTCAACGACCTTGCTGTCGGGATTGCCGCAAAAAGGGCATTTCACGGTCCGGCGCCTCCGCTGTTGCCGACAAAATGCACCGCGCTGATGCCGCTTTCGGTGATCATCTCCCGTGCGAGCTCATCGGCGTATCCCTCGCCGTAGACGATGGCGCGTATACCCGCGTTGATGATCATCTTGGTGCAGATAATACAGGGCATGGTCGTTGCGTAGAGGGTGGCGCCGTCGATATTGATGCCGTGACGCGCGGCCAAAACGATGGCGTTTTGTTCGGCGTGCAGGCCGCGACACAGTTCGTGGCGTTCGCCCGAAGGGATGCGAAGCCGTTCCCTGAGGCAGCCGGTGGCGTCACAATGGCCGATGCCGGAAGGGACGCCGTTGTAGCCTGTGGCAAGGATATTACGGTCTTTGACAAGTATCGCCCCGACCTGTCGGCGCACACACGTGGAACGCGTTGCAACCAGGCGGGTGATGTCCATGAAGTACTGGTCCCATGATGGGCGGGGCATAGATAACGTCTCTTTACTCATTAAGGTATGACTAAGGTACTCCAATATATGAGTAAGGTCAATATATGGTGAAGGTCTTGCATTTTTGTCATACTGATGCTACTATTTAGCAGTCCGGGACCGAGAGTGCCAGCACTCCCTACGGCATCACAAAACTTTAAGGGACTCGGAACTTACCGATATACCAAGTTTTACGCTCAGATTTAGGTCGGATTTGTTGCCCCTGATTGAGCAAAACCNNAGCAGGAGATATGATATGGTTACACGTCTTCCGGTTGTAGCCGACAGTCTGAGTCTGTATCTCGCGGAGATCAGGAAGTTTCCCCTTCTCTCGGCGGACGAGGAGCACCGGTTTGCGGTGAAGTTCTTCGAGGAAAAGGACCTGGAAGCGGCCCATTCGCTGATTACCGCAAATCTTCGTTTCGTGGTCAAGGTGGCCGCGGAATACCGCCATTATGGCATGAAGATGCTCGACCTGATACAGGAGGGTAATATCGGCCTGATGATGGCGGTGCGCAAGTACAACCCCTATAAGGGTATTCGCCTGATTTCCTATGCGGTTTGGTGGATTAGGGCGTATATCCAGAATCATATCGTCTCTGCCTGGAGCCTACTCAAGATCGGCACCACCCAGGCGCAACGCAAGCTGTTTTTCAAGCTGCGGGAGGCTCGGGACGCCATCCGCAGGTTGGGCGATGGTGAGGATGATGTTCACGCCACGGCCATGTCGCTTAATGTGACCGACCAGGAGGTCGTGGAGATGGAACAGCGCCTCCATGGCGAGGCGTCGCTGGATGCAGAGTTTCCCGGGGAGGATGGCTTCACGCGGCTGGAAAATCTTGCGGATGACAGGAAGAACCAGGAAGAGGCGTTGTCCGAGCTGCAGGAGCGACGGCAACTCCGCCAGCAGTTGGCGCGCGCCGTTGCCGGGTTGAACGAAAAAGAGCGCTTTATCGTGGAAAAACGGATCAGCTCCGACGAACCGATGACCCTTCAGGAGATCGCAACCCATTTTTCCATCTCACGGGAACGGGTGCGTCAGATCGAAGAGGCTGCGTTGAAAAAGATGAAAACAGCCCTTGCTCCCGTGATGTGCGCCGCCTGATCTGCGCACTCCGGGGTTGCGGTGTCATCCCGGCCTCATGCCGAGCCGGGATAATTTTATTTTGCAGATTGAAAAAGCGCTTGACTTTGGCCGCAAGTTTCTATAAATAAACAAATTCTGTTTTCGCGATAAAAGAAACAAGTGCTGGCGTAGCTCAATTGGTAGAGCAGCTGACTTGTAATCAGCAGGTTGCGGGTTCGAGTCCCATCGCCAGCTCCAGCGAATGCATTGAATTCAAAAGGATTTAGCACCGTTCTCCCTGGAGGGATTCCCGAGCGGCCAAAGGGAACAGACTGTAAATCTGTCGTCGTAGACTTCGGAGGTTCGAATCCTCCTCCCTCCACCATACAACCATCGGAAGCCGGCAGCGGGATGTGAGCCCAGGAGACGAAAGTCGCTCGAACTGGTCAGTATCGTGTTGGATAGCTTCCCAAATATCTTCATCTGGTAGCGCGGGAGTAGCTCAGTTGGCTAGA
>PLYK01000117.1 GCA_003151775.1 Geobacter sp. | reverse complement strand
TCGATCAGGTAGACCTCGCGGGCGCCGGCCGATTCGGCCGATTCCTTGACGGCGCGCTTCTCGACCTGGGTGATGCCGGAAGGGACGCAGATCACGATGCGGGGTCGCACCAGGGTCTTGCGGTTATGCACCTTGTGGATAAAGTAGCGCAGCATCTCCTCGGTGATGTCGAAGTCTGCGATGACGCCGTCCTTCATGGGGCGGATGGCGGTGATGGAGCCGGGGGTGCGGCCCAGCATCTGCTTTGCCTCCATGCCGACCTTGAGCACCTTCTGCTGGCCGTTGGGCATCTTCTGGACCGCGACGACAGATGGCTCGCGAACCACGATCCCCTTGCCCTTCAGATAGACCAGGGTATTGGCGGTTCCCAGATCAATGGCCAGGTCATTGGAAAACATACCAAACAGGTAATCGAATATTCTCAACATTAGTATGACGATCCTTTCGCGTATGGGTCCGATATTAGTTCAGGAAAAGGCCGATAAATTTACCAGAATAGGGCGGCATGTGCAAGGAGAATATGGTTTTTCAGCGCCCGATCCCTGATTCGGCGCGCCCCTCGCCATTACAGGCGACGTTTATTATTTTAACACCTATACCCTCACTGACAATCCGTGCGACGATATTTCCCTCTGCCCGGCAAACACAGGGCATTCCTTGACATTTCCCAGCTATCACGATATTTTTATTAAATTTTCAACCACTCATACCGATTTCAAATCAAGGATGAAATCTAGGCGGCGAGGATTGAGGCGACGAANNGCGCCTTGATTTGGAATTGGTATCATGAGCCTGTGAGGAGACAGCACCATGGATTATAAAGACACTCTCAATCTGCCCCAAACCGACTTTCCCATGAAGGCCAACCTGAACCAGCGGGAGCCGGAAATCCTCGACAAATGGGCAGCCGAGGGGCTGTATGCCCACATAGAGGAGAGCGGGAAGGATAAGCAACTCTACATCCTGCACGACGGCCCCCCCTACGCCAACGGCCATATCCACATCGGCCATGCCCTGAACAAGATACTCAAGGACGTGATCCTGAAAAGCAAGCGCATGGAGGGTTTTCATGCCCCCTACGTGCCTGGCTGGGACTGCCACGGCCTGCCGATCGAGCTGCAGGTGGAGAAGAACCTGGGATCGAAAAAGAACGAGATATCAAAGCTTCAGATGCGCCGCGAGTGCAGGAAATACGCGGAGAAGTTTATCGCCATCCAGAGGGATGAGTTCAAGCGCCTGGGCGTGCTGGGGGACTGGGACACCCCCTACCTGACCATGAACTACGCATATGAGGGGCAGACCGCACGGGAGTTGGCAAAGTTCGCCAAGAACGGCGGCCTGTATCGCGGCAAGAAACCGGTCCACTGGTGTTCCTCCTGCGTCACGGCCCTGGCCGAGGCTGAGGTGGAGTATGCCGACCATACCTCGCCGTCGATCTTCGTCCGTTTCGCCCTTAAGGACGACGTCTCTGCAGCCATCCCGTCCCTGGCCGGCAAACAGGCCTACGTGGTGATCTGGACCACGACCCCCTGGACCATCCCGGCCAATCTGGCCGTGGCCCTGCACCCCGAATTCGACTATGTGGCGCTGGAGACGGAAAAGGGCGTACTGATCGTTGCGGAAGGGTTGAAAGACAGCTTCCTGAAGGCCGTCGGCCTGTCAGGGGAGGTCATCGCCACCTTCAAGGCGGCCGCCCTGGAGCGCAAGCGTTGCAAGCACCCCTTCTACGACCGGGATTCCATCATCCTCCTGGGCGAGCACGTGACGCTGGAGGCCGGCACCGGCTGCGTCCACACCGCCCCCGGCCACGGCCAGGAGGACTACGAACTGGCCCTGAAGGAGGGGCTGGAGATCTACAACCCGGTGGACAACCACGGCAAGTATCTCCAGAATCTGGAATTCTTCGGCGGCCAGTTCGTCTTTGCCGCCAACCCGGCCGTGATCGAGAAGCTGGCCGAGGTCGGGGCGCTGATCGGACAGGCCGCCATCACCCACTCCTACCCACACTGCTGGCGCTGCAAAAAGCCGATTATCTTCCGGGCCACAGAGCAGTGGTTCATCTCCATGCAGGCCAATGACCTGCGACGGAGGTCGCTTTTGGCCATCGACCAGGTGCAATGGATTCCCAAATGGGGCAAGGAACGCATCTACGGCATGATCGAAAACCGTCCGGACTGGTGCATCTCCCGCCAGCGCACCTGGGGCGTGCCGATCACGGCATTCTCCTGCAAGGCCTGCGGTGAATTCCTGGCCGACGGCGCCGTCATGGACCACGTGGCCGAACACTTCACACAGCACAGCGCCGACGTCTGGTTCGACTGGGAGGCCGCACGGCTCCTGCCCCAGGGGACGAAATGCCCCAAATGCGGGTCAACGGAGTTCGAGAAGGAGATGGACATCCTGGACGTCTGGTTCGATTCGGGCGTCTCCCATGCCGCCGTGCTGGAGTCCAACCCCAAGCTGGTCACACCGGCCGACATGTACCTGGAGGGGAGCGACCAGCATCGCGGCTGGTTCCACTCCTCGCTGC
>PLYK01000108.1 GCA_003151775.1 Geobacter sp. | reverse complement strand
AACCCCCGCATCCAGGTGGAGCACACCGTGACCGAGATGATCACCGGCCGCAACCTGGTGCAGGACCAGATCCTGATCGCCTGCGGCCACAAACTGTCCGATCCGGAGATCAATATCTCCAGCCAGAGCGCCATCGACATGCGCGGCTATGCCATCCAGTGCCGCATCACCACCGAAGACCCGGCCAACAACTTTGCTCCGGACTTCGGCACCCTGACCACCTACCGCTCGGCGGCCGGGTGCGGGGTGCGGCTGGATGCGGGCAACGCCTTCACCGGCGCGAAGATCACGCCCCATTACGATTCCCTGCTGGTCAAGATCAGCTCCTGGGGGCTGACCTTCCAGGCTGCGGCCCACATCATGAACCGTGCCCTGCAGGAGTTTCGCGTGCGCGGCGTCAAGACCAACATCGGTTTCCTGGAGAATGTCGTCACCCATCCGGTCTTTCTCAAGGGAGAGTGTGACACCTCGTTCATCGAGAAACACCCGGAACTGCTCAAGGTCAGCGAGAAAAAGGACCGCGCCAGCAAGGTGCTCAAATTCCTGGGAGAGGTGATCGTCAACGGCTCGCCCGGCATAGCCAGGCCGCTCAAATCGGCCGACCTGCTGGAGGCCCTAGTGCCGGAAACCGACGTGACCAAGCCCCGCCCGGCCGGTTCCCGCGACCTGTTCATGAAACTGGGCGCCGAAGGGCTTTCCAAGTGGATACTGGAACAGGACAAGCTGCTTCTGACCGACACGACCATGCGCGATGCCCATCAGTCCAACCTGGCCACGCGTGTGCGCACCTACGACCTGCTCAGGATCGCCGAGCCGACCTCCCACCTGGGCGCCGACCTGTTTTCTCTTGAGTGCTGGGGCGGCGCCACCTTCGACGTCTCCATGCGCTTTCTCCGGGAAGACCCCTGGCAGCGGTTGCGCAAACTCTCCGAACTGATCCCCAACATCCTGTTTCAGATGCTCCTGCGCGGCTCAAACGCCGTGGGCTACACCAACTACCCGGACAACGTGGTGCAGAAGTTCGTGGAAGAGGCCGCCAACTCGGGCGTCGACATCTTCCGCATCTTCGACTCCCTCAACTGGGCCACCGGCATGCAGGTGGCCATGGAGGCGGTGCGCAAGACCGGCAAGATCTGCGAGGCGGCCATCTGCTACACCGGTGACATCACCGATCCCAAGCGGGACAAGTATCCGCTGGAATATTATGTGAACATGGCCAAAGAGCTGGAAAAGATGGGCGCGCATATCCTGGCCATCAAGGACATGGCCGGCCTGCTCAAGCCCCTGGCCGCCTACAAACTGGTCAAGGCGCTGAAGGAAAACATCGGCATCCCGGTCCATCTCCACACCCATGACACCTCCAGCAACGGCAGCGCAACCCTGCTCAAGGCCAGCGAGGCCGGGGTGGACATCGTCGATGCGGCCCTGTCGTCCCTTTCGGGGCTGACGGCCCAGCCCAGCCTGAACGCCCTGGTGGCGGCACTGGAAGGGAGCGAACGCGATCCAAAGGTCAACGCCCCCGGCCTGCAAAAGCTGGCCAACTACTGGGAGACCGTGCGCGACTACTACAGCCCCTTCGAGTCGGGTCTCAAGTCCGGCACGGCCGAGGTCTATCACCACGAGATACCGGGCGGCCAGTATTCCAACTTCAAGCCCCAGGTGGCCGGTCTGGGACTCCTGGAACGCTGGGATGAATGCAAGGAGATGTTCCACAAGGTCAACCTCCTGTTCGGCGATATCATCAAGGTTACGCCGTCATCCAAGGTGGTCGGCGACATGGCCATGTTTCTGGTCAAGAACAACCTTGAGCCTCAGGATGTCTTCACCCAGGGGGACGAACTGACCTTCCCGGAATCGGTGATGGGAATGTTCAAGGGGATGCTGGGCCAGCCCTACCAGGGGTGGCCGCAGGAGTTGCAGAAGATCATCCTGAAGGGGGAACAACCCATTACCTGCCGCCCCGGCGAGTTGCTGGAGCCGGTGGATTTCGACGAGGAACGGCTCAAGCTGGAGGAAAAGCTGGGGCATGCGGTCAGCGACAAGGCGCTAATCTCGCATATCCTCTACCCTCACGTGTATCCTGAATTCGACCGTCACCGCCAGGAATACTCCGACACCTCGGTCATCCCCACGCCGATTTTCTTCTACGGTCTGGAGCCGGGACAGGAGACCTCCATAGAGATCGAACCGGGCAAGACCCTGATCATCAAGCTCAACACCGTGGGGCGCGTGCAGGCCGACGGCACCCGCACCGTGTACTTCGAACTGAACGGCAACACCCGATCGGTGGTCATCCGCGACCAATCGGCACAGACCGACGAGGTGGTGCGCGAGAAGGCAGATAAGGGCAATCCCAACCACATCGGCGCCCCCATGCCGGGCAAGGTGCTCAAGGTCAACGTCAAGGCCGGCGATCCGGTCAAAGCCGGCGACGTGCTGATGGTGACCGAGGCCATGAAGATGGAGACCAACATCAAGGCCAAGGCCGATGCTACGGTGGCCGAGGTGAAGTTCAAGGAAGGGGGGAAGGTGGAGAAGGAGGATCTGCTTATCGTCATGGTCTGAGGGAACGAGTATTTTTCCGCCCTGGCCTCGTCAATCTTCGGCTTTGCTTGTGACTTCGGCCGTTGGCCTCACCCTTCGGGCGCCTTCGCGGTCCAATTTTGCAAGCAAAATTGTGCGACGTAGCGCTGCTATGCCTCCGCGCAAATCCTTGATTGCCAAACCCAGGACGAAAAACTACTCGTTCCCTATAAAGGCATATAACAAAACGCCCCGTTTCGGACTTCCGAGGCGGGGCGTTCTTTGTTGCGCACGATGCCTCTTCAATCTCGTGAAGCGACAGCATTCTTCCCCCATGGCAACAGGAAAGCGGTATACTAAATCAGAAATACAACGAGCTGTGTTGTGCAGTCGGGGGAGGTTGTTCCATGGACACCGAAAAAACACTCAACAATCGTGACGTTTCCCTTGCCGGCCGCATCGCCGGTGCGGTGTGGGGGCAGTTTGTGGGTGACGCCTTTTGCCTCGGAAGCCACTGGATCTATGACCTGGGCGAATTGGATCGGCTTTTCCCCGGCGGGCCGCAAGGCTTCGACCCGCCGGCCGAGGGTCATTACCATTTCGGCAAGAATCCGGGTGAACTGACCCACTACGGCGACGCCGCGCTGCTCCTGCTCCGCTCGTTGATGGAACGGGATGGTTTTGACGCCGCAGATTTCGGGAGCCGCTTCGTGGCGATGATGGAGTGCCCTGCTTACATGGGGTACCGCGACCATGCCGCCACGGGGACGCTGGCCAACTATCGGGCATTCCGCGAGGCCCACCCCGACGCAGCCTACAGTTTTCAGGAAGGGGCAGACGACGACCAGCCTGCCACCATCAGCCGGCTGGCGCCGCTGGCGGCGCACTATTTCCGCAGCAGCGATTATTTGGCGCAGGTGGAGCGGGCCACGCGGGTCTGCCAGAATAATGAACGGGCCGTGGCCTATCTTAAGGCTCATGCCATGATCCTGCGCGAGCTGTTTTTGGGCCGCCCCCTGGCGGACGCATTCAACCAAGCGGCGCAACTGATGGCGGCAGAGGGGCCTTTGGGCGCCGAGGTGAGCCGGAAGATCAGGGACGCCTTCTCGTCCCGCAGCCTGCCGGTTCGCACGGCCACGGTGCGGTTCGGCCAGTCGTGTCCGCTGGACAATAGCTTTCCGGCGGCAGTTCATTGCGCCCTGCACCATGCCGACGATTTCAGCGGGGCGCTGAAGGCCACGGCAGCGGCCGGCGGTGACAACGCCGGCCGGGCTGCCATGATCGGAACCTGGCTGGGCGCATCTCTGGGCGTTTCCGCCATCCCCGCTGAATGGCGCCTGCGCCTCAAGGCGCATGCCGAGATAGAGAACGGCGTAGCCCGTTTGATGAGAGTGGAATGATATGATTTCATCCTTAAGTATAAATCTGGTTCAGGCGGCTTCGGCCGCCTTTTTATTGCTTTTGACTCACCGGCCCGCGTGACGTATAATCGCTACCGGACGGTCGCCGACGATGCCTGCCGCGCCATAAGCCACTCATCGTTCCCGCCGAGAGGAGCCCCATGCAATTCTTTATCGACCCTTACTTCCCCGATGACATATACGCTGTTGGCGACGCAGGCATGGCCGGGTTCGAAGAGAAACGGCCGTTGTATTTTTCCGGCAGCAAGAATTTTCTCGGCCGCTACCGCGAAGAGATCAGAAAACTGCACGATGCGGGCGCCTCCGGCAGCGAGGTGACCCACCTGATCTGCGATATGATGGATGTACTCAACAACAAGCTCTTCCAGAGTATCCTGTACGACGTTGACGGCGGCAGCATGATGGAGCGCATCACCCTCGTGGCGGTGGGGGGGTATGGCCGCGGCGAATTGAACCCTTGCTCCGATATCGACATCATGTTCCTCCACGACGGCAGCATGCCGGCGGCACGCGTGGAGGATGTGGCACAGAAACTCTTGTATTTCCTGTGGGACATGCGTCTGGACGTGGGCTATTCGGTTCGGAGGATCGCCGATTGTGTCGAAATGGCGGCTTTTGACAGCACGGTCAAGACCGCCCTGATGGACGCCCGCTACTTGAGCGGAAGCAGACCGTTGTTCGACAATCTCTTCAAGGTGATCTTCACCCAGATCCTGACCAAATCCAGCGACAAGTTCGTCAAGGAAAAGATGGCCGACATGAAGAGCCGGCGGGAGAAATACGGCTCGACCGTCTACCTGCTGGAACCCAACCTGAAAGAGGGGGAGGGGGGATTGCGCGACCTGCAGACCGCCATGTGGGCGGCGCGCGTCAAGTACAAGTTTGCGAACCCCAAGGAGTTGATCATCAAGGGCATACTGACGGAAGAGGAGTTGGACAGCTATAACGCCGCCCTCGATTACCTCTGGCGCATCCGCAATGAACTGCATTACTTCAACGGCAGAAAGAACGACCAGCTCACCTTTGACGCCCAGGTGCACCTGGCCCGTTTCATGGGGTACCATGACCACGGCAAGGTGCTTGCGGTGGAAGATTTCATGCGGGACTACTACCGTCACGCCAACCGGGTCGAACACTTTGCCTCAAGCCTGGTGTCGCAATGCATCTGGCGTGATGAGGGGGCGCAGAAGATTCTCGGCTATTTCGTGCGCCGGCCGGTCGGAGACGGCTGTTACGTGCTCAAGGGCGAGCTGATCATCCCGGACGAGACCGTGGTGGAGAAAAACCCGGTCGTCCTGATGCGCATTTTCGAGCTGGCCCAGAAGCACGGCGTCAGCCTGAACGTCCGCATCAAGGCGTTGGTCCGCAAAAGCCTGCACCTGGTCAACGACAAGTTCCGCCGCAACCGCGACGTGAACCAGTCGTTTCTGGCTATCCTCCGTTCGCCCAAGGGGGTGGCCGAAACCCTGCGGAGGATGCACCACCTGGAGATCCTCAACCGCTACATCCCCGAACTTGAACATATCTACTGCAAGGTGCAGCACGACGTCTACCATATCTATACCGTGGATATCCATACCCTGTTTGCCGTGGAAGAGGCCGAGAAGATGCTGACCGGCCAATCAAAGGACGTGCTCCCCTTCCCGTGCGAGGTGGCTTCCCAGATCGGCAAGCGCGAACTGCTGCTGTTGGCGGTTCTTTTTCACGACATCGGCAAGGGGGAGGGGGGCGGTCACGCCGAAAAGGGCGCAGCCATGATCCCCACCATTGCCCGGCGCATGGGGCTTACCAAGGAGGGCACCGAACGGCTGGAATTCCTGGTGCGGCAGCACCTGCTGTTTGCCCACATCTCCCAGCGCCGCGATCTGCACGACGAACGGATGGTGGTCCAGTTTGCACGCCAGATGGAAACCAGCGAAAATCTGATGATGCTGTATCTGTTGACCATTGCCGACGTCAGGGCGGTGGGCTCGGACGTCTGGACCAACTGGAAGGCGCTTCTGTTCCAGGAACTGTACGAAAAGGCCTTCAATGTGCTGGAACGGGGCGATTTTCATTTGGAAGCCAGCAGCGAGCGGGTCAAGGAGGTCATCAGGAAGGTTACGGAGCTGTTGCAGGACGAATTTCCGGTGGCGGCTGTCCGGGAAGAACTCAAGGCCATGCCGGTCCGGTTGCTGCTTTCCAACGACCTGGCCCTGATCTCCGGCCATGCCCGGCTGCTGCTCGGCCTGGAAACGAGCGAACTCCTCATGAAGGTCGTCCATCAGCAGGAGAGCGGCTATTCCGAGTTCACCATCTGCACCCACGACATGCCGGGCCTGTTTTCGCGCATTACCGGTGTCATGGCCGCCAACGGCGTCAATATCCTGGGAGCCCAGATCAACACCAGCCGCAACGGCAAGGTGCTGGACATACTTCAGGTCAATTCGCCCCAAGGCATGGTCATCACCGACGAACAGCGCTGGCAAAAGGTCCAGGGCGACATGCGCCGGGCCCTGCATGGTGAAGTCAGCGTGGCTGAACTTGTGGAGAACCGTCAGCGTCCCTCGCTCCTCACCGCCCGCCCCATCCCGCGTTTTCCGACCCGTGTCGAGATAGACAATGAGGTGTCGGAGGACTATACGGTCATCGATATCTACACCCATGACAAGGTCGGGCTTCTCTACCTGATCACCAGCACCCTGACCCGCGTGGGGCTCTACATAGGTGTTTCCAAGATATCCACCAAGGTTGACCAGGTGGCCGACGTCTTTTACGTGCGCGATATCTTCGGCCAGAAGATCATATCAAAGGAGAAGCTGGAAGAGATCACGTCACGCCTGATACGGGCCATCGACGACTGGGTGTGACCCAAGGAAGCCAGGTGCGGGATCATGACGGAAAAGCAATGTAGCGACTCTCTGCACGGCGTCACCTTGAAGATGATGTTGACGGAACTGGTCGATCATTACGGCTGGCTGGAATTGGGAAAAAAGATCGATATCAGGTGTTTTACCCATGACCCGAGCATCGGGTCCAGCTTGAAGTTTTTGAGGAGGACTCCCTGGGCCAGGGATAAGGTTGATGAACTGTATCTAAGGTGGAAGCTGGAGAAGTTGTAAGATTTGTTGTAACCATCCGCCATTCCGGGGAATATACGGTATGAACGACTACCTCGACCTGTTCATAAGCTATCTGGCCGTGGAAAAGGGGCTCTCGGCCAACACTCAGGAGGCCTACAGCCGCGACCTGGCCCGCTACCTGGATTTTCTCGATAACCAGGGGTGTACGGCTCCAGACAGCGTGAAGTCTACGGATATTTCTCTCTTCATGGGACGGCTGAAAGACCGGGGGATCGGTCCGCGCAGCCGGGCGCGCTGCCTCTCTGCGATCCGCATGTTCCACAGGTTCCTGATGGTGGAAAACTACGCCGAAACCAATCCGACATCGATTATCGAAGCGCCCCGCATCCTGCAAAAGCTGCCCGGGTTCCTCACGGCCCAGGAGGTGGATGCCCTCTTCGCCGCCTGCGCAGGCGCCGCGGCCGAGAACGTCCGCGACCTGGCCATGCTGGAGTTGCTCTATGCCACCGGCCTGCGGGTTTCGGAACTGGTCGGCCTCAAGCGGCGGGAGGTCAACCTGGACTCCGGTTACCTGATGACGGTGGGGAAGGGCAACAAGGAACGCTTGGTGCCGATCGGGGAGTCTGCCCGCGACAAGGTCGGGACGTATCTTTTTGTTGTACGCGCCAAACTCGACCCGCCGGGGGCGAACCCCTTTCTCTTCCTTTCCCGCCTGGGGGCGGACATGAGCCGCCAGGCATTCTGGAACATCGTCAAGAAACGGGCCTTGATGGCCGGCATCCGCAAGAGCATCTCTCCCCATACCCTGCGCCACTCCTTTGCCACCCACCTTCTGGAAAACGGCGCCGACCTGCGCAGCGTGCAGATCATGCTGGGGCACGCCGACCTCTCCACCACCCAGATCTACACTCACGTCACCCGCGAGCGGTTGAAACGGTTGCACCAACAGATCCACCCGCGGGGGTAAACGGCCCAAACGAACATCTGCTGCCATGATTAACCTTGAAACTATTCTGCGCTTCGAGTATAAAATATTGGTTATCATCAAGCCGCATAAACGCCGTCGTGCGTTAACCATAACTATCTTAGATCCTTCTGTTGTTTTTGTCTTTCGCGACATGTGCTTCGTCAGTCCGGGAATCCTGGAGTTCGTGTGAAAATCTGTTCGCTGGCCAGCGGCAGCAAAGGAAACTGTCTGTACGTCGAAACCGGCGACACGCGCCTGTTGATCGATGTGGGGCTGTCGTTGCGCGAGACATTGCTGCGCATGGAGGACCAGGGGATCGATGCCGCTCGTGTCCATGCCGTGCTGGTCAGTCACGAGCATATCGACCATATCCGGAGCGTTGGGGCCTTTGCCCGCAGGTTCAAGGTGCCGGTGATCGCCAGTCACCTGGTTTGCAAAAAGGCGGAAAAATACCTGCACAAGGCGCGCCTGATCGAGTTCGAGGCCGGTTGCGCCCTGTCACTCCGCGATCTTGAGGTCGATCCGTTCCCCATCACCCACGACGCCTGCGACCCGGTCGGCTTTGTCCTGGAGTCGCGGGAGGGGCGTTGCGCCTCGGCCACCGATCTGGGGATCGTCACCCGTCTGGTGACGGAAAAGTTGCGCTGCTGCCGGGCGCTGAACCTGGAATCGAACCACGACGTGGAGATGCTGATGAACGGACCCTATCCCTGGGAGCTGAAGCAGCGCATCAAGTCGCGCCACGGCCATCTCTCCAACGAGGAATCGCTGGACCTTCTGTTCGATCTGGCCCATGCCGGGCTGGAGGCGCTGGTGATGGCCCACCTTTCCGAGATCAACAACCATCCGGACCACGTGGTCCGCACCACCGAAGCCTTTCTGCGCGATCAGAACGTCTGCGCCCCCCGGATCGTGATCGGCGACCAGTACACGGCAAGCGCAGTCTTAGAAGTTTGACTCATAGACAAAATCAGAAACGCGGATTTTTTCGTTCTGGGTTTGGATATCAAGGAATTGCGCGGAGACGTACCACTCGGTGCGTCGCACAAGCAAGGCCGCAGGTAGCCGAGGCCAGAACGGAAAAAGACCGTTTCCTCACGGAGGAAGCATGATACCTCGTTATACCCGCCCCGAGATGGCCCGCATCTGGGAACCTGAAAACCGCTTCCGCATCTGGCTGGAGATAGAGACCCTGGCGTGCGAGGCCCAGGCTGAACTGGGCGTCATCCCCAGGGAGGCGGTGCCGGTCATCCGCGAGAAGGGGAACTTCGACATCGCCCGCATCGATGCTATCGAGGCCGAGGTTAAACACGACGTGATCGCATTCCTTACCTCTGTGGCCGAATATGTGGGGCCTGAGGCGCGTTTCATCCACCAGGGTATGACCTCCTCCGACGTGCTGGACACATGCCTGTCGGTGCAGTTGGTTCAGGCCGCCGACGAACTGCTGGCAGACCTGGACATGGTTCTCGCGTCGATCAGGGAACGCGCCCTGGAACACAAGGATACCGTCTGCATCGGCCGCTCCCACGGCATCCATGCCGAACCGGTCACCTTCGGCCTCAAGATGGCCTCCTGGTTTGCCGAGATGCAGCGCAACCGCCGGCGTCTGGCCGCGGCCCGCGAGAACATAGCCACCGGCGCCATATCCGGGGCGGTCGGCACCTTCGCCAACATCGACCCCTACGTGGAAGAGTACGTCTGTAAGAAGATGGGGCTTACGCCAGAGCCGATCTCGACCCAGGTCATCCCCCGTGACCGTCATGCCGAGTACTTTTGCGTCCTGGCGCTGATCGCCTCGTCCCTTGAGCGCATCGCCATCGAGGTCCGCCACCTGCAACGCACCGAGGTGCTGGAGGCGGAGGAGTTCTTCAGCAAGGGGCAGAAGGGGTCGTCGGCCATGCCCCACAAGCGCAACCCGATCCTCTCCGAAAATCTGACCGGGCAGGCCCGCTATATCCGCTCCATGTGCATCCCGGCGCTGGAAAACGTGGCCCTGTGGCACGAGCGGGACATCTCCCACTCCTCGGTGGAGCGCTACATCGGCCCGGATGCCACGGTGGCGCTCGACTTCTCTCTGCGTCGCCTCAACGGCCTGATTAGGAACCTGGTGGTCTATCCCGGGAATATGCTGGACAACCTCAACAAGATGAAGGGACTGGTCTTCTCCCAGAAGNNCGCAACGCCATGAAGGTCTGGGAACAGGGCAAGGATTTCCAGGAGGAGTTGCTGGCCGACCAGGACGTGGTCGGCGCCCTGGGCGAGGCCAAGATCCGAGAGTCGTTCGATCTCGCCTATCACCTCAAACACATCGATACCATCTTCAAGCGAGTCTTCGGTGACTACTAGAATCCTGTCTTTTGTCCAGGCGCTCTTCCGGCCGCAGGACGCGGACGGCCCCATCCTGTTCTGGGCCAAGGAGATACTTGGCGCGCTTTTAATCCTGGCCTTTTTCTGGATGCTGGCCCAACTGATCGTCCTGGTGCTGAACAAGTGGGGCAAACGGCTGGCCGCCTTCACCAGCACCGATCTGAACGACCGCATCCTCCAGCGGGTCACCCCCTATGTCTCGCGGCTTCTGGTCATGCTGGGCGTATATCTGGCGATCCGTTCCCTGCCGCTGCATGAAAGGCTGGTGGTGATCCTGTCCGGCCTCCTCTTCATCGCCCTGGTGGTCATTGTCTTCAGCCTGGTCTTCCACGTTTTTGACGAACTGTTGCAGTGGTATATCGCCGGCCAACAGCACAACAACGATGCCCTGATCTCACGGCACATGATCCCGATCGCGGAAAAACTGACCTTGCTGTTTCTGATGGGCACGGCGCTGCTCGTCATCCTCAAGCATTTTAACTACGACATCTTCTCGGTGGTCACCGCACTCGGCGTCGGCACGCTGGCCATCGGCCTGGCGGCCAAGGACACCCTGGCCAACATGATCTCCGGGTTTACCCTCATGCTGGACCGGCCGTTCAGGATCGGCGACCGTATCCAACTGGCGGGCGGCCAGGTGGGGGATGTGGCCGGCATTGGCTTGCGCAGCACCAGGATCAGGACCCTGGACAACCAATTAATGATCATCCCCAACTCGGACCTGTGCAATACCTTGCTGATCAACCAGGACTTCCCGGATGTCCGCGCCAAGGGGCGCATCAACATCGGCGTGGCCTACGGCAGCGACGTGGATCGGGTCAAGGAGCTTCTGGTGGCCGCGGCCCTGGAGGTGGAGGATGTGCTGCGCGACCCGGCGCCGGAAGCATATTTTGTCTCCTTTGGCGATTCGGCCCTGAATATGTCGCTCTTTTTCTGGGTGGAGGAGAATTCCCGGCAGTTTTCCACCACCGATAAGGTCAATTCGCTGATCATTCGCCGCTTTAACGAAAACGGCATTGACATCCCGTTCCCCATCAGGACGGTGATCATGGATAAAGGAACAAACTGACATGGCGCACAGAATCGAAGCGGCCCTGAAGGAGAGCGTCCGCGACGCCCGCGGAGAACGGATCAAACGGGAGATCGGGCATTTTCTGCACCTGCCGGTCGATGAGGTCCGCACCATCGACGTCTACACCGTGGATGCCCCCCTGACGCAGGAAGAGCTCCAGCAGGCCGCAGCCGGTCCGTTCAGCGACCCGGTGATCCAGGAGTGGAGCATCGATCGGCCCCTGGCGGCCGGCTTTGATTTTGCCGTCGAGGTGGGCTTCCGTCCCGGCGTGACCGACAACGTGGGGCGCACCGCCCGCGAAGCCGTAGAATATCTGACTGGCCGTCCTTTCGCCGCCGGCGAGGGGGTCTACTATTCGGTGCAGTACCTGCTGAAAGGCGCCTTTGGGGTGTCCGATGTGGAGCGAATCGCCACCGGCCTTTTGTGCAACACCCTCATCCAACGCTACAGCGTGCTTTCTGCGGCTGATTTCATGGCCAGGCGCGGTTATTCGCCACTAGTCCCCAAGGTGCTGGCCGACATCAAGACCGAGGTCAGGGAAATCGACCTTAACGTCTCCGACGCAGAGCTGCTCCGGATCAGCAAGGAGGGGGTGCTGGCCCTGACCCTGGAAGAGATGCGGATCATCCAGGCCCATTATCGTGACCCCCGGGTGGTGGCGGAACGCGCCAAGGTGGGGCTGGGCGCCGGCCCGACCGATGTGGAGCTGGAATGCCTGGCCCAAACCTGGTCGGAACACTGCAAACACAAGATATTTTCCGGCACGGTGCAGTACGAGGATGAACAGGGCAATACGCAGGAGATCAAATCACTGTTCAAGTCGTTTATCCAGCGTACCACCAAGGATGTGCGCGCAAAGCTGGGCGACAGGGACTTCTGTCTCTCGGTGTTCAAGGACAACGCCGGGGTGATCCGGTTCAACGACCGGCAATCGCTGGTCTTCAAGGTGGAAACCCACAACTCGCCGTCGGCCCTGGACCCCTATGGCGGGGCGCTGACCGGCATTGTCGGCGTCAACCGCGACCCCTTCGGCACCGGCCAGGGGGCCAAGCTGATCTTCAATACCGACGTATTCTGCTTCGCCGACCCGTTTTACGAAAAACCGCTCCCCACGCGCCTGCTCCATCCCCGCCGCATCTACGAAGGGGTGGTGGAGGGTGTGGAGCATGGCGGCAACAAGAGCGGCATCCCCACGGTCAACGGTTCGCTGGTCTTCGACGAGCGTTTCGCCGGCAAGCCGTTGGTGTTCTGCGGCACGGCCGGGATCATGCCGCTTGAGATCAACGGCAAACCGGGCTATGAAAAGTCCATCCAGCCAGGGGACCTGATCGTGATGACCGGCGGCCGCATCGGCAAGGACGGCATTCACGGCGCGACCTTTTCGTCCGAAGAGTTGAACGAGAACTCGCCGGTCACGGCGGTGCAGATCGGCGACCCCATCACCCAGAAGCGCATGTTCGATTTCCTGATCCGGGCGCGGGACAAGGCGCTCTACCGCTTCATCACCGACAACGGCGCCGGGGGGCTCTCCTCCTCGGTGGGGGAAATGGCCGGCGAGTGCGGCGGTTGCCGGATGGACCTGGCAAAGGCTCCTCTCAAGTATCCCGGCCTTAACCCGTGGGAGATCCTCATCTCCGAAGCCCAGGAGCGCATGTCCCTGGCGGTGCCGCCCGAGCGGATCAACGAGTTCCTGGCCATGGCTGCACGCTTCGGCGTCGAGGCCACGGTGTTGGGCGAGTTCACCGGCAACGGCGTATTCCATGTCCTCTACGACGGCCGCACCGTGGCCTGGCTGCCGATGGCGTTCATGCACGAGGGGCTGCCCCCCATGCAACTCCGCGCCAAATGGGAGCCGCCCCGGCATGACGAGCCGGCTGTGGAGGTCAAGGGTGATTACTCCGACGATCTGACGGCCCTGCTCTCGTCGCTCAACATCTGCTCCAAGGAGTCGGTGGTGCGGCGGTATGACCACGAGGTCCAGGGGGGCTCGGTGGTCAAGCCGTTCATCGGCGTTGACAACGACGGTCCCTCCGACGCGGCCGTGGTGCGGCCGATCCTGGACTCCTTCGAGGGGGTGGTGACGGCCCACGGCATCTGTCCGCGCTATTCCGACATCGACACCTACCACATGACCGCCAACGCCATCGACGAGGCCCTGCGCAACTATGTGGCCGTGGGCGGCTCGCTCGGCCTGGTGGCAGGCCTGGACAACTTCTGCTGGTGCGACCCGGTCCTGTCGGAAAAGAACCCGGACGGCCCCTACAAGATGGCCCAACTGGTGCGCTCCAACCAGGCGCTGTACGACATCTGCATGGCCTACAACCTGCCCCTGATCTCGGGCAAGGATTCCATGAAGAACGATTTCTACGACGGCTCCACCAAGATCTCCATCCCGCCGACCCTGCTCTTCTCGGTGATCGGCAAGATCGAGGACGCCCGCAAGGCCGTCACCATGGACGTGAAAAGGCCCGGCGACATCGTGTACCTCTTGGGCAAGACCGGCGATGAACTGGGCGGTTCGGAGTATTTCGCCCTCAAGGGCGCCATCGGCAACAAGGTGCCGTTGGTGGACACCGGCCGGTCCTACCGGCGTTACCAGGCCTATCACCAGGCGGTCATGCAGGGGGTGGTGGCCTCCTGCCACGACCTTTCCGACGGCGGCCTGGCCGTGGCAGCGGCCGAATCGGCCTTTGCCGGGGGGTACGGCATCAGCCTGGACCTCTCCCAGGTGCTCTGGAAGGGGGACGTGGCGGGTAGATCCGATGCGCCGCTGTTATTCAGCGAATCGGCATCGCGCCACTTGGTCACGGTCCATCCCGATAAACGGGACGAGTTCGAGTCTGTCATGAGCGGCAACTGTTTCGCCTCCATCGGCGTGGTGACGGCGGAGCCGGTGCTCGCCATTTTTGGGCTGAACGGTGCGGCCGTTGTCCGTGCCGGGCTGGCGGAGTTGAAGGAAGCCTGGCAGAAGACATTGAGGGAGTTGTGACATGAAAAAGACCCGTGCCATCGTCATCACCGGAAACGGCACCAACTGCGAGGCCGAGGCGGCCCACGCCTGCCGTCTGGGGGGCTTCGACGAGGCGGTCATCGCCCATATCGCCGAGATCCTCTCCGGCGAGATCCGGCTGGACGACTTCCATTTCCTTAACCTGACCGGCGGTTTTCTGGACGGCGACGACCTGGGAAGCGCCAAGGCCCAGGCCAATCGCCTGAAACATGCCGGCGTCGCCGGTACGGGTGAGAAGCTGGTGGAGCAGTTCACCCGTTTCATCGCCGCCGGCAAGCTGATCCTGGGGGTCTGCAACGGGTTTCAACTGATGGTCAAGATGGGCATGCTGCCCGGTTTTGACGGCGATTGCCTGACGCAGCGCACAACGCTTACCTTCAACGACTGCGGCCGCTTTCAGGACCGCTGGGTGTACCTGAAGGCCGATCCCGCGTCGCCCAGCGTCTTCACCAGGGGGATCGGGCGCGGCATCTACCTGCCGATGCGCCATGGCGAGGGAAAATTTCTCTGCGACGGCACTGCGACCCTGGAGCGGATCGAACGGGAGCACCTGGCGGTGCTGAAGTATTCCGGCCCGGATTACGGGGCTGCGACCATGGAGTTTCCCCTGAATCCCAACGGAGCCCAGCACGCCATTGCCGGGCTGTGCGACCCGACCGGCCGCCTGATGGGGCTGATGCCCCATCCCGAGGCCTTTGTGCATTACACCCACCACCCCCGCTGGACCCGGGAAGAGCTGCCGGAAGAGGGGGATGGCCTGAAGCTGTTCCGCAACGCGGCGGAGTATGTGAGGGAACACCTACTAGTATAATTTTTGCAAACGGAGCCTTTATTCATGAATTTTACCCGGCCACACGAAGAATGCGGCATTTTCGGTGTTTACAATCATAAAGAGGCGTCCAACCTGACGTATCTGGGACTGTACGCCCTCCAGCACCGGGGGCAGGAGAGCTGCGGCATCGTCTCGTCGGATGGAACGACCCTGCACGCCCACAAGCGCATGGGACTGGTGGCCGATGTCTTCGGCAACCAGGAGATCTTCAAAAAACTGCCCGGAAAGTCCGCCATCGGCCACGTCCGCTACTCCACCGCCGGCGCCTCGGTGGAGAAGAACGTCCAGCCGATCATGGTGGATTACTCACGGGGCTCCATTGCCGTGGCCCACAACGGCAACCTGGTCAACGCCCGCTTGCTCAAGGCCGAATTGGAGGCCTACGGCTCCATCTTCCAGACCACCATGGACACCGAGATCATCATCCACCTCTTGGCCATCTCCCACACCAATTCGCTGGTTGACCGCATCGTGGATGCCCTCAAACGCATCACGGGCGCCTACTGCCTGCTGTTTCTGACCGAAAGCCGCATGATCGCCGTACGCGACCCCAACGGCTTCCGCCCCCTGTGCCTGGGCAGACTGGGTGACGCCTGGGTCGTGGCCTCGGAAAGCTGCGCCCTGGACCTGATCGAGGCCGAGTTCGTGCGGGAGATCGAGCCGGGCGAGATGATCGTCTGCACCAAGGACGGCGACATGAAGTCCCTGTTTCCCTTCAAGAAGGTCGAACCGACCCCCTGTATCTTCGAATTTGTCTATTTTGCCCGGCCCGACTCCTACATTTTCGGCAAGAACGTCTACCTGGCCCGCAAGGAATTGGGCCGGCAACTGGCCAGGGAACACGGCATTGACGCCGACATCGTCATACCTGTGCCCGATTCCGGCGTGCCGGCCGCCATGGGCTACGCCGAGGAATCCGGGATCCGCTTCGAGATGGGCCTGATCCGCAACCATTACGTGGGCAGGACCTTCATCGAGCCGGCCCAGGCCATCCGTCATTTCGGGGTCAAGATCAAGCTCAACCCCGTACGCGAGATCCTCAAGGACAAACGGGTCGTAGTGGTCGACGACTCCATCGTGCGCGGCANNGCGGCACCACCTCGCGCAAGATCGTCAAGATGGTGCGCAACGCCGGGGCAAAGGAGGTGCACATGCGCATCTCCTCGCCCCCCACCAGCTATCCCTGCTACTACGGCATCGATACCCCCAACCGCAAGGAACTGATCTCCTCCTCCCACACCATTGCCGAGATCTGCCGTTATATCACCGCCGATTCGCTGGGCTACCTGTCCGAAGAGGGCTTGGTCAATTCGGTCGGCATGGAGAATACCGGCTTTTGCAAGGCCTGTTTTGCCGGGACCTACCCGGTGGCATTCCCCAAACCGGTTTTGAAACCGCAGATGGGACTTTTTGGAGAGGAGTACAACGAACATGAGTGACCGCGAAGAACTGAAAAAGATCATCCTGGAGCTGTCCTATGAAAAACGGCTCGTAACCCTGGCCTCGGGCCGGCAGAGCGATTTCTATTTTGACGGCAAGCAGACCACGTTGCACGCTGAGGGTGGCTTTCTGGTGGGCAGGCTGTTTTACGAGGCGATCAAGGGTGTGGAAGGGGTCGAAGCTGTGGGGGGCATCACCCTGGGCGCCGACCCGATCGCCACGGCCACCTCCATTGCCGCCCATCTCGACGGCACAAGGATGCATGCCTTCATCATCCGCAAGGAGCCCAAGGGACACGGCACCGGCCAGTGGCTGGAGGGGCGCAAGAATCTGCCGCCGGGAACCGGCGTGGTCATCGTCGAGGACGTGGTCACCACCGGCGGCTCCTCCATGAAGGCCGTGCGCCGGGCGGAAGAAGAGGGGCTGAAGGTGCTGGGCATCGTCACCCTTGTTGACCGCGAGGAGGGTGGCCGGGAGAATATCGAGGCCGAGGGGTTTTGGCTGAAATCCATCTTCACCAAGTCGGAACTCGTAGATTAATGCCTGAATCCGTGACGCCTCCATGCCTTTGCTGGTCCGGAAGGCCTCTGCCTTTGCGTTTGAAGAGTTTGCGACGATCAGGCGGGGTACCAACCAAGTGAATGATTTGTCACGACTCGGCGGAGTGCGGGCCCCGGCTCTTCCGGACACTACGGCATTCTGGCGTCACGGATTCAGGAAATGGCGGTAAAGCAACGCCTGGATAAGCTGATGGTCGAACGCGGCCTGGCCCCTTCGCGTGAAAAGGCCCAGGCCCTGATCATGGCCGGACAGGTGGTGGTGGGAGACCACGCCGCCGGCAAGGCCGGTCAGCAGGTGGCGGCTGATGCGGATATCCGCATCAAGGGGGAGATCCTCCCCTATGTGGGCCGGGGCGGCCTCAAGCTCAGGAAGGCGCTGGACGTATTCGGCGTCGATGTCGGCGGTCTCGTTGCCCTGGATGTGGGGGCATCCACCGGCGGATTCACCGATTGCCTGTTGCAGGCCGGAGCCCGCAAGGTCTTTGCGGTGGACGTTGGGTATGGCCAGTTGGCCTGGAAGCTGCGTAAGGACCCGAGGGTCATCAGTCTTGAAAAGACCAATATCCGGTATCTCGCCCCGGATCGGCTCGATGAAGTGCCGGCCGTGGCGGTCATCGACGCCTCATTTATCTCGCTCGGCAAGGTCCTGCCGGCCGTGATCGGGCTGGTCAGGCCGGGCGGCCGCATCATCGCCCTGATCAAGCCGCAGTTCGAGGTGGGACGGGGCGACGTGGGGAAGGGTGGCATCGTCCGCGACCCGGCTGCCCATGAAAAGGCCGTCGCAGGGGTCCGGCAGGCGGCAACGGAGCTTGGCATCCTGGTGTGCGGGGTGTGCGACTCACCCATCCTGGGAGCGGACGGCAACCGGGAGTTTCTGATACTGCTTGAGGTTCCGGAGGGATCGGCCATGGAAGCGTGCATCTTCTGCAAGATCATTCGCAATGAGATACCGTCGAAAAAGGTGTTCGAAGACGACCAGATCCTCGTCATCGAGGATATCGCGCCAAAAGCGCCCCTGCACCTGCTCATTCTGCCAAAGAGGCATCTTGTCAATTGTCTTGACATGACCGAAAAGGACGACGCCCTTGTCGGCTATGTTTTCAGAAAGGCGGGTGAAATCGCCCGTCAGAAGGGATATGCCGATTCCGGCTTCCGCATGGTGCAGAACAATGGCGAGGGGGTCGGACAATCGGTGTTCCACATCCATTTTCACCTCCTGGCCGGGCGTCATTTTACCTGGCCTCCGGGGTAATACATAGAGGGGATACAACACATGAAACGAATTGTAGCGCTTGTGGCGGCGGTGGTGCTGCTCCGGTCGCTGCCGGCAATGGCTGAAACCTACACCTGGACCGACAAAAGCGGCACCGTCAACTTCAGCGACGATTATTCCAGCGTGCCGAAAGAGTACCGCAAGAAGGTCCGCAAGCTGGGGGACATGGATGCCCCGCCGGCCCCGGCAAACGCCGGGAAGAACGGGGAGGAACAGCCTGCGCAGCCTTTGACAAAAAGGACGGGCACACCCGGCGCCCCAGGGGCGAAATCCGACAGCGGCTTGTACGGCGGGAAAAAGGCCGAGACCTGGCAGCAGGAGTTCAAGGCCCGTGAGGCGGACTACAAACAGTTGGAAATCCAGCTTTCGCAATTAGAGGAACTCTTCAAAAAACCTGTCGGGATATCAATGGAACGTTTGCAGGGACTTCCCCAGGAGTTCAGGGATACGCAGAAACGGTATAATGAAGCCATCAAGGCATACAACGACTTAAACGACGCCGCCAACAAGGCCGAGCTGCCAATCGAATACAGAAAATAGGGATCAACCACCCCCTGCCCCCCTCCTTATCAAGGAGGGGGAAGAGCTGGGCGTTTTTCCTCCCCTCCTAGTTTAGGAGGGGGCGGGGGTGGTAGCCATCCAGAATGCAAAAAGACCCGCCGGAAATTCCGGTGGGCCTTTTATCATACAGCCGTCCTCTTCCTGAGTCTTTCGAGTTGCGTCGATTACAGGCGCCTCCTTCGATGTTGGTATCATCCAACGTTACGCTATGTTGACCTGCCTCCTTCATGCTGAAATGAGGCGTCCTGGCGAACTTTTCTACTGTTTGTCGTGCTCTGTCCGTAACGGCTGTATTCTCCGGATTGCCGTCCTCTCATCCCACCGCTTGAATCCCTTTTCTTCCGGGGAGACCTACCGCTTCTCCATGGTTTCAGCGGTCTTCAGTGTTGCTTCCTCGACCTGCAACCCAGAGGTTTTCAAAGAACTATTGTTATCCTTTAATATTATAATAGCACTCGCCGAGGGAATGTCAACAAAGGCCGACGTTGCGAAAAATTACCGTTCAGCGACGCAGGATATGTTTCCCTTTCAGGGTTTGTTTTGCTATGATGATACCTATGGGTGAAAAGCAGATTTGCAGCAACAAGAAGGCCTATCATGAATATTTTATCGAGGAGAAGCTGGAAGCGGGGATGGTGCTTCAGGGGACCGAGGTAAAATCGTTGCGGGCCGGCAACGTCAATCTGACCGATTCCTTCATGCTGATCCGTGAAGGGGAGGCCTACCTGCACAACCTGCACATCTCGGCGTACGACTTCGGCAACCGCGCGAATCATCAGCCGGACCGCCAGCGCAAGCTGTTGATGCATCGCAAGGAGATCACCCGTCTTTACGGCAGGGTCAGGGAACAGGGGTATTCGGTCATTCCTCTTCGGCTCTATTTCAAGGATGGCCTGGTGAAGGTGGAGATTGGCCTTGCCAAAGGCAAGAAACTGTACGATAAACGTGAGGACTTGAAGAAGAAGGATACGCAGCGCGAGTTGTCCCAGGCATTGAAGGCACGTAACAGGGCCTGAGGGCGGTTGTTTGGTTTGGGGAACGAATTTTCGAAAGGGGGCGTAAAGGTTTCGACGGGGAAGTGAATATCTGGGTTGCACCGGGTCGGGGCAGGCGGCCGACCTTAATAAACCTGCAACGGCATTAATTGCCGACAATTATAACACTCCTGTAGCTCTAGCAGCTTAGCAGGCGTTCCCGACCGAGATGCCGATGGTAAGAAGGGAACGTCATTCACTATCGGATTGGGATGCGCAACGCCCGTAGCGCAGCCTGAAAACTTACGGGACCGCTGGCAGGATGCTTTGTCCTGTGCGTATTCTGCCGGTTAAATTGAGCAACGGACTAACGGTGTAGTAATTCAGATGGTAAGTTCTTCGGACCCGGGTTCGACTCCCGGCGCCTCCACCAGCCTACGCCAAGGCTTCGGCTGGCAGGCCATGTGCCTGCCGGTCGAAGTCTTGGTTTTTTGCGTAGTCCGCCGAAGTTGCCGAAGCGTGCGAAGGCGATTTACGAAGGCGGACGTAGTTGCCGAAGCGTGCGAAGGCGATTTACGAAGGCGGGCGTAGTTGCCAAAGCGTGCGAAGGCGATTTACGAAGGCGGGCGTAGTTGCCGAAGCGTGCGAAGGCGATTTACGAAGGCGGGCGTAGTTGCAGAAGCTTGCGAAGGCGCTTTACGAAAGCGGGTGTACAGTCCGCCGAAGTTGCCGAAGCGCAGCGAAGGCGCTTAACGAAGGAGGAAGAGCTTTGTGAAATACGTCTATCTCCTCCAGAGTATATCCCACCCCGAACAACGTTATGTTGGCCTTACCTCCCATATTGAGAATCGTCTTGCTGCCCATAACGCCGGTCACTCGACCCACACCGCAAAATTCCGCCCTTGGACTTTGGTCGGCTATCTGGCTTTTAGCGATGAATCCAAGGCCGCCGATTTCGAAAAATATTTGAAATCCGGCTCTGGACGTGCCTTTGCCGGCAAACGGCTTTGGTAGGCTTTCCGTAGCAGACCCTCCCGCCTCGTAATATTTTTTGTCTCATGTCAAGAGCAGGCCACTCTAGGTTTTCTGAGAATTCATTTTTTCTCAAATGTGAATATTTGAAGGGCGTCCCCAAGACTCCCCTAGGTTTTCTGAGAATTCACTTTTTCTCAAATGTGAATATTTGAAGGGCGTCCCCAAGACTCCCCCTATTTGAAGGGCGTCCCCAAGACTCCCCCTCATGTGAATATTTGAAGGGCGTCCCCNNTGAAGGGCGTCCCCAAGACTCCCCTCAACCAAAGACCTAATTATTAATCTTCTTCAGTTAAATAAAATTTATGGTCTTGATCTAAGAAGACAACATAAAATGTGTTTTTATCAAAAAGCTCACCAGTCTTTTTATGTATAGTATTATGATATTCAGGTGGAATTGTAAATCCAATTAGTCTAACTTTATTACCAAGCCTAAAGCGGCCCCAATTGGCCTGATGAGGAACATGTTTAGGTTTTTTAAATGATGATTTAAGGGGGAATGAACCATATATCGCAAGAACTTTTAAACCGCCACCACCAGCTCGTCGGTTTCGCCAATAATCGAGTGAATTTGTGGTAAAGTCTTTGAGTTTATTAAGTAGATCATGTAATTGCGAATCACTCCATTCGCAAAAATCTTGTCCCTCTTCTTGGCTGGCGTCAAAATACGATAAATTAAATTTGGATCTAATTGTTAGATCATTATCTTTATCGTCAAGGCTAGGAAGATCACAAAGATCCTTTATAAAAGAAGTTTTCTTTGAATTATCGTATTTGCTCATAGCTTGGGGACTCCCCCAATTTTACCGGATTTATATATTGGTAATAACGAGCGGTCATTTCTTAAAATATCACCTGGTATCTCGTCCAACCTATAGCCATAGCTTTCATTATCTTCTTTATTTATAAGTATAGTTCTATATTTGCTCATCAAATCTAATATATCAGCATTGTGTGTAGTGAATATTAATTGAGCATCATTTGTATTTATACTTTCATCAACAAAACAACGTATTAATTCAGGTAAAATGTGTGGGTGCAAATATACATCAAATTCATCCAAAATCAAGACACCACCTGTCATAAGTACTAATTTATATTCAGCTAATTGCTTAAATAATGATTTAGTACCGCTTGATTGACTGTAATATGTTAGATATTTTAAGTTACCTCCGACATTGTATTTAAACATTGGGAAATATACATCTTTATCTTTTTCATCTTTTCGCACACTAATCTCGATATTTTTTATATCTTCATCAAATTTTGAAATATATGCTTTTACAAAATTGAATATTTCTTGATGCTGTTGATAGTATTCAGAAATAAAATCGATACTGTGATTATTATTTGGTAGCCCCCAAAAACTCACATTTGACAACATACGGCTAAAGAAACGATAAATAGGTGATATAACTTCAAGTTCATACTGATTAGCTGTACTTATAAAAGAAGCATTTGAACGTAACTTGATTATCTTGATACCAGTAAATTCATTCGTAGTGAATATTATATTATTATTAGATCTTTCTATAACTCTAGTAAACCTACGTAATTTTCTAAATAAAACTTCCTTTAGTACTTCTTTATTATTAACTACAAGTTCATATCTATAAACAGAGTCATCAAATTTAAAATCTACGAAAAATTCGGTTGGCTCATCATTGTCGAAGAAAGTTTCTACATTAATTTTATCGTCAGGTTTATACGAAAAAGAATTTTGACAAAAATCTGATAAGAATGTTAATATTTTTAAAGCATTTGTTTTGCCTGATCCATTGGCTCCTTTAACACACATAATATTAGACACTGATTTTCCTTCTGATATATGTTCAGGACAATTTTTATCCAACTCAAAAGAGACAACTATCCATTCTTTAAAAGAACAGTAATTTTTGGCCCCATATTTTATTATCATTCTCCCCCCCCCGATTATTTTCTTTGACGATACCATAATTCTGTTGAAACGCAATCTTAAATTTGATATTACGACCAAATGTGACATATAACATCTATAAGCCGTTAGCTATTCACCACCGAAAGCAAAATACGTGACACACTTTGACAAAATATATCTTTTGCTCTCATACGACTCACCATATAATTTAATATTAGCTAAAAGGAGTCTTAATGCACACTTACATCCTCAACGTCGAAAAATGGGCGCAAAGCAAGAATCCCGTAATTACCTATTTTGCTATCAGCCTTGCTCAAGTCGCCAGAGAAAAGAGCGAGGCATTGCGCCATATCAAAGAGCGCAAACTATACGGCCATCAGTTCCCTTTGCCTTATTTGCCCTCCTGGTTCGCCATGTATAACTCACGTAAACCGGTTTATGCTTATAAACGCTTGATTGTCAATACCTCTGATTTGGCAAATGAGCAGATAAATCTTTTTCCGGTTTGCGCCAGTTTGATAAACTTTTGAAACAAATGCCCGAACGGCTCTCTGAGCTAACCTTTTCTCAAGAAGAGCTGCAAGAGGCTCATAAAAAATGGCAAGACCTGTGTACGCTAACTATCGAAGATATAAAAGAAGATATCACGCAAACCTCTCTCGAGCTAAATAGAGCTAAATAGGGACACTCCCCATTTAATTCCTAGCTAAATAGGGACACTCCCCATTTAATTCCTTGCCATGCCTGTTTTTCGACTATATTATCCACTCCATTCCAAGAATTGGTCGCATTATTATTATCCACTCCATGCCAAGAATTGCTCGCATTATAGCCACTGAGGTAGGCCAGAGGGATGTTGTTGGCGCGCATGAAAACACCGCCATTTCCCGTCACCTGGAGGCGTGTCATTACCCCCCAAAACATTAAAAACATGTTGATGAAAAAGCCAGCGGAGTCAGGCTTCCAAGATGCTAAGTTTGTTTTCAAGGGCCTGCTTTCAGGGACCAAGCCAGCGCCGCCAAGGTGGGAGCTTTGCTTATCAGTAACGATAGATCGACTTTACAAGTTATCAACTTGGAAGTCTGCTGCCTCTCCTGAATTTCAACCACCCCCGACCCCTCCTTATCAAGGAGGGGAGTTTGAATCCCCCTCCTGTTTCAGGAGGGGCTAGGGGTGGTAAGAGAAGTACGGGTCCAATAAGGGACTTATTGAACCCTCGACGACCCATTGAACAATGCGGGACAGATTTATTATATTCGATGGTTGAAGGAAAGCCGGTCGCTATTGGCCTGAACGCCGATCAAGTCCTGAGCAACTTAAAATCGACATTTTACGGAAAGAATGGCATAATCGCGCTAGCAATACAGGAGAACTGACATGTATTCTGCCGGTGATTTTGAAACAATCAAGGACATTGTTATCTCCGCGATACCGTCGGTGAAGAGCATCTTCCTGTTCGGCAGTTACGCTAAAGGAACGGCGAGGGAGCAAAGCGATATTGATATTGCTATTCTGCTTGAGCATGAGTTGGGCTGGCGTGAACGGAACAGCATATTGAACCGGCTTTACGGCGACACTGCGCAGAAAGGGTATAACGTCGATTTTCTTCTCAAACGTGCCGATAAATTCCATGATGACGCCAGTCTGCCGACCATATCGAGAGTCATTCTGCGGGAAGGGATGCTTTTGTGGACGAAAAACTGAAAGGCATTGTTAGCCAATGGCTCATCAAAGCCGATAATGACCTGAAGACCGCCGAATACGGCTTGGGGGCGGATGAGCCGATAACCGACACCATCTGCTTTCACTGTCAGCAGGCAGTTGAAAAATATCTGAAAATGTACCTTGTCAGCAAGGGGGAAGAACCGGTCATCACTCACAACATCTCTATCCTTGTTGCAAGTTGCGCAGAGTATGAGCTTTCCTTCAAAGAGCTGGGTAAATACGATTTTCTGACCGGCTACGCGGTTTCACTCCGTTACCCGGATGATTTCTACATACCGGAGGTTGACGAGGCCCGCGAGGCGCTTGCTGCCGCCCAAGAGGTTCGTGCGTTTGTAACGGGGCTGATGGCATGAATAACGTACAAAGTTTTTTGCAATTCAGGTTACGTTTTTTCTGCCGAAGGACAAGTTGTGGAATTAAGCATAAGTTGGCGCAAACGACAGGTTATGCTTTAAACGTGAAGATTTTTCTCATTCAGTCCCAAAGTAAATGGCGAGTCACACGGCTCGCCATTTGCTTTGGTACTATTCTACCAATTGCATTCAGTTAAGCTCATATTTTCTGGTTGGCTTGAACTCCCTCCAAAATGATGCGTAATTCCAATTCCAAATCAAAGCGGCATCTTCGTTGGCTCGTCTTCGGCTCCTCAANNACTACCTGTACGCCTTCGTCGCCTCGATCCTCGCCGCCTTGATGTCATCTTTGATTTGAAACCGGAATAAATGGGTTTGTGGCATGAGTATTTTGCCTGACGCCGCTTCGAGGTATCGAAAGCGGCACTGCCAACATCGGCTTTGTTCAGCGTCGGAATGAATATTGCCCAAAACTATCCGCCCCAAAAGGCCGGAAACCGGCCCGAGATAGACGCTTTCAGTTCCACCCCCAAAGCTTTCGTGAGTCTTCAGTAGCGCACCTGCCACGGGCCGATCACTGCGGGGCAACGGTTATTCCGGGGATCACGGCGCCGTTGCCGTCAACGACCTCCACCTGGCTGACGGCAAAATCGGCGCTCGTATAACTGGTACCGGGCGGTAGGTCGCAGATAACCGTGAGAAACTCGCCCACGAGCGAGCCGCTGGCCTGAGGTACCGCCAGAGCCAAGGTTGCTGGCTGGCCTCCCGCCGCCGGCGTGTATTTGCCGTAAGCATTGAGATTGGCCGGGAAAACTCCTGAGGAATACACCACCAGGCTGTCCGCCTGATAGGTGGTGAAATCGCTGACCCGAATGGTAACCCCAGCCGGCAAGGTTAAGTGTAATTGCACCCCGTAGATCGAGACCCCCGCCGGCAGTTGGCCCGTGGTAACCAGTTTTAACGTTAGGGATGGCCCGCCGGCGTTTGCCAGGTTGGTGGCGTTGATATCGCGCACCCCGGTCTGGTTGTTAGTGGAGGCGAGGAAGTGGCTCAAGGCAGTGGTGAACTGTAGCGCGGTAGCGCTGCTCAATTTCTGATTATTCGAGATGTCGTAATACATGGCTGCCAGCACCCCGGTGAGGCTGCCGCTGTAGTAGTCAACAGCCATCTGGGAGATGCCCGCCAGGGCTAAAGCGTAGTCCTTCTGGGCCTGAATCACGTTCAACTGGGCGAAGTCGTCGGTGGTCGGCGCCAGGGGCTGGGTGGCAACGATATCGAACTTGAAGAGGCTGGACACCAATAGGTTGGCGCTGGCGATATTGGTGGCGATCAGCAGCGTGCTTGCTTGCTGGACCGCCAGTTCGGTTAGAGGGGTGATGGCGATACTCATGGTTGACGACACCGTGTCCATAGCTGCCCGTAGTGGTGACGCGGTCGGAATGGTCATGGTCTGACCTGTGGCTTCATCGGTATAGCTGCCGCCGGTGGCTACATACAGTGATGGCCCCGTAATCGCCACGCTGCTTGTGTATTGGCTAAAGCCATTGGTGACAGTGGTCTTTAGCAGTTGCCCCGTGGAGCCGTTGCTGTTCAGATTGTAGATCGAGACCTGACCGCCAACTACAGGCCCCAGGGAGACCTGACCGGCCACCCTTTTTAACTGTACATCCGGCGTGGGGTTGCCGTAGGTATTGTCCGGGCCCTGAAAACCGCCGACCCCGCAGCCGGAGAGCATGACAAGCACAATCCCCATGATCAGAAAATGCATAACCCCACCTTGCGTTGTAGTAGCCGCCGGGGCGGCAAAAGCTACTGCGGCACCGTCACCGAGCCGACGATGATCCGAAGGATTACAACGGCGTCCGAGATGTCGATCTTCCAGTCCGGGGCCGGGACGCCGTTAACGAGTGGCGCCACATCCCCGTAGACCAGGTAACTGTCCTGCATGGTCTTCAGTCCAACCGCCACCTGCAGCGCCAGCAGGGCGTCCGAGATGGTGGGGGGGTTGTCGCCGCTCATGCTGCCGGTCGGGGTGGCGTAGATGATGCGCCGGGTCACCGTCGTCTGGCTGCCGGCTTTGTTGGTGGCCTGGACCGTCAACGGATAGAGCCCCTTGGCGGAGAGCGGAACCACCTGGGAGTAGGCGCCATTCACGACCTCGGGGGTGTAGCTGTTTGGGCCGACCTGGATCGTTACCGTGACGTCGGTCATGGCATCCGTAGCGGTACCGCTGACGACGATGCTGTTTGTGGTCGGCCGGATGTCGCTGGCCGGGCTGTCGACCGTGAGCACCGGACGGGTGGTCTCGTAGGTCACCGAGACGCTCTTGGACGCCACCACGCCGGCCGGGGTGGTGGCGGTGATCGTGATCGTCGAGAGACCCGGTGCCAGGCCTGTGATTGTCTGGGTAAATAAGTAGCCGGTACCGGACAGCGACAGCGGCACGTTCGCAATGGTCTGGGACGGGCTGGCGCCGCTCACCGTCATTGTCACGGCGCACTGGGTACCCACCGTGCCGGCGATGGTCACGGTTGACTGGTTGGTCGCGTAGTCGTCGCTGGCCGGGGCCCCGATGGTGATCATCGGCACCGTCGGGTCGTAGTGGATGGTCCTCGTGTCGAAGGTCTGATTACCTGCATTGTCGTAGGCCACTGTGGTGATGGTGTTGGCGCCCAGCGCCAGGGTCACGCTCGTGCTAAAGGCGCCGAAGCTGTCCAGAGTCACGACGGCGCCGTTGACAGACACCCATTCCATCCCGGACAGTGTGTCGGTGGCCACGCCATTGATCACCAGCGTGTTGGTGGCAGTATAGGAGCCGTCCGGCAGGGTCGAGAGCGATAAAACGGGCGGAGTCAGGTCCCAGGTGATGGTGGCCACGCTAGAGTTGACGTTACCGGCGGTATCGGTGGCCGTCAAACTGATGACATAGACCCCTGCCTGGTTGGCGCTGACCGTGGTTGCAAGGGCCGTCGGCGTGCCGAAGGTGATCTGCCCCGGCCCGGAGACCTGGCTCCACTGCACGGTGGTCACCGGCAGAGTGTCGCTCACTGATCCGGTCTGGGTGAATTGGATGCCGTAGGTCTGGTTCGCACCCGCGTAGACGGTCGGTTTGACCGTGTCCCAGGTCAGGTTCATAGTGCTGGTGGCTACATTGCCGGCCGCATCGGTGACGGCCAGCTGCAGCACATACAGGCCGTTTGTGCTGGTCGTGACCGTCGTGGAGAGGGCCGTCGGCGTGCCGAAGGTGATTGTCCCCGGTCCCGAGACCTGGCTCCACTGGTAGGTCTGGCTCAGGGTATCGCTGGCGCTGCCGGTGATGGTAATGGTGCCGTTGGTGTCTTGGTTTGTCCCGGCCGAGACCACTGGTTTAACTGTGTCCCAGGTCAGGGTCATGGTTGCGGACCCCACGTTGCCGGCACTGTCGGTGGCGGTCAGTAGCAGCACGTACTGGCCGTCCTGGCTGGCAGTGAGCGTGGTGGAGAGGGCTGTCGGCGTGCCGAAGGTGATCGTTCCCGGCCCGGAGACCTGGCTCCACTGCACGGTGGTCACCGGCAGAGAGTCGCTCACCGTGCCCGTCTGGGTGAACTGGATGCCGGAGGTTTGATTCGCTCCTGCCGAGACCACCGGCTTGACCGTGTCCCAGGTCAGGGTCATGGTCGCGGTCCCCACGTTGCCGGCCGCGTCGGTCGCGGTCAACAGCAGCACATACGGGCCGTTTGTGCTGGCGATGACCGTGGTGGAGAGGGTCGTCGGCGTGCCGAAGGTGATCGTTCCCGGCCCGGATTGTTGACTCCATTGCACGGTGGACACCGGCAGAGAGTCGCTCACTGTGCCCGTCTGGGTGAACTGGATGCCGGAGGTCAGGTTCGCTCCGGCCGAGACGGTCGGCGGGGTAGTGTTGATGGTCCAGGTATAGCTGTTGACGGCGCCGACGTTGCCTACCTGGTCCACGCCGCGCACGCTGAAGGTGTGGCTGCCATCCGGCTGGTTACTGAAATCAAAGGCGAACGGCGAGCTGCAGGTGCTGAAGGCGGCGCCGTCCATGGAGCACTGGGCCGTCGCCCCGGCAACGCTGAGCGTAAAGGTGAAACTGCCGGTTTTGGTGTTGACCGGATTAGCCGGCTCAGAGGTAAAAGTTACGGTCGGACCCGTAGTCTCGATGGCGATCTGCGTCTTATCGCCGATATTGGTCATCGCAGACGTCACTAGCGGGATCTGGGCCTGATTTTGGGCCAGGTCGTTGAATGTGCCGATTATGGCCGTCACGTTCAACTGAGCCGTATTCTGGCCGGCGGCCACCACGTAGGTGGTGTCGAAGGAGGTCACGGCCCAGAGCGGGCCGGTGGTCAGGGTGGCCCCGGAGCTGAGCGTGATGGTCAAACCTTGGGAGGAATAAACCGGTTCAGAAAAGGTGAGGTTGACATCGACATTGCTCCCTACTTTGTAATAGCCGGCGGCGGTGCTTGACGCTGCCTGGGTGATGGTGGGTGGGATATTGTCGAACGTGATATTGCGGGTGACGCTGGCCTGGTTGTTGTCCGCGTCGGTAGCGGTCGCCACCACCTGGTATATCTCGTTGACGGTCAAGGGCACGCTTAACTGGAAGGTTCCGGAGGACACCGGGACGGACGTTGGTTGGCCATTATTGACCGAGACCATGACGGTGGTAACCGAGGCCTGCGTATCGCTGATCGTGCCTTGCACCAGGTAGTTTGTCTGGTTGGTGACCAGGTCCTGGGGCGGCTCGGTGATCTGGATTGCGGGGCTGGCGCTGTTATAGGTCACCGTCAGCTTGGCGGTAGCGATTTTACCAGTCTGGTCGGTGGCGGTGATGGTTATGGTGTTGATGCCCGCCGTCAGCGGCACTTGGGCGGTGAAGTCGTCATTATCCAGGGTTGCCGCTTGGGGCGAGCCGCCGTTGACCGCGACATTGACCGTGACGTTATTGCCGTCCGTGCCGCTGACCGTGAGCGATGACACATTGGTAACGCTGTTGTCGGGCGGCTGCGTAATCGTGATCTGTGGCACGGTCCCGTCCAGAGTGATGGTCCGCGTGTCAGTCGTGGTGTTGCCGGCCAGATCGGAGGCCACTGTGGTGATGGTGTTGGGACCGAGCGCCAGGGTCACGCTCGTGCTGAAACTGCCGTCCGACGCCGGGGTGACGCGCATACCGTTTACTGTCACCCACGCCAGGCCGCTGCCGCTGTCGCTGGCGACGCCGGCGATGTTCATGATCGGGTTGTTGGTGCTGGTGCCGCCGGGGAGCGCCGATACCGCCAGGCTGGGCGGCGTGGTGTCCCAGGTCAGGGTCATGGTGCTGGTGGTTACATTGCCGGCGCTGTCGGTGGCGGTGAAGGCTATGGTATAGACCCCGTCGGCCGAGGCCTGGGCGGTGGTGGTCAGCGCCAGGGATGAGCCGAAGGTGATGGTCCCCGGCCCGGTGGAGACCGGGACCTGGCTCCACTGGTAGGTCATAGCCAGGGCGTCCGTGGCCGTGGCCGTGAGGTTGACCGAACTGTTGGTAACAACCTGGCTAGGGCTGACAGTGACCACCGGGTTGACCGTGTCCCAGTTCAGGTTCATAGTACTGGAGGCCGTGTTGCCGGCCGCGTCGGTAGCGGTCAACTGCAGCACGTACTGGCCGTTCTGGCTGGCCGTGACCTGGGTCGTGAGACTGTTGGGGGCGCTGAAGGTTACAGTGCCCGGCCCGGTGGAGACCGGGACCTGGCTCCATTGGTAGGTCAGGCCCAACGTATCGCTGGCGCTACCGGTGATGGTAATGGTGCCGTTGGTGACCTGGTTTGTCCCGGCCGAGACCACCGGCGGCGTGGTGTCGAGCAAGATGCCGGCGCTGATCGCTGCCGAC